>JAKFUT010000381.1 GCA_021732565.1 Candidatus Obscuribacterales bacterium
CTGCTCGGGCGTACACGACGAACCACATGCAAGGGAGCTGTCATGCCTATTAAGCTGATTGCCGGGCTTGGCAATCCGGAACCACGATATGAACCGACTCGCCATAATGCCGGTTTTCAGCTGGCCGATCGGCTCGCCACCAGGCATGGTGCGGAATTTCGTAGCAATATTGCTCTGCAGGGAGCCGTGGCCAGATTCAAGGTGACAGGAATCGATGTGGTAATTCTGAAACCGCTTACCTATATGAACTTGTCTGGAAAGGCAGTGCAGGCGGTTTTGCATTGGTTCAAAATTGACTCTGCCGATTTGATTGTGGCCCATGACGATGTTTCCTTGCCTCTTGGAGTCATTCGGTTTCAACGCAGCGGCGGCGCCGGTGGTCAACATGGTGTGGAATCGATACTAGCGGCGATACCGGGCAAACCTTTTGATCGGCTCAAGCTTGGTGTTGGACCAGATCCCGGTGGAGCTCGTCGAGCTGATTATGTGCTCTCGGCGCCTCCTGCCGAAGATCTTGATCTATATGCGCAGGTAATCGACAGAGCTGCTGAAGGAGTGGATTTCTGGATACGCAATGGTATTGCAACAGCTATGAATAAATACAACAGCACCAACTTGAAAACTGAAAAAGCAAGCGCGGAGTCAGCATTTCGCGGACAAATCGAGACAAAAGAAGGCGATTAAAACAAACATATTTTAGCTCGCGCTGCTTTGACAACCGTGAGCGCCGGAAATGGCTGTGCTGCAAGGAAAAGCGGGCGTTACGCTTTGTGTAGCAAAAAACACCGAGTGAGCGGTGCGGCATTTGCGCCGCTGCAATAATTGCGGTGATTTAAAAGAAAGACTTTAGTAATAGTTCAGTTTCAACCAGGCTGCATAACTTGAACGGCACCGACACGGCATCTACGGCTAAACCGCATCTCCAGGGAGGTACTCTTGGACCTTCTCCGGCAACGCTTGTTTACTGACGCAGCCATGTCAATGTCCGCTTTCGCATATCCAACTCAGGGGTTAGCTCATGTTAGTTGACAGGCTTATAAGCGACAGGGAAGGAAGCGCATCCCGCAACTTCATCATGTCGGCATTGTTCTGGTCGCTCATCGGAATGGGTGCAGGACTGCTGGCGGCGATGGAGTTCTCCTTTCCCGATCTCGTGCACAACGTTCCGCAGCTGTCCATGCCGCACTTGCGGATGATTCACGTTAATGGAGTGGCACTGGGATGGTTGTCGATGGGATATGTAGGCGTCATGTTTTACATGATTCCGTCGCTGACAAAAACCAAGCTTTGGAGTGAAAGACTCGGCAATTTCACCTGCTGGGCCTGGAACGCCGTGATGGTAGGGGCTCTATGCACTTTGCCCAACGGCTTCACGGAAGGTCGTGAATACGCCGAACTGGGGGCGGTGCTCGATACCATTGTCACAGTGGGATTGATTAGTGTGGCCATGAACGCCTACATGACGGTGGTCAACCGCAAAGTCAAGAAGCTCTATGTTTCGCTCTGGTATTTTCTCGGAGCACTTTTCTGGTTCCCGCTTGTATGGATCATCGGCCAGCGAACCTTCGTTGCCTTGCCGGGCTTGAACGATGCCATCGTCGGTTGGTTCTATGGACACAACATTCTCGGAATGTGGTTCACCACCGTTGGTGTCGGCATGATGTACTACTTAATGCCGCGTCTCACCAATAACCCGCTCTATAGCCATGGCTTGTCCATGTTGGGCTTCTGGGGGATCGCTCTGTTTTACGCGCCCACAGGTACCCACCATATACTTCAGTCGCCGGTACCTGAATGGCTCAAAGCGATCGCGGTTATCTCTTCGATCTTCCTGCTCGTTCCAGTTATGACCGTGCTCACAAACTTCTTCATGACTATGAAGGGGAAGTGGCAGATGATGGTTACGGATCTGCCGCTGCGATTCACTATTACCTCATCACTCTTCTATTTGATTACTTGTACCCAAGGACCATTTCAGGCAACTCGCTGGGTGAACTGGTACTTGCACTTTACGCAGTGGGTGGTGGGCCATGCGCACCTTGCCCTTCTTGGTACCTTTTCGTTTATCACCACTGCGGCTATATATTATGGATTGCCCAAGTTGACCGGCCGTGAGTTTTACAGTCAGGGACTGATCAGAGCCCATTACTGGCTTAAGACCCTCGGTTTCGGCCTGATGATGACGTCTCTCACCATCGCCGGACTCGTTCAGTCAGCAGGATGGCACCATGCAATACCGTTTGATATATGGAGTATTGAGCTCGCGCCTTATTGGATACTGCGTTCAATATCCGGAATCATGATCTTCCTGGGACAGTGCTTGTTTATGTACAACGTCTGCAAGTCACTCTATTCGAAAGAGGCAAAGTTAAAAGCGGCTGCCAAACTTCAGGCTGCGGAGGTTAAAGGTTAAATGAAAGGTTACCGCCTGGGCGCAACAGGCATTATCGTCACCTTCTTCACCATCATCACTGCGACGGTGCTACTACCGATGGTGCTATTCAATCCAAAGCCGTCCAATCATGGAAACACATATAAGGATACCCCCGAGGCAGCTGTTGCCGACCCGGAGCGCGGTCGACGGATCTATGTTCGCGAAGGCTGTTTCTATTGCCACACGCAGTTCACCCGCAAGCAAGATCGTGGATACGGTCCCCTTGTGAAAGCGGGCGACTATGTTTATGAGACACCGCACCAGCTCGGCACCGCTAGAACCGGTCCGGACCTTACTAATGAAGGGGGGAAATTTCCCTCCGAATGGCAGAAAGCTCACCTGGTTGAACCGCGTGCGGTAAAGCCCGGGTCCATTATGCCGAGTTTCAGCTTCCTCAACGATACCGACATGAACGACCTGGTGGCCTACATTCAATCGCTCGGCAATAATCGCCCGGTGAAGCACTATGTTGAGGCACCGGAAGAGTACCAGGAGTTTTTGGCTAAAAAGAAAGTAGATACCGAATCTGATGCCGCGGCCAATGCCGGTCGAGGTATCTATACCCAGAATTGTGCTGCTTGCCATGGTCTTGACGGACGAGGCAATGGACCTAATTCGATTTCACTGGAAAAGAAACCGGCTAATTTTACCCGCGCATTCTTCAAGCAGTATCCGGATGACATGTGGTTTTATCGGGTGCGTGAAGGAGTACCGGGAACGCGTATGCCTCGCTTTGGCATGACCTTGAGCGAAGAGCAAATGTGGTATCTGGTGGCTTATTTGAAGACCCTGCCGAAAGATACAGAGCTTGTGGTTAATAGCATCGATCAGGTGAACAAGATTCAGCCCACTCGATTGCCGAGACTATCTAATCAGCTCTATGAACCGGCCACTGGCGGACATGAGGGCGGACCCGAGCATCCAGCCGGTGAGCATCATAGCCCGCCTCCGGAAGAGCAGCCGCCAGCGATCGACTCTCAAAATAGCGTGTTTAAAGCGCCTGCCAAGACTGCTCCCTCTAGCGAAACTCACGGTACTACAGGTGGTGCAACCGGCACTACCACCGGTACAACCACGGGAGCTGAAACCGGTACTACAACTGGTACAAGCACCAGTACAACTACCGGAGCAGAGCACGGAACATCTACCGGCACCACCACTGGTGCGGGTAGCCACTAAGGAGAATCATCATGTGCCCAAACTGCATCTTGAACCAGGCTGGACTAGCATCAGGCGTCTATGTCGCCTACTTCGTTTGTCTTGTATTTTTCGTGATGGCCCTGTTGGCTATGCGCTGGGCTTTCAAGAACGGAGAATTTGATGATATGGAAGGCTCCAAGTTCGACATGATGGACGACGATGATTCCGGTGCAAGAGCCCGGGATGCAAAAGCGAGATTAGACCTGGCACGGGCGCGTGCTATTCAGAAGTAGTGGAGTGAGGTGAGGGCTAGTGTCGGAAGACGGAAAAGCGAAAGCCGCAGCAGCAGAAGCGGCAGGACACGACGAGCATTACGAGGAAGTGGCTGAGTATCGGGTTGGCGAAGGTCCACCGCCTCTCGCTTTGATTGTGCTATTTGCACTCATAGTGACCTGGGCAGCTACGTCATGGGTTCCCTTCTTTGGTTATTGATTGCCGAGAAAATAAGATGAAACTTTTTGCCAGGATACTTTACGTTCTTCCCGCCGCTGCCTTGCTTGCTTCCTGTTCGCAACCAATGTCGGTAAAGAACGAGCAGATGATTAGCCCGAAAGAGACGGCGGTGCCGGTGAACTTTGTGGTCTATCCGGATGACAGACCGTCTATTCCTGATGGATCGCTAGTGTGGAAGCAACAAAACTGTGCCCAGTGTCACGGTGATGACGGCGGAAAAGATGCCGCCGTCAAACTGAACGATCCCCGCGCAATGGCCAGACTAAAGCCGGTAGAGACCTTCAAATTCCTGGCGTTCGGTGACGAGAAAACTCATCACCCGGCAGTTTTGAAAGATCGCAGCAACCGGGAAGTGTGGAATCTGGTCTTCTATACAAGATCGCTGGCTGTAAAGGCGCTCACCGACAAGGACCTGGAAGCAATTCTTCCCGTGTTCGGCGCCAATTGCGCAGTTTGCCACGGTACTAAAGGTGATGGCGACGGACCGCTTGCTCGAAATCTTGAACCAATGCCCGCAAACTTTCAAACATTTCGTAGATTTTATGATCGCGATGATGATACCCTCTTCGACCATATTGCCAATGGCATAAAGTGGGAGGGGATGCCTAACTTCCTGGGCAAGGTAGACACCAAGAAGAATGTCAAGTTTGACCATGCATACATTCATAAACTCGTGCTATACATTCGCAACTTCAGCGTAAGTAACAATCCAACCATAATCGCCACCGGTACTCCAACTGCAGGAACGTCGACCACGGGCACTGCTACTGCGGCGCCATCTGCATCCTCAACATCCACGGGCACTACAACTGGTAGCAGTACTTCATCCGCGGAATCAGGCAAAACCGGCGAAAATCCCGCTGCTACAGCAACTGGAGCCGGGGGGGGCAATTCGCAGGACGTGAAAACACCTACAGGTTCGACAACGGGACATTAACACGCGAGAGGCAATCGGCCGGACAATAAGATCGGGTTCATATGACTCGTTGCAATTTTGAGGAATACATCATGACTGAGGGAACAGGACGAAGAACATTTTTGAGAGCAGCAGGCAGCATCCCGCTGGCGCTTAGTTTCGGGTTGCTAGTGTCTCCTTTTATGAGATTCCTGAGACCGACTATCCGACCAATGGACATACTTGGTCCGTCTGACCAGCCTGCTGCGTTGAAGGATGTCGTATATACACAAGCCGATTTTCCGGAGCCGTGGACTTGCTTACCGTTTATGTTTGAGCAAAGCTATAAAGAATACAATCCGGAACAAAAAGAAGTTCGCAAGATACCCGGGTATGCAGTCAAACTGCCCAGCGGCGATGTAGTGGCTTATAGCCGCATATGCCCGCACCTGGGTTGCATCTTTAATTTCGTGAAAGACCCCGATGAGTGTGCCAAGGGCTACAACTTCAAACCCCAGGGGCCGGTCTTCGCGTGTCCATGTCACTTGAGCGTCTATGACATCGCTCAAGGAGGAAAGGTTGTTAGCGGTCCAGCTCCACGCCCGCCGCGGAGCTTCACCGTGAAGATTGCGGGAGACAAGATAACCATCGTTTCGTTGGAGGCTGGGGGAATTGCCTAGTACAGATGCAGCCAAAGACTCATTCTTTGGCTCCTTAACCAAGTTCGCAGATTGGCTTCAGACTCGACTAAACAACATCGATATATTCGATGAACACCATGCCGAGGAGGCGAAGACAAATCCTTTCTACTCACTGGGTGGAATCTTCTACCTGGTCTGGTTCCTGGTAATGTTCACCGGGTGCGTACTGATTATGTGGTACGTGCCCACCAAGGCGAACGCATTTGATTCGATACTGCACATTCAGCATGGTATTCCGTTCGGCAATATCATGCGCGGTGTTCACAAATACGGCGCAGACGCGATGATTATTGCGGCAACCATGCGGCTTTACAGGATGTTCTTATGCGCTGATTACAAGCCTAAGAAAGAGTTCAATATAGCCATTGCGCTTGTCACGTTGCTGCTGTCTATGTACTCCGGATTAACCGGATACTTACTAATCTGGAATCAGCGAGCATTTTGGGCTACCAAGGTGTTTGCTACGTTCCCCACATATATGGATCAGTTTCCAGTGATGGGAGATTTCTATCTTCCCCTGGTCAAATCGCTGCACCTGGGCTGGAACACGGCGGAGTTTCTGCTGGGAGCCGGCGGAGCCATTACCCAAGAGACCATTACCCGTTTCTTTTCGCTCCACCTGGCCTTCTCAGCCATCCCGCTTATCTTTGTGGAACTCTATTTCTTCAAAACCGGATTCAAGCGCGTTCCCATTAACTGGACAAAGCGCTCCGTCATTATTCTTATGCTCATGGCAGTGGCCATATTCCTTCCTGCTGCGCTGGGACACAGATCGAACCCCGACGTAACGCCTTTGCCGATTCTCTCGGACTGGTATTTCCTCGGGCTGTACCAGATGTACAAGTATCTGGAGCCGGTGGTAGCCACTGAAATTACGATGGTAATCCCGATTTCGGTAGTTCTGCTTCCATTCATGGATGTCTGGATCACGGGAGCGGAGAAGGATATCAGCAAGCGGCCGCTGATCTTCTATGTAGCTCTGATGGGCTTTCTTGAGTGGATTATTTTCTCACTGCTCATTATTGTCAATATTGCCAACATTCACAGCGATCCGCCATGGTGGAGACTTTCTCTCTGGGGCTTGATCGACGTGGGCATACTGCTTCAATGCTGGCATGCGTTCAACCACAGCAAAACTCCTCAGGAGTGTTCACTGGCCTCAAAGGGCGCCCTGGTAATGGGCATTGCGGGGGGAATCCAGTTATTCTGGGCGGTGGTCTACTACTTTATGGCCCGCACTGAAATGTTTCTCTCGCCGCTGAGTCAGGCTGCTACCTACTGGGTGGTGAAGGTCCTGGGCGCATTACCAAATGCCGATCAGGCCGAGAAGCTGGTGCGTACCGTAATCAAACCGTTGGATAAAGCGAACTTTAACATGGGTTACTGGGACTATCACCAGCTAATGGTCGATATGTCCAATGGAATACACATGCCTGGTGAGGCTTCCATTAAAGAGCTGCATGCTCTGGTGATGAACTCAAGCACCGGGTGGCTAGACTTGCTCTTTAAGATGATTCCCAGCTTCACTGTGGTTACCAAAGATGGGGTCAGTCAGCCGGTTCCGTATGTCAACGCCTTGGACTATATGGTTTCAAATCGCTGGTGTTTCGATTTCATTAACTTCACTAATCGAACAACTTCCGGGGTGGAAAAATCCGTATCAGGCGAGTACTACCCGTTGCCGGTACCTGATGTTGACTGGTCGTGGATGATACTGGGGCTGGTGACAACTATCGCCTGTGGTGTGGTTTATTTCAAATTCAAAAATCGTGGTGTACAGCCGGCTGCAAAGCCAGTGGCAACTCCAGTGGAAGCAGCTAAGTAGTGACCCGGTAGTGGTTAGGGTGAATATGCAGAAAACCATCAAATGGTCCGTATTCATAGCATCAGTGATCACTCTCTCGTGGTTTTTTGCCGGATGGCGTCAAGTAAATGAGTCAGGTCAAATTGGAGATTGGGCGATTCTGGTTGGTGGTACTCTCAGCACCATTCTTCTAATAGGAGTTCAGGGTTACTGGATCTACTTTGAGGAAAAGGCAAAAGGACGCTTGATGAAGCGTGTTGAGCTATTCGAAAAGATTAAAGCTCGTCTGGATGTAGGGAACGGTAAGCAAGTCATTTCACCCAATACTGCGGTGAATGTTGAAGATCGGGGAGTGAAGGAATGAAGTCTGCAGAGAAGACGATAAGTCAAGCTGCGATTATGACAACAGCGATTTGTGCGGTGGCGGCAGCCGGGGTATCGCTATTGTTACAACCAGCCACTGAGCTGGTCCAAGCGCAAATTCAACCCGCCCGGCGTATGTCCGGTGAGTCGCCTGTGCGAGTTTTCGATCTAATGAAGGTATACGCAGACCTGGGAGTGAAGACGCTGACGGCCCTGGAATCAGTTCGCAAGCCCGTGCCGATCAAACAGGAAGATGCCACCGATCCTAATCCGCCACCGGTTGTATTGCCAAAAGATTATGACGGGTGGCAGAAAGAGGTCGTCACCTCCCTGGGCGACAAACGTGCCAAAACGCCCGAACAGCAGCAACTTGCCGGTAAAGAGTACGTATCGGAGATGCAGAAGGCCGTCGGAGATCAGGATTTCAAGAAGCTTGTTGATTTATACCTGGCTGATCCGAATTATTGCTATTACGCCTATGCTCTCGTGCTTGGTATAGCGATGTTTCTGTCTTCGGTGGCCATTTTGGCAATCGGTAAATATGAAGCTGAAGAGATCACTGTTATTCCAGTTAAGTAGTGGAGTGAGAAAAGGGCTGTCCTATGGCGTTACCAAAAGTCTACACGGATTCTTTAGCGTATTTTTGCCTCAAAGCTGAGGACGCAACCAATCAGATTCTGACGAGCAAGTACAACCCGTTTTACTATCACGGCGCACTTCCGCAGTTCTTTCTGTGGGTGCTGTTTCTGTCGGGATTGCTTTTATTTGCTTACTACATACCGACTATTGATAACGCATACTCATCTGAAAGGTTGATTAATGCATTTACCTCAGTCGATTTTATAACTAATCAAATTCCCTTCGGCGCAGTGGTGCGTGGAATCCACAGATATGCCGGGGATGCGATGGTCCTGACGATTATTTTGCATGCACTGCGCGTGTGGTGGACGGATCGCTACCGCCAGTATCGCTGGCTGCAGTGGTTCAGCGGGATAGTGTTGCTCGGTTTTGTGTTTTTTATTGGACAAACCGGTTACTACCTTGTTTGGGATCAGCGCTCACTGGTGCTTACCCGAATGACCTGCTACGCGTTTGAAGCTCTACCAGTGATAGGTCCGGGGCTGAAAGCCTGGTTCTTAAACGGCGAAGCAATCACTAACCTCACCCTGTCCAACTATCTCTTTATTCACATTGGTCTATCATTCTTCCTGCTTTCAGGTTTATGGCTTCACTATGTGAGAATGGCTCGCCCGGTAGTGACACCGCCACCGGTGATTAACTATGCGCTAATGGCGATACTCATGTTTGTGGTATTCATGTACCCGATCACCATGGACCGCATGGCGAATCTCACTCAGCAACCTTCTAACTTTGATATCGACTGGTTCTTCCTCTGGCCTTACGCCATGCTGACCAGTTGGGATCCGACCGTTTTCTGGTTGGCCATTGTTGGAGTCACCGTATTTGTCTCGCTTTTGCCACTGCCATTCTTGAACAACAACCTCTCAGGCAATGTCCTGGCGCCGGTGGATGCGGCGGAAGTTGTTGGCAGTAAATGCGTTGGATGTCAGTTATGCGATAAAGACTGTCCCTATGAAGCAATCGAAATGGTACCTGCACCAGCGGGATCTAAATTCAAACTTCTGGCAACCGTGTTGCCTCACCGTTGTTCCAGCTGCGGATTGTGTGTCGGTGCATGCGCTTTCGACGCAATTGATCTGCCGGACATGCCTGATGCGGAAGTGACCAAAAAGATCAAAACATTGCTGGCTCAGTCTTAAGTCTCAAGGAACCTACTGAGGAACGTCCATTATGACCAAAGTGATGACACTGATTTGCGAGCGCTCCTGCGACCTCAACGACCATCTTGATGAAAGAAGTCAGGTGAAAGAGGTGCCAGGTTGCTACGTGGTCAAGTTCCCCTGCTCAGGGATGATTCAGCCTTTGATGGTTGAGGCGGCATTGAAAAGCGGGGCTGATGGAGTGGTGGTGACCGGCTGCCAGATCGGTGATTGCTATTATCGAGAAGGCAATAAGATGATTCGCGAGCGCTTGTTGGGAAGTAGACCACCAACGCTCAAGAAGGGCACCGATCGTCGACGAATCATCGGTTTGTGGTTATCTAAAGTACAAGTGCACCGGTTCATTAGCGAAGTGAAAGAGTTCGTGACTGACCTCGACAAGCTAGGACCGGTAGGCCCGGCGAAGTAGGCGGGCTAAGACAAATGACGTGCTGATCACTACCAATAATCGCACTGCGTTTGTTCAAGGCTTAAAGACTCGGTGCAGAACATCGAACAAGACCAGGAAATACAGCGGTAGGCGCTTTTTAGCGTGAGAAGGAAGAAAGAGGAAGACAGTCATGGCTGCGAAAGATGGTAAGCCAACCGGGCCAACTGAAATTCAAATGATTGTGCGGTGGGCATGGTTCTTTGTATTTTATTTTGCCTGCATTTTGCTCATCGCATCGTTCGGTCTGGTGGCAGAATTCTAAATTCATGTGTGAACAACAGCGTGTCGGCGGTCGGGTGTGATGCCTTTGCCGGTTCGACTCTGGAGTCGGCCGCCGCTATGCTAGAGGTTGATGACCTGCCTGAGCTTTGCGGACGGTTATGTTTGCTTACTTTGTCGTCACGCCCGTAGCAGGGGGTGTCGGTCGGGGAACTAAATCTCGAAGTCGAGGTCGAGGTCCATTTCGACAAATTCGCCAGACTCCTCATCTCGCTCAAAGACACGGCCTGTTGCTGCGTCTAGAAACGGAATTATTCCCGGGTCATAATTGGCGATGGTGTTTACGTCGTAGACGGCTTTATTGTTTTCATCGTCCATGTACTCCTGGCTCTCGCAGCCGGCTGTAAAGCGCCATCCACTGTCGTTATCGTTCTTCGGTTCTTCTTTGTACATTATGCCGACGAGATGACCGTGAACGGTAATCATGTCGCTTGCTATGCAGCCGCCGTAATTGGTGACTAGCGGCTTAATGTCGACTGCTTTTAACAGGAATCTTTTACTCTGTGTCACCGATTGGGGTTCTCCGACAAGCTTCTCTAAATTCTAGCGTTTACGCGGAGCGATGTGAGACTTGATCAACAGATCACAATTTCACTCAAATTGCAAATAGCTTGAGGGCATTGTCATGGACGATATTTTTGAAGTCCGCTTCCGACAAATTCTTTTTGAGCGCCTGAATCAATTCATCATAGCGGGCATAATGTTCCTTGCCAAAATAAGAAGCATCCGTTCCGAAGAGGACTCGAGAACTGCCGACGGACCTTATGGCTTGTAGCACTGAATCTGCGTCGCACTGTGAGGTTTCCAGAAAAAGATTGGCATCGCCATTCTTGATTGAAGACTCTACACATTCAATGGCTTCGCGGTGATCGGTGTTGAAGCCCATATGGTAGAGAACTACGGGAACATGAGGGTGCTTTCGGGCGGCTCTATAAATTGCCTGCGGTGCTGAGCGCTTTCCATCGCCACAGTGAAACACCGCCGGTATGTGTTGCTCGTCGCACAGAGCCAGAAATGGATCGACTGACGTGTCGTCGGCAGTAAAATTGTTCATTTCCGGATGGAATTTCATGCCAACGAAGATGGGCTGGCTCTTTCCTTTGCCACCCAGCTTCAGCTCGAGGAATCTTTTTGCGACGTGGATTTTCCCTTCCGTCGGTCGCACCCAGAGCAAGCCGCGAAGGAGATCCGGGTGAGCCTTCACCAGCTGCATGGTTCTTTTATTGGCTTCAAATTCGTCGAGATTACGCGTTACGCCAGGCAGTGCAGCGCAGTCTATGTTTGATACTAGAGCCCTGGCAATTCCTCGTGTGCGAAGGTTTTCCAGAAGAGTCGCTTCGCTCAGGTCGAATCCGGCAAACTGACCGATATGCGCGTGGATATCGATTATTTGATATCGTGTCCAGTTGCGATCAAATTCCACCACGGTGTTGTCCTCATTTTCCCCTTCACCCGGTAAGCAAACAAAAAAGGTGGTCATGGCCAACAGTAGAAGCGGAAACCCACAAATTGAGTCAGATAATTTCATTCAGAGTTTTTTCAGAAATTCGCGCTATAAAGGTCCAGTGAAGTGCAACCCGATAAGCTCGAAGTGAAAAGAGCCAAACAATAAGGAGCTGCGGAGAAAGGTTTTGCCGGGCTGGATTCGGGGCGCCAGCCGGAGGGTTTCTGCCGGCGCTAATTAATTCCTCTTGCTAACGACCAGGCATCGCATAAGCTTTATGATGCCACTTGCTTGCGCTGCTTACCAAGTTATTTGCCGATTTCTTCATGTTGCGGGTTCTCTATTTTCTTAAATTTGTCGTTCCCCGATCCGTAAGTAATAAGCAATTTATTGAAATGGCCGAAAACAGAAAGGTTTATTGTTCCACACGATGACGATTCAGACACGAACATTTGGTCCTGCGCATATCATGGCGAACTCATATTTTTCTGGTGCAATCCACTATCCTTAGGTCCTACTGCGAAATAATTCGAAAAATGCAGTACGAATTCGTGCGCAATTGTTTTAAAATGCAGGAAGCCTTCTCTTCGGAATCCGTTTTCTTTTGCGGTACCCGGGTATCACAGGCAACACCCTTTAGAAACCCGAAAAGGCATTCAGCAACACGCGGTGTGCGATTTGTTTGCAGTAGCCATTGATGAGTGCCGGCGCTCCCTGCGGCCGGCTCAACAAGTTTTGAATGTCGCGCTGCTGCTCAATTTGCGCCAGATCTGGCTCAGCGAGGTCTAATAGTAAAGTGTGCATGTTACTTTGTTAATTGACCGCGATTGACCGCCGTCACCCAATTCGTAAGTCGGGAAATAGAGACAATGACCAAAACAATTCTAGTTTGCGGTAACCACAGCGACAGTCGGGAAATTGTGTCTTTGCTGAGGCAAGACCAACACGTAGTAGACGTGGTTACCAACCTGATTGACCAGTCTGACATCGAAATATTCTCATACGATCTGGTAATTCTAGATAGTCGAAACGACTTCGGCGATAAAGTGATTGACGAGTGCCGCAATTATCGGGCCGCCGGCATCAGGGCAGCCATTGTTGTAGTCGTTGCTGAGGAAGACCCGGCAAGAGAGGCGTCTATTCTTGACGCCGGTGCTGACGACTGTTTGTTCAGCGGTTTTTGTGGTCCGGAATTGCCTGCGCGAATTAGAGCTTTAATTCGTCGACGTCATGAAGGACATGCTGCTGTACTCAAAATCCAAGATGTCGAAATTGATTGCAGTGCGCTACGGGTAACTAGAGCCGGCGAAGAAATCTCGCTGACTCGCAAGGAGTTCGAAATTCTCTCCTTGCTAATGCGATATCCGAATAAGAGCTTCACTCCAGACTCAATACTAAAGCGGGTGTGGACCCCCAGCTCCTGCTCCAGTGTGGCCACCGTGCGTACCCACATGAAAACGCTGCGAAAAAAAATTGGTGATGCCCGCGATCAGCGCGTGATAAAAACCACCCGCGGGTGGGGCTATAAAGTTGTAGACAGTGTTTCCGTCGACTCAGAATTCGCTGAGGCGGGATTTCAGACGGCTACTCCAGTGTTCTCTCATTATCCGGTATAAGGGCTCAGCCCCCGCCGCTGGTCGATCATCGACAAGCAAGAGACAGTGCGCGCACTCAAAGCATTCTCCTTGACAAAGAAGAATGCGCTTTTTAAGTGTAGTTCTATTCGGGCAATGCTGTTTAGAATAAAGAGCGATCGAACTGTGCAGTCAACAGTCGAGAGTAGGTGCCACCGGAGTTGGCCAGTGTTTCGTGGCTGCCAGTTTCCAGAATGCGGCCGTTTTCCAGAACGATTATTGTGTCGGCATGGCGAATTGTAGACAAACGGTGAGCTATCATTATGACGGTTCGTCCGCGCATGAGATTGCTCAAGGCCGCCTGCACCATTTTTTCCGATTCATTGTCCAGTGAGCTGGTTGCTTCATCCAGTATCAAAATGGGCGCGTTTTTTAGAATTGCCCTGGCGATGGCCAGTCGTTGTTGTTGGCCACCTGAAAGTCTCAGTCCTCTTTCGCCAATTCTGGTGCTATATTCGCCCGGGAGTTCCATGATGAAGTCGTGACAGTAGGCCGCTGTGGCCGCCGCAATTATTTCATCGTCAGTGGCGCTCAATTTTCCGAGTCTGATGTTCTCCGCCACTGATGCGTTAAACAAGAAGTTGTCCTGGGTGACCACCGCAATCTCATTACGCAATGAACTGAGAGTGTAATTCTGAACCGGGTGTTCATCAATGAATACCTTGCCCGCCGTGGTGTCATGGAACCTGGGTACCAGATTTGCCAGGGTGGTTTTACCCGAACCGGACAACCCTACCAGAGCGATAACTTTGCCTGGCGGAATCTCAAGGTCTATGCCGTGCAAGACCATGTTGGACTGCCGTTCTCCCGGGGGAGTAGGGTACTGAAAGAAAACCTCCTGGAATCGAATACGGTGGCGGCCTGTTGCCAGTTCTATGGAATCAGGCAGGTCCGCTAGTTCCGGTTTTCGGTCGAGCACTTCGAAGATTCGAGCAGCCGCAGCCAGGGCTGGTTGAATTATGCCGTTTATCCGCCCCAGATTCTTTATCGGGGCATAAAGTAAGAGCAGGGCAATGATAAAGGAGGTAAGCGATCCGATGGACATTTGCTTGTGAACGACTTGCCATCCGGCACTCCACATGACAGCGGCAATGCCAGATGCACCAATCATTGTCAGGATCGGCGACATCATGGCCTCGGCTCGAATAGACTTCATTGCATTCTTATAAAACATGCCGTTCACAGTCATAAATTTGGAAATTTGGTAACTCTCAAGATTAAATGACTGCACAATTTTTGCACCCTGGATCGATTCCGATACCACTGATACCAGATCTCCAATATTTTCCTGACTGGCGCGGCTCGACTTTCTTATGTTGCGGCTCAAAACGCTGACTGGCAGAACTATAAACGACAAGATTGAAAGGGCGATCAGGCTCAATATCCAACTTTGCAACAGCAATACCACAATCAGCGAAATCAAAGTAGTGGTTCTGCTGATCAAAGATTGAAATGACTGTGAAATGCAATTTTCAATCAGAGTAACGTCATTAGTAATGCGCCCGATCATAATACCGGACGACTGACTCTGAAAGTAGAGCAATGGTTGTGTCTCTAAGTGACAAAAGATCTGATTGCGCAAATCTCGTATAGTGGCGGCACCGACGAATCTGATGGTAAGCGCCTCGACAAAGCGAAAGATTCCCTGGGCTGCAGCAACTATCAAGACAACAATTGGTACCCAATAAATCAGTTTTTCGTGGCCTTCTACCAGGATCCTTTGTAGTCCCTGCCCGGCAAGCCATGCAATAGCGGCGTCCATGCTGCCTGACGGAATGGCTGCCATGACTCCGGCTATGAATTGGGGCAGGTAGGGTTTTATATAAGTCAGAAGTCGAAGATAAAGCTGGGTCTGCGACACGGCCTTCGGTTCTATTACCGGCGGAGGCGCGGTTGCTGGTTTCATTGCCGTGGTCACTATGCCCGTCCTTCTGTTAATGCCGCTTTGCCGCTGCTATGCTTTGTATTGACCGCGATGTATTCCAAGCACGTCCAGAATTTCGGTTGCTGCGTTGTCGGTAAACTCACCTTCCCCGAGGCGGGAACGCAGGTGCTTCAAGCGAGTGGTAAGTTCCGCTCGCAACCCGGGAACATCGAGCCAGTCAAGGGTATATCTTACGAGTTTGTCCGCTCGACAATCTAGTTGAATTAGTTCAGGTACGATTTCTTCGCCGGCAAGCAGATTAGGCCAGCCCACATTCTTCACTGTCTTAAATATGAGAAAAATAATGAAAGTGATCCAGTTTGCCCGGTAGAAGATCAACATGGGCTTACAGAGCAAAGTCGCTTCCAGTGTGGTGGTGCCAGATTTTGTCCACAACAGCTCCGCGTGTGTCATCAGGTCTTCGTTGAATTCAGATGATATTGTTTTCAACGTGGAACCAACAAGCCGGTTGTAACCCAATCTGTCAATTTCTTCATACAATGCCTCAGAGAATACCTGGTTTGTAGTCGACAAGACGAACTGTAGCTCAGGGCGCTCACGCCTGAGCCAATTGATCGCCTGCAATAGCACTGGAGCATGCCCGACGACCTCCTGCCGGCGGCTACCGGGAAAGACGCCGATGATCGGGCGCGTCTGATCAAGCCCGTGTTTTTGGCAAAATTGTTCTCTTGTAGAACGTTCCTCTTCCGGCTTGAATTTGGTTGTAAGTGGGTGTCCGACAAATCGTGCCGGTACTCCTTTGCTCTCATACAGAGCTTCTTCAAAGGGAAAAATCACAAGCATTCGCGTGACCGCTTTTGCGATCACGTTGATTCGCCAGGGGCGCGAGCCCCAGACTTGAGGCGAGATAAAGTAAACAATCGGTACTTTGGATCGCTTTCGAACAAGAGTTGCAAAGCCGAGGTTGAATCCGCCGTAATCCATTAGTAACACGGCATCAGGCTTGTCGTGAATGACGCGGTGGAGGATATCTGCTCGCATCTTGGCGAGCTTGGGTAG
>JAKFUT010000406.1 GCA_021732565.1 Candidatus Obscuribacterales bacterium
AGTCAGCTGCGTCTGCCATTTCGCCACTTCGGCAAATTGAAGAATTACATTCTACACTATGGTCAGGCGGTCAACCGTCGTCACTGAGAGTAGATAAGAGTTAGTTGAAATGTCCATTCAAGTAATAGTTACAGGCTTTGACCCGTTCCACACCAACCGAGTGAATCCAACTCAACTTGCTGTGGAACAGCTTCCGAAGAGTGTAAAGATTGACGAAGTGGGAGCCGTCCCCATTACTTCGCTGGTCTTAGAAACCTGTTGCCAGGAAGCGTGGGGCGCACTGCAACCCGCCGTAGAATCGGTGAGAGACCAAAAGTTTTTCCTGCTTCTAACAGGCCTGGCTGATAGCCGCGATCACATGTGCATGGAGCGATTCGGACTCAACGTTCGGAACTACCGTGTACCTGACAATGCCGGACACAAACACGACGATGAATACATCGAAGAGGGCCCGGACGCCATTCGCACACAACTACCTCTTTACGAGCTGGCTGCTTATCTGCGGAGAAGAAGAATTGCCTGCGACATCTCTAATCATGCTGGCTCGTACATCTGCAACGAAACGTATTACAGAAGTTTGAATCGGTGGCAGGCGGATGCCAACTGCCTGGGTGTTCTTTTCATGCATGTGCCACCATTTCGCAAATACTTTAAGACTATTAAGAAGGAATTGCCCGACCGCCAATCCGCTGCCAAGGCATATGCACGAGTCTTTTCAGAGGTTGTCAAATTTGGCGTTAACAACGGGCTCAAGAAGGCATAGTGGTTCTGCGGTGGGCTCTTCTATCTTTTTGCAACGGAATGTCGTTGTTGTTCCTTCTTCGGGGTCCCATTCGTTCCGCTCTAACAGCGAGTCCACCGAGCTGCATCCTGAACCGATGATCATATACTCTGTAAGGGTTAAGGGGGAACCTGTCCCGGGATCTAAGAAGAAGCCTGTGGCCCGGGTCCTCAGCCTCCAGTACTCGGGTGGTCCCCCGGCACACAAACACTCGGCGGTTCCATCCCTCAGATCGCTTGCTACCCGGCAGGCAATTCTCGGATAATGTATGGATTGGATATAGATTAGAGAAAATGAGTGGCGATCGTGACAGAGTCTACACAACAAGAATCCAGATTCGTTTTTCAGAAAATTACAGATGCCCTCAAGCCCCCGGATGAAGAAACCCACCATCGGGCTCAGTTCTACTGCCAGGCTTCATTTGCTCATGTTCGCCAGAATTTCAATTACGTCCTCAATCGATGCCGCAGTGGTGAATTCGGAGTCGAGGTAAAACGAGCCGTTGATGAAAACGTTGATGAATGGACCCTTAGAGAAGCTCTGAAAGAGGCAACTGGAACCTGCCTTCATCTAGCAGGGTGGGATCAGGGAGGACCCAAAGCGCCAGTATGGCTCATTCGTTTTCTTTTCGATTGCCTCAAAGAGAGTGATGAGCTGTATCCCGAGCCATCCTCATTGAAGATTGTGGAAAAGCGCGGCAGCCTTTCCCCGGAGGAGATGCTACAAGACTTGAATTCCTCACTTTGTATGTTGTTCGGGTTTGAGCCTGATACCGCAGCCGGCGCCGTGCTGGCAACCCAGATGCGCTTGTCGCGCAGCTTGTTCGGAGAACTGCTCCTGGTCGCTTTGAGCCAGCCCGACGACGCATTGGAAGCTCATCTGGAAATGTACGAAGATTGAAGATGAGCATCAGCTCAGCGACTGGAACAGAACGCAAGGTACTGCTCTTTGGTAACATTTAGGCTCGGCAAAGGGAGCAGAAGTATGAAGCGTTACATTCTCAGTCTAGATCAGGGAACTACAAGCTGCCGTGCGATTCTGTTTGACAAAGAAGGCAGAACCATCGCCACCGGTCAAAAAGAATTCACGCAATACTTTCCGCAACCAGGCTGGGTGGAACACGATGCAGAAGAAATCTTCAAGACACAAGTTGAATGTATTGACGAGTGTTTGAAAACAGCTGGCGTATCCGGTGAAGAAGTCGCGTGCATTGGCATAAGCAATCAACGCGAGACAACTGTAGTTTGGAACCGCAAAACTGGCAAACCTGTGCACAATGCTATTGTGTGGCAATGCCGCCGAACGCAAGACCTCGCGAATGAACTGCGCACCGAATCTAATGAGTTCAGAGAAAAAACCGGATTAGTTCCTGATGCCTATTTCTCAGGACCCAAGATCACGTGGATACTTGATAATGTGCCGGGCTGCCGTGATCAAGCCGATCACGGTGAACTTGCATTTGGCACCATAGATACATGGCTCATATGGAAACTCACCAACGGTCAAGTTCATGCCACGGAAGCAAGCAACGCTTCCCGAACAATGCTGTTCAATTTACATACGATGAACTGGGACGAAAGCTTGATGTCCCGGCTGCGGGTACCCCAATCAATGATGCCCGAGATTCGTTCGTCTGACGCGCTCTTCGGCAGTACCAGCAAGGAAGTTGTCGGTTTCGAATGTCCTATCAGTGGTGTGCTCGGCGATCAGCAAGCCGCGCTGTTCGGACAAGCTTGCCTGCTAACCGGCATGGCAAAATGCACTTATGGCACCGGCGGTTTCTTACTGGTCAACATTGGTGAAACACCGAATCTGGTGCCGGGATTACTGACCACGGTGGCATGGCAACTGAAGAACTCCAAACCATGTTTTGCAATTGAGGGCGCTATTTTTATCACGGGCGCAGCCATTCAGTGGCTACGAGACGGGCTGGGAATTATTGAGAGCAGCGATCAAGCCGAAGCAATGGCTTCATCTGTTGATTCCAACGAAGGGGTCTATTTTGTTCCAGCGCTGGTTGGAATGGGTTCTCCGTGGTGGAACTCCGATGTTCGAGGAACCATCGTCGGACTGACCAGAGGAACAACCAAAGCTCACCTCGTTCGGGCAGCCTTGGAAGCCATGGCATACCAGGTTAAAGACGTTGCCGTACAGATGACTGAATATGGTCTGGGGATGTCTGAGCTGCGAGTAGACGGTGGTGCCACCCGCAATGGATTAATGCTGCAATTTCAATCTGACGTACTGAATGTTCCGCTCATTAGATCAGGACAGACAGAATCGACCGCATGGGGCGCCGGTGCCCTTGCCGCTATGGGCGTCGGCTTGCTTGCCGGCCCCGACGAGGTGCAAGCGGTTTGGCTTCGTGACCGCACTTTCTCACCACTTGCAGATCGGTCGCACGATTACGCCGGATGGCGCAAAGCTCTAAAGGGCGCATTTGCCTGTGCCGATGCGTAATACATAAGCGAAGCGTTTTCAACTGTTTGGCGGATGAGAACGTTTCCTCTCAAAAGTAATGCACGGCCTGAAAAAAATGCCAGGCACTCGCTAAAACTCAAGATCCTGGCACAGATGATGCTGCACCAGTTAATGAAAATAACTTGCATATCGCGAGATTTCCATATCGCTGACCAGAGCTGCGGTGAGATTTCCAGGGTGTATCAGCCTACACCTTAAAGTTCGCTGGCGCTTAATGAGCCCTTCAGACCAAGAACACAGAACCAATGACGAGCACAGCATATCTTAGCGCCGACCTGATAAAACGAGGGAAGTCGCTGCCAAGTAAACTCTTGCAATCGTGGCGCCTTCTCCGGGTGCTGGCCAACGAATTTGAACACTTCATCATCTGGGCTTCGTTCGCCTCGTCGGCGTCGATTTTGCTCCTTTATTTTTTCTATCCCAAGCAGGAGTTGCCAGCACACCATTACACGCTTCTAGGCTTCGCCTATGACACCATGCTGATGACTTTTTTCGAATCGCCAATACCCTTCGTGGATGATTGGCGTCTCATTCCGATATTCTTCGGGCTTCCCATACTTGGACTGCTCGTGATTGCCGAGGGAGTTGTACACTTCGGCAGCCTGATTGTTCACCACAAACGATACACAAAGGAGTGGCAGAAGATGCTTGCATCAACCTACGAAAATCATATTGTCGTTTGCGGTCTGGGAAACGTTGGCTTTCGTGTTGTGGAACACCTCAAGCGGTATGATCAAGATGTGGTCTGCATCGAGCATAAGGTGACCACACAATTTGCCAATGAAGTTGAGCAGCTCAAAGTTCCGGTTATAGATGGCGATGCCACCAGCATTGCTTGTCTTGAGTTAGCGGGGGTGAAACGGGCTAAAGCTGTTATCGCCGTCACCGATAATGACCTTGCAAATTTGGAAATTGCGCTGAATGCACGTGAGCTTCGCCCTGGCATTCGAGCTGTGGTGCGCATGTTTGATCAACGGCTCGCAAAGAAAATCGAGAAGGCATTTGGTATCACTTGTGCCTTTAGCACCTCAGCTCTATCGGCACCGATTTTCGCTCAGTCTGCACTGAGTGAGAATATTCTTGCTTCCTTTGAGTTTGGTAACACAACGGTAAATGCCTTTCAGTTGATTATCGACGAAGAGCACGGCTTTTCCGGAATGATCATCGACAACCTCAGACACAAATTTGAGGTGACGGTTTTGATGCACGAAAGAAATTCGCACATCGACTGGAATCCGCCACCAGATACGGTGCTTCAGAAGGGCGACAAAATCCTGCTTTTGACCGATAACGTAAATGTTCAGGAGCTCTTTCGTCCTCCAGACTCGGTTCCACCAAAGGGCACAGCCAAACCGAAACCGTGATCGACTTCCATTTATTCCTCTTCATGCCACCTGCGCAAAATTGCCTTGATGAAGATGATAAATGAGTGCGGCAAGCTGTTTGCTTCAGTCCGCATTTTTACTTCTTTACCGTGACCAATGCCGAGTCTGTTTCGGGAAGGTAAACTTTGTCGCCGATTTTCCAGAAGTGATTCACAAATGTTAGTAGCGTCAACGATTGCCCTGCCGCTACGTATCCGTAGGGCACCAGTAAACCGTCATGACCGATCCATCTGATCGGTAGCGGTGAGGCTCCCTCGTTTCGCACTACCAGGCGTGAGGGAGGGGTGCCTTCGGCGGATCTTAATCCACCATAGCTTAGTAGTGGTGCTAACAAAGTTGGCGATTCTGGTGTTCGATAGATGGAATCTATCAATTCATATCCGGCGGGATCATATCTGCGAAGCCATTCTCGACCAGGGGATGGCTCCGGCTTGATTGCGCCGAAATCTCCTCGTCCTCCAAAGTACCACATGGACAACTCTGCAAAATATTCCAGCTCATTCTTTGCGGCATAAGCACCGGTCCATTTGCCTGCATTTTTTGCTCCCTCAAACTGAGACTTTATCTGGCGAACCGTTTCGGGAGGCAGTCCGAAGAAGTGAATGGTATGTGCGAATTCATGGCACAAAATATCTCGGCCGGCATATCGATCTCCCTTTAATTTAAGAAGGTTTTCCTCTCCACAGGACGAGTATCTGCCACCAACCCCGCGTGTACGTTGGTCAATGGTCTGGTCGCCGTCAAATGGGCGGCCTTTCCAGTGCGCTAATTCAGGCAAGTCCGACACCTCTTGATTCTTGCCGATTATGTGAAACTCCGCACCCTCCTGGTAGAGTCGCTCTACAATCTCCGGTACGTGCTCAAGCATTGTTTCAATTCGTCGCTGCGCTTCAAGCAAAGCTGCATCGGAGACACATTGTGCACTTCTTATCGGAATTCCCTTGTAGTGAGTTTCCTTTGCAAAAAATCCGTGAAGAGGCGGATCGATTCCTTCTACTTTTGGTGCTTTCTCGAATGATTCATTGCGGGGAGGTCTTGGCGGTCTCACCGGGTCAAGTTCCAGAATCTCTTGAGCGATTAGAGGTCGGGCTTCCTGCTTCGGAATGGGAGGAGGTCCTTTTTTGCCGAGTATCTCGTTGGGTTTTACGGAAGATTCTGCTGAAAGTGTAACCGTCTTTTCCCTGATCCGGATCCTCGGACCGCTAGATATGACGTCGGGCACCACCGGTGACACTACTGCGTCATGCCTGATGCCAGTGGCAGGCTTGGGGGGCTCACCGTTTAATAGCTGATGCTTTGTTGCCAGAAGACCGCCTGCGAATGCCATGTGGTAGACCGACTTGAGCGTCTCCTCAGTAGAAGCAAGTGAGCCCTTCTGGCGAAGTGATTCAATGTTGGCACCCAGTGCTCCTGCCGGAACGCCAGCGACAATGCCGGTCACTACCGGATTTTTCAGATATGTGAAGGCGCGGTTCTCAGACAGTCGATTCAGCCCTACGCTAGTTGCGGTAAGAGCTGTGAAATTTGCCGCCCCTATTCCCCCGTTTATTAGCCGTTCATTCCAAAAATTCTTATTCGGGTCGACAGGCCGGAACACCGCATCATTAAGGAAGCCGCCCCATGCAGATTCCTTCAGTGTCAGTCCCAAGCGGGATTCTACTGCGAACGCAGACTGCTCTGCCGTTCTGCCTACAACACCGCGAGCCATTCTGGCCGAGACCATAAAGGGAACTAATGTTCCGATTGCCCCGCCTGCGGCTTGTGCATGCCATCGCAAATCACCAAACTTAGCTTCTCGACACGGCTCCATGAATTTAGATTGCCCGGCCAGGTTGCTTTCGCTGGCGCGATCAACAAGCTGAGCAATGCCGGTTATAGGCTGTTGCAGCGCAAAGTAAGCCGTGGATCGAGCAAATTCGTCCAGAGGAGTGGGCTCACTGGCTATTAAGTCTGAACGAGTCAGCGATGGATTGTCTACCATGAAGGAAGAGTTAGAATTTCACCAGGGAATCGTGCCGATTGCATCAATTGGTATATACAGACCGCCCCGTATTTGGACAAATATGTATCGAATTACTATTTGAGCCTCCACCGATCCGATCGAAATGTAGGAGCCTGGCCGGGAACACCCTTTCTCGGGTTATAAACTCCAAAGTCGGTTCTCGTGGTCTCAGTCTTCCTTGTCGCAATGCTGAATGCGGCAGATTCTCTAATCAATCGTTGTTCAAGTGTTCCACCTGGTTCAAGGGGATTAGTGCCGTCTTTGATCCAGTCTTTGAGGACTTTCACAGCATCCTTCGCGGTAAGCTTGGCTAATTTCTCATCGGCTCCGGTGGCAAACCACTTAACTTGAGGTCCGCCAATGGCACCGGGGGTAGACGCCACCAATCCGTCCAGATGAGAAGTCGCTTTCTTGCCACCATGGGCCTCGAGGATTTTATCCACAAGTTCCCTCACACCGCGCCCGGGCTTCGCCGCCTCCAGTTCTTTCACTACTTCGGCAGGTATATCGCCTGCTTTCACTGCTTTGTCCAGGTTTTGCCTAAATCGCTCTTTCTCTAGCTTTTCTTCTTCGGCGCGGCGTTCTCTTTCTTTTGCTTCGTCCGCTTCTCGTTTCTTTCTGGCCTCTTCTTCTCTTTTCTGTTCTGCTTTCTTTTGCCACGATGGAATGGTGTGGTCGGCTTGTTTCTGAATAGCCTCCACTCCAACGGCTCGCCCCTCTTCTCCCTTTTCCGCTGTACGTTCTATGACTTTCTTTGCATGGGCCTCATTGGTAGCCGTCGACTTTGCAGCCACGCTTTCCCATATATCAAAGTCTTCTTCACCAAAACATGCGGTCTCGGCGGTTAGGTCAATTTCTTCATTGTACATATTCAGTTCTCATCATTCCCGCCCCGTCTGTATGTACCAAAGACAAGGTCAATTTTCGACACGGCATGGAGGAATTTATTAGCTTCCGGCCGTTCTTCAAGAGATTTGAGGAGACTTCGGACATCGCGAACTACTTCGAAGACTGGCTTAAGTCGGGTGCTAAGTCTAAAGGTGAGTGGTCAGTTTTCCTCGCCTTTGATAGCCACCACGGGCTCCAACTTTCACGGCAGTGGCATTGTCCTGCCCGGGTGTTGTACTGTGGGGGGATGCAACAACGTACCAAGACTGCCAGGACTTGGTCAGAATTGCTGAGCTATCATCCTCAATGCGCCTCTCTTCGGAGGGGGAACCTGATTTGACCCTCGAGGTTTAACAAACATCTAGAAATTGTAGTAAACACTGCCGATGTAAAACATTGGAAATGGAGGCAAACTTGACCAATCCCGGGCTAGCAAATGGAAGTACTGATTTAGGCACCGTTGCCGTTTCTCCTCTTTCACTTCTCGAATCGCCGTGTGCAGAACCTTTTAAGACAGATGCAATGGCGCCGGGCGACCCCGCCCCGACCTCGATGAAGCAGCCCGGGGTGCTAAAAGGCATCATGCAGATTTGCCTGATGCTGATTCTTACGGTGAGTTTCACATCAGGCGCTAGTTGGATGACAAAATCAATTGTGGCCATGAAGACAAAGCCTGTAGCAGTAGCCGCGGTTCGAACCGCGATCACCCCTGAGGCTCCGCTGGTGTGTGAATCTTCCGAAAGCTCTACTAACGACACCTCCGAAGAGGCGATCCTGGCAGAAATTGTCCAGCTCAAAAAATCCGTTTCGGAGCAAGGTATTGGCGAACGCGAATTGGCGGATCGATTTCAGTTGTCGGCGGATTGTTTGCAACGATCCATCTCCGGGGCAGCTTCAAACTGGTCGCCGGATGTGCGCAAGGAGGCCCGGGAAACCGTGGTGGAGTTCTATACAAAGTCCGCACACATATACAAAGCACTTGAGTCCATAAGCAATGAACTTGCAGTATACGAGAAATTAGAGATGCGGCTGGTAGCTCCCGATAACGTAATGAAGCGACACCTCAAACTCCTTTCGGACACCCGACTATCATCCGATCAGGTTGCCAACTCAGCCATCCCTTTGGGCTTGGCCTTCATCGAACAAGGTGATTATGCCAGCGCGGAGCAGTCCTGGATAAAGGGTCTTGACCGAGCCGCCGGAAAAGAAATCAACGCCGGACTTAGACTCTCGCGCCTGCTCGGGGATCTGTACGCCGCAGATAAACGCTTTGGTGCGGAAGAACCTTGTCGCAAACTTGCAGTGCGCCTTGGTCTGCAATGCACCGATGGCAGTCAGGATCTAGCCGTCCGCGAGGATACTGTCAAATGGCAAAAATGCCTCCACGCCCTGGGCAAACATGAACGCGCAAACAGGCTAAACAAGTATCTGGCTTCTCCAAATATTCATACTCTGTGGAGCGCTATAGACGGCACCACGATGTAAGTAAACACACCGGAATCGCCAGCTTGACGTATCAAAAAAAGAAACCCCCGGTTTCCCGGGGATCTCCTGTCTGTTCGGTTCGGATGGGAAAAGACTGTTTTTTGAAGTGGTTTCGTTGAACCAATCCAAATTGGATTTCAGCACAGGTACCGTGTGCCGAAGGGTGGATCTCCGGGGGCCGGTGTCACTGGAGTCGCCCGTAGCTGTATTTTGGCCGGGTCTCTGGCTTAAAAACTGAACTTCGATTGCAACGATGCAGATAAACGTTAGTCCCAGGTGAGTGCGCCACCGGTTTGATAATCGATCACTCGCGTTTCGAAGAAATTTTTCTCTTTTTTGAGGTCGAGCATTTCGCTCATCCACGGAAACGGATTCTTGGCTCCGGCGTATTGCTCGGTCAAACCGATTTGCTTACAACGCCTGTTGGCGATAAAGCGCAAGTATTCGGAGAACATAGAACAATTTAACCCGAGTACCCCGCGTTGCATTGTGTCTTCGGCGTATTTGTATTCGAGTTCTACGCCCTGTTTAATGAGATCAACAATTTCCTGCTGGAATGTCGGGGTCCACAGGTGCGGATTTTCAGCTTTGATCTGATTGATGAGATCGACCCCGAAGTTAAGGTGCATGGACTCATCGCGCATAATGTACTGGAATTGCTCGGAAGCGCCCGTCATTTTATTCTGACGGCCGAAGCTCAACATCTGTACAAAACCAACATAGAAGAAGATGCCTTCCATGATGATGTAATAACCAATGAGGTTGCGCAGCAACCGCTGGTCTGTTTCGAATGTTCCTGTATTGAAGCTCGCATCGGCCAACTCAGACGTGAACTGCAACTGGAAAACATCTTTCTCGTGAATGGATGGAACTTCACGGTACATGTTGAAGATTTCGCCTTCATCAAGGCCAAGACTCTCTACCACGTACTGATATGCATGAGTGTGAAGGGCTTCTTCAAAGGCTTGACGCAACAGGTATTGGCGGCACTCAGGGTTCGTGATGTGTCTGTATATAGCCAACACCAGGTTATTTGCCACGAGCGAGTCGGCGGTGACAAAGAAGCCGAGGTTTCGCTTTATGATAGTACGTTCGTCATCGGTGAGTCCTGCGGGATCCTTCCACAGAGCAATATCGCGGCTCATACTCACTTCTTGCGGCATCCAATGATTTGCGCAAGCGTCGAGATACTTCTGCCACGCCCACTCATACTTGAATGGAACCAGCTGATTCAAGTCTGCGCGGCAATTGATGATTTTCTTATCGTCAACACGCACACGGGCTGCCTTGAAATTGATTTGCTCCAGACCAGTGAGCCCGCTGCCGTCTGCTTTTGTAGGCATAGTCGCACCTCCCGTCGGTGGCACAGGGATTCGGGGAGCACCGGAATCAAACGACAGGCCTGGCAGACCCGAGTTACCGGAATCTATTACAGGCGGAACAACGGAACTATGTGCTCCAACGGCCACAGCAGCAGCTGACGGCGTTACTGGCGCGCCCAGTCCTGTGGTTCCATTTCCCTCTCTTCCGGTTCCTGCCGCAGAAGCCGGCCTGACAGGAATATTGTCAAAGTTCAACATTGATGCTTCCCTTCCTCTCTGTACCATACAAGTGTACGTATCAAACTCTATATTTGCAAACGGAATTAATTACTTGGCTTCCTGCTAGATCTTCTCTGCTCGTGCACGCCCCGGGACCAGATACTTGTCCGTTTGCGGCTCGTTGCACACCATGCGTAAACCAGAGCTATCTATTTATTAATCGCCTCCTCGTATTCGCCAACTAAGCAATAAGTAAAAGAGAAAAGGACCCCCTCCCCAGTCAGGGATCCCTCAGTCTTCCTACTGGCATGCTTCGCAGTCAGGGTCGGTAATCGAGCATGCATTTGGTGCCGGTGAAGTCGAAGGTTCGAGCTTCACGGCATTTAGTGTGCCCGTGTGAATGGTGGACTTTTCCGCAGACGTTGCGCTACGAGTTCGCAAGTAATACGTTGTTTTGAGTCCACGTATCCATGCCAGTTTGTAAGTCTCATCCAGCTTCCGCCCGTTAGCTTCAGCCAGGTAGAGGTTTAGACTTTGGGCCTGATCCAGCCATTTTTGTCGGCGCGAACCGGCCTCGATTAACCACTTAGGATCGACCTCGAATGCGGTGGCATAAAGCCGTTTCATTTCAATGGGTACACGCTCGATCGGCTGTACCGATCCGTCAAAGTATTTGAGGTCATGCACCATCACTTCATCCCAGAGCCCCAGGGCTTTCAGGTCTTCCACCAGATACGCATTGAGCACGGTGAAATCGCCACTAAGGTTCGATTTTACATAGAGATTTTGGAATGTCGGCTCAACAGATGGACTGACACCGATGATATTAGATATGGTGGCAGTAGGTGCAATCGCCATAACGTTGCTATTGCGCATACCCCATTGCTTCACGTTCTCGCGCACTGGCGTCCAATCAAGACGTTGCTCACGGTTCACCTGAAGATATTGGTCACCGCGCACCTCACCGAGATTGTTCAAACTGTCGATGGGCAGTATGCCCTGATCCCACAGCGAACCCTTGTAGGTATGATACACACCACGCTCTCTGGCCAGTTCGCTACTCGCCAAGATGGCAAAGTAACTGATCGCTTCCATACTGCCATCTGCGAAATCTACCGCTTCATCTGAGGCATAGGGAATGCGCATTTTGTGCAAAGCATCCTGGAATCCCATGAATCCCAATCCTACAGGACGATGCTTAAGGTTGGAGTTGCGGGCTTTTCCGACGCTGTAATAGTTGATGTCGATCACATTATCGAGCATGCGAACTGCAATATTGCAAGTTTGTGCCAGCTTTGCAAGATCTAGCCCCTTCTCTCCGATGTGATTGACCAGATTGACCGAACCCAGGTTACAAACTGCAGTCTCTTTCACGGAGGTGTTTAGCGTAATTTCAGTGCAGAGGTTGGAGCTGTGAACTACGCCAACATGTTGCTGAGGACTGCGCAGATTGCATGGATCTTTAAAGGTGATCCAGGGGTGTCCTGTTTCGAAAAGCATAGAAAGCATCTTTCTCCACAGCCCCACGGACGAGATCTTTTTAGTCAGTCTGAGCTGGCCGGCTTCCGCCAGTTTTTCATAATGCTCGTAACGCTCACGGAATGCTGGTCCAAAGAGTTCGTGCAGATCCGGTGTTTCATCGGGTGAGAACAAGGTCCATTCACGATTTTCCATTACCCGTTCCATGAACAGGTCGGGAATCCAATTTGCCGTGTTCATATCATGAGTGCGGCGGCGATCGTCGCCCGTATTTTTTCGCAGCTCCAGGAACTCTTCAATGTCTACATGCCATGTTTCCAGATACGAACACACGGCGCCTTTACGCTTGCCGCCCTGATTCACGGCCACGGCTGTATCGTTTACCACTTTCAGAAACGGTACCACGCCCTGACTCTTGCCGTTGGTGCCTTTGATGTGTGCCCCCAGTGCTCGAATGGGTGTCCAGTCATTACCCAAGCCGCCACTGAATTTTGATAACAACGCATTTTCTTTCAGTGCGTCGTAAATTCCTTCAAGGTCGTCGGAAACGGTGGTGAGGAAGCAGGAGGAGAGTTGTGGCCGATGCGTGCCTGAATTAAAAAGCGTCGGAGTCGAGGAAATAAAGTCGAAACTCGACAATAGATTGTAGAACTCGATCGATCTGCCTTCGCGCTCGACTTCATTTAAGCTGAGCCCCATAGCGATTCTCATCCAGAACGCTTGCGTCAGTTCGAAACGCCGTCCGTCATTATGAAGGAGATATCGATCGTATAGCGTTTGCAACCCCAGATATTGGAACTGCAGATCGCGGTCTGCATTTATAGCCTCGCCCAGTTCTTGCAAGTTGAATTGACCGAGCTTGGGATCGATTAGACCGCATTCAATGCCTCGCCTGATGTAATCAGAGAAATATTCAGGATAGCGCTCCTTCATTTGAGCATGAGTAACGGGCTCACCAATCACTTCGCGTCGAATGTGGTCGAGAAGCAGACGAGCAGTAGCATAGCTATATGCAGGATCACGTTCGATCAATGTGCGCGCACTCATCACAGCAGACTTAAAAACGTCTTCTTCCGAAACTGTGTCGTACAAGTTAGTGATCGTGCCGTCATAAATCGCTTGAACAGAGACCGCATTACCCAAGCCCGCACAAGACTCTTCAATGACGGTCCGCAGGCGTACATAGTCAATTACCACAGTGCGGCCATTCGCCAGCGTCATGCGTAACTCTGCAGTGGGAGCAGTGCCCATCGCGTGCTGTTGCTCAGCTTGCTTGGCTCTCTCCCGAGTACGAGATTCGCGATATAGCACATAGCGTCTGGCTACTTCATGCTCACCCGAGCGCATTAAAGCCAGCTCAACCTGATCTTGAATGTGTTCAATATGAATAGGCATGCCATCGGCATGGCGCTTCACAAGAGTTTCGACTACCTGGTCGGTTAGACGGTGACAGATGTCGCGAATTCGCGAACTCGTCGCACAGGAATCGCCCTCTGCTGCAATAAATGCCTTTGTCAGCGCCACCGAAATCTTCGTTGGATCGAAGGGAACAACTATTCCGTCTCGCCTGAGGACTTTTTGCTGCGCAACTATGGACGAAAAATCGGCATTTTGAGAGGTACTCAAAGTATTGGACTGCGTCATATTTTCTCCTGCCTGCCGTGAACCGAAACCGAACCGCTATCAAAGAATCGTCAGAAGAAGACCAAGCGCTATCAATCAAGGAGGCTTTCCCTGGTTGCATTTAGAGTTCTGCCTCTTTGTCCGCTATCGCCTTCACAGAAAGGATTCGCACTCGCTTTGTTTCAAAGCGACCAAGCTCCACCTATCTGGAAGAATTGCATTCGCCCCGCCCCTTGGACCGTTTTCATGCGTGAACAAACATCCGGATTCTAATTCCGGGCAGCTCTTCTTCATCAGATTTGATTTGTGTTTGAAGATATCATTACAAAAGGTCGGGGGCAAGAAGTCCACAAGCACGCATCTCGATGGCACAGAAGATATACGCGTGCCTCAAACGCTGAAGGCATCAAGAGATCGCAGTGATGAACTTTTCGAGATTCGCACATTAAACTCGATCTTTAAGCGGGTCTGATTCGAACATGCAGACAGAATGCGGCGCCACTATATACGCTATCTATTTCATTGATGTTCATTGGCTCATTAGCTGGAACGAGTAACTTTGCCGACGCTGCATATAGGCAGCCGACCTTATCGCTATGCATTGCATAACGCACCACCGGTAGGGCAACAATCAATCGGGTGTCGCCACCAAGATATAGTCCCGAGAGATGGACTGTTATCACCAGCGACTACGTCCGGGCGATTCCGTAATGCCCTCGCCCGCGAGACAGGCTCATGGTAATGGATTGAGACTCTTCCATTCGTCCTGCAGTATGCCAAAGTGAAGCGTGTCGCGCCAGATGCCTCGAATGCGTTTGTCTTTCTTACTGAGTCCTTCGCGCCGCATTCCAATATTTTCAAGAACCCTCGCCGACCCTTGATTATTACTGTCGCAAGTAGCATACATGCGATGCAGTGCCAAATTATGAAAGCCAAAGCGAAGAAGTGCCTTCCCCGATTCCGTGGCAAAGCCCGATCGCCAGAACCGACGATTGTAACAGTAGCCAATCTCAGCCTGCTCTGCTAGTTGATCGCGAAATCTCAGGCCACAAGCTCCAATCAGCTTAGAACGGTCTGGAGGAGACAAGGGATCTATCCCCGGGCGCGTTAACACAGCGAATTCGTAGACCATACGCGGATGTTCTCGCTGACAGCCCAACGCCCCTTCCACGAACTTAACCGTCTCTTCTCTTGAGTTTGGCCCCCACTCAAGGAACCGTACTACTTCGGGATCCGAAGAGTACTCATGCACGTCGCGCCAATCGCTATATATGAATTCACGAAGAATCAGTCGTTCTGTTTCCAGCCGCAGCATCGGTTCATCGCCTTTTCAGCCAGGAAGCCCCGGGCATAAGTTGAGCTTGTCTTGAACACAGTATATAAATGAAACTCAAAGATCGCTGCCGCTACGGACGACAAGAGTTAGGATTGGTTCGAAATACATAGCAGTGGAGACTGATAATGAGTCAAGTAGTAGTCAGTTCACGTCCGGGCGCAGGTTTGCAGCACGAGGTCAAGGTTGGAGAACACACCCTTATCGCTGACGCTGGCAAAGATGTCGGTGGAACCGAGGCGGGTCCTAATCCGCACGAATTACTGTTGGCATCACTCGGTGCGTGCACCTCCATGACTTTACAATTATTCTCCCAAAAGCGCGGATGGAAGCTCGATCATGTCAACGTTCGGTTGACAGAAGAGACCGTTGATGATCCGGACAACGCCGGCAAGAAGTTGTCAAAGATCACCAGAGACATTGAAGTCAAAGGCGATTTATCTCAGGAACAGATAGATTCGCTTCGAAAGATTGCAGACAAGTGTCCCATTCATAAATTGCTCACTGAATCCACGAAACAAGTTGTCACCAATTTAGAGAACGCCAGTGTTGAAGCCACCGGGCGAGCCTGATTGCACAAACGGCTTCAACCTCGAATTGTTCGAAAGTGCATTAACCACCTATGTGATTGGACGGGTGGGAAATCACCTGTTCGACGAAATTGATTCGACTAATACCAGAGCCTCTCAGATCGCATCGTCAGGTGCACCTGAGGGAGTGCTGGTATTAGCTCGACAACAGACCGCCGGTCGCGGTCGGCAGGGCCGCACATGGGTCTCGCCGCCTGACGCCGGCATATACATGAGTATTTTGCTCCGACCGCCACTCAGTCGAAACGAATTGCCGCTACTCAGTTTAATGACTGGTGTGGTCTGCGCTGAAGCAGTGCATCGTGTTTGCAATCTGGAAGTAGGCCTAAAGTGGGTTAACGACCTGGTGCTCAACGGTCGCAAACTAGGAGGAATTCTAGTTGAGATGTCAGCGACACCGGCGGCGGTGCAGGACCACCGCGACACTCAGCCCGCGGCCGTCATAATAGGCATTGGTCTCAATGTGCGCTTCGCGCAATCCGATGTGCCGATTGAGCTTGCAGAGAAAATGGAATGGCTGGACCGCGCCTGCAATTGCAGAATCGATGTCAATTTACTGGTGGCTGAGATTTGCAACTGCCTGGAATCATATTATCTCGACCTCTGTCACGGTCTCAAGGGACCCGTTATTGAGCACTGGAAGCGGCGCAGCGTTACCCTCAACAAAGACGTGAGAACCGAAGGCGGACAGCAAGTTATTCGCGGTCGTGCCATCGGCATCGGTCCAACCGGTGCACTTATTATCAGGCAGGAAGATGGCACGGAAATCACCGT
>JAKFUT010000315.1 GCA_021732565.1 Candidatus Obscuribacterales bacterium
GTGGCGGTGCATTGACCTCTGATAACACAACGGCTGGCGGAACCCTGACACTCAGCGCAGGAAGCTCTCTCACTGCGTCCAACGCCACTACCACCGCTGGTAACGTTGCCCTCACTGCCGGCAGTGGCAACCTGGTTGCTACAAACATCTTTGACACATCAGTCGCCGGCACCACGACATTGACGGTGAGCAGCAATGGCAATCTGACTGCCAACAACGTCACCGGCAATGGTGCGGTGACTCTCACGAACAACTCCGGGGCTGGATTCGGTGATGTCAACCTTACTGGCACCGTTACCTCTGGCGCTCAGCTCAGCATCAGTAGCGGCATATCCGGTACGACGACCGTCTCGAACAATGTCTCGGCCACTGGCGCTACAGTACAAGTGTTGACTCCGACATTATCGATGGGAACAAGTTCATCACTTAATGCATCCGCTGGTGGTCTGGACGTTAATTCCAATGCTGCTTCGGGCGACCTTTCCGTGATCTTCAACAACGGAGCAGCGATTAATGCGAATGCCGGCGGTCAGACAATACGGTTCAACAACTTGTCTGCCAACGCGGTAAGTATAAATACCAATGCGGGCGAAGGAACCATCTCGGCCACGACTGGCTTTGTTGTCCTCAATGGCGGCGCAGAAGCTGTTAATGTAGATATCAACAATATTGTCGGCTGTGTCGGTGGAACCGGAACGCCATTAAATATAGCCGTCGACACAGGCAATTTGTCGGTTGGCAATATCAACGCCGTTGGAAACGTTGCACTCCTCAACACTGCTGGTGACATCACATTCTGCGCAAACTGTGCCTCTACTGCCGGTTCATTTACCGCAACTACCACCAATGCTCAGTCCATTTTTGTCTCGAGTGGCGTCTCTGTCACCGGTAATACGGGAGTCACGTTCAACACCGGCACCATCGACAACAGTGGAAGCGTTACAGCAACCACTGGCAATCTCCAGCTCAATGCAGCTAACGTGAATAACAACGCCGGTGCCTTGTTCCAAGCTTCAGCCGGCAATGTGATTCTGGAAGCTCCCGCTGCACTGACGGTTACCCTTGGTGCCGGATCGAACATCAATGCTTTGGGCGGCACCAACGATATTAGATTTAATCCTGCCACTTCCGGTGCAATAGCAGTCACTGGTTCGGGTAATCTTACAGCTGCCGACCAGGTCAGCTTCAATGGTGGTGCAGGCAATGTATCAACAATCATTACCGGACAGATAGCCGGTACGGTAACCGGTAATGGTGCGGGATTTGACGTTAGCACCACCGCTGGTGCACTCAACGTTGATACCGTAAATAGCACTGGTTTTGTGACATTGACTGCTGGTGGAGGGGCACTGACGGCCACGGCGGTCACCACCAACAGCGGCAATATGTCGCTCTCGGCCGGCTCCGGCTCGCTGGCCGCCACGAACATTTCGAACACTGGCGGAGGCACCACCGCTCTCTTAGTTGGAAGCAGCGGAAATCTGACAGCTACCAATGTCACCGGTAATGGGGCTGTGTCAGTCACTAACAATTCCCTGGCCGGGTTCGGGAATGTTGACCTCTTCGGTAATATTTCGTCGAGTGGGTCAACTGTCACCGCTTCCAGCGGAAGTTTCGGATCGACCACAATTGAAAACGGTGCCTCAGTTGCAGGACAAAATGGCGCTACAATAAATACACCTCAGTTGAACTTAGTTGGCAACGGTGCTTTGACTTCCAATGGTGGCAATGTAGATGTGCAAAGTAACGCTGCAGGACTCGCGCTTTCCGTAACTATGGGAGCCGGCTCGCAAGTATCTTCAGCAACGGGCTCGGTCAGTTTCAACAGCACCAATCCCGGCAAAGTCGACATTGGCGGGCCTGGCACCGGTCTGATTGCTGGTAACAACGTGCAATTTGCCGGGGGCAACGGTGCGATCAGCGTCAATGTCAATCAAATCACTGGCCCCATAGACGTAAGTGGTGCTGCAATTACCTTGCAGACTACGTCTGGCAATCTGAATTTCTGTTGTGGTCCGATCAGCACCGCTAACGGGGCCGGATCGGGAGGCTCAGTCAGCATCACCGCTTCCGGTGGCGACATAACCAGTCTGCCCTCAATCACCAGCTCCGGGTCCGGTGCAGGTAACTTCGCAGGCAACATCACCCTTTCGGCTGCGGGCAACGTGGCGTCGGGCGCACTAACGGCTAACGGCACCGGCGGGGCCAATGGTGGCGCAGTCAGTATCACTGCGCCGGGACTCATAACCGTTCCGACCATACAAGCAAACTCGGACTCTGGAACTGGCGGTTCCGTAACGACAAGCAGCGCCTCATTACAGATAACTGGAACGCTGGGAAGCGGCGCAAGCATAGATACGGCCAGCACTCTTGGAACAGGCGGAAGTGTTGCTGTCACTACAACCGGCAACGCGCCTCTCAGTATCGGGGCAGCGGGAGCCAATCAGATAGCTGGTGATATTATTGCTTCCGGTGTGAATGGCGGTCGCATCGATCTGACTACGGCCGGTGTAGCAGCAAACGTTCAGATCGCAGCTGGTGCCATCCTCAGTACCAACGGTACAGTGGGAACGGGCGGAAAGATCCAATTCCGAGCGGTTGATTTTGGCAATGTTCCACTAGTAGTGCAGAACGACGGGGTTATTGCCTCCACAAACGGTGCCGGTGACAGCGGACGGAACGGCTTTAACGGAGGACCCGGACAAAATGTCACACTAAGCGGTAGTGGCAGCTTGATTGCGGGCGAGTTTAACTCATTTGGGAATCTTGATTCCGTGACACTTATTCCGATTCCGCCAAACGGTGGCACCATCACCATTTCTCAGGGACTTATAGTTGGTCCTGTCATCACCAACGGGTCAATTCCTCCCTCTCCAGTGCCGCCGCCGACCACAAGTCAATCCACCACTACCAATAGTGGCAGTGAGCGCTTTGAAGGTTTCAACCCCACTACGCCCCAACTCGTCAGCGGACTTCTGCCGACCGACTTGACACCGGAACACATTGCGCCCCCCGTGCAACCCTTGTCGGGTCAGGTTTCTCAGCTGTACAGAGAAGGAGATGAAGAAGGGGATGGTCCCAGCTACCTTAATGGTGGCCGTACATTCGCCAACAAGTTTGATGAGAGTGAGATTGCTCATCTGGCCGCTGCCAACATTGTGTCAGGGCCACGCACCGGCGACGGAGTATTTGATCTCGCTTCGGGCAACTGCCTCTTCGCGCCCAACAGCGGTGATCTTCTAGTTGTTACGCCGCTGGGCACCGTTCACATACCAGAAGGGTCGGTGATTTTTGTAATGAGCAACGGCTCCGAAGTTGCGGTTTACGATCTTCACGATGATGTAGGAAAACCAGTGGTGGTCAAGGTCAAGGACCACTCCATAAAGTTGAACAAACCCGGAACCATGGTTGCACTCACCGAGAAGAAACCGCATGTGTTCAGCGATCTCAACGAAGACCTCAGAGTGATCGGCTATCGAAACGTGAAAGGTCCATCGGAAAGCGCTGAAGTAAGCATCTTCGGATCAGATTTCTCTTTACCTTCGGCACTAACCATGGTGCGTCCGCTGGTACAAATGAGAGCGTCTAAAACTCCGCTGGATAAGAAGTTTACCGACCGGATGTTGAAGGATGCCATCATATTACTTCGCCTCGGTGGCGCCACCTCGGGTCCCTATAAGAGCGATGCCAGAAGCATCACCAAGACTACGCCTGCCGATCCCTCTACCGCACCAGGGGCACCCACAGCCACTGTACCTTCTAAGGACAAACAAAACCCGAGCGCTCGAACCTCACAAAGCACCACCGAGGGGGGACCTTCCGCTAAAATTGAGTTGCCGAAGAAACGGGATGGCGAGGACAACTTGAGCCTTTTGCCATAGTCTTTCCTGCAGCTTTGTCGGATGACATCTTTCACACAAATAATTTGTGTCCGTTCGACGGGTTGCAGCAAGTCGTCGAACGGACACTATAATTTCGAAGAATTCAAGACAGATAATTCCAACGCGTACAACATCCATCGCGTAGAATGCTTTCCTAACATTCATTATTTACTTCCCGAGATGGCGCCATGAAGAAAATTGCAGATAACATCTATCACTTCGGCTATATACAAGAGGCTGGTGGCGCAAACTCCTATTTCGTCAAAGGTCGCGCCAATTGGCTTATAAACTCGCCAAAACCAACCGCGCAACTGTTGACTCAGCTCAAGGAGTTAGGTGGTGTGGATTACATATTTGGCACACACAGGGATGTAGTGCTTCATGTTGACGCCATGGCGAAACACTTCAATGCTAAGAGAATCTTTCACGAACTAGACATTGATGCGATGCCCGATGCCGAAATTGTTCTGGTTGGGGATCAGGAGCAAACTCTTGCTGATGATGAGCAGTTCCTTGCGATACCGGCTGCCGGTCACACTGAAGGACACTGCATGCTTCTGTACGCGGGTCAGTTCCTTTTCATTGGCGATGGGGTTTTGGTCTCAGGCGACAAAATAATAGTCGGGCCAGCCGAATGGACCTGGCAAAGTGTTGAATTGAACATTGAATCGGTAAGACGATTGACATCATTGACGCTTTCTTGCATCTTGCCTGATCACGGCCAATGTTTGCAGTTGGAGCCGGAAGAGATGAGAAAACGCATTCTGACCGCGGTGGAGGAGGCCCGTTCAGCGTCCGTAGATCCAGCTGAGCGAGTCGAAGCGTTGAATATTTATATAGATGAAATGCGGGCGTTGGGGCAAACTGCGCAAGTAAATAAGATGCTCCTCGAATTGAACAAAGTCGTCGCACATAAAGCATAGCCACCAAGAGCGCTGTTTGCGCGATGCGTTCACGCATCTTACCTTCGACTGATGCCGATCGAAGTCATGGTGGCGCGATCAGATTCTCTGTCCTTGAAGATTAACTGGCACCACCACGGTCCCGGTTTCTTTACCCATGAAATCGCGACCGATTGATTTTGTGGCTAATTTGTCCGTCGCTCTATGCCTTTTGGGCCAGACAGCAGCACCGTCACTTCATTAGCGAGGGCTGGCATCATGCTGGTGGAGTTCCCTATTCGCCGCTTTGCTTGGTGAAACCTTCCGGAACCAATTGGTACCCGCCACCATATACGGTTCGAATATACTTGCGGTCGCTGGCTTCAAGTCTGGTACGCAAGTGTCTGATGTGAACGCGAATGGTATCCACGTCATCATCCGGTGCGTAGCCCCAGACCTCTTCCAGTAACTTGCCAGTGGACACTGTCTGTCCATGGTGCTGCATAAGACAATGCAGTATTTCAAACTCGGTGGGAGTAAGTTTAACGATGCGCTCACGCACCTTCGCCTGAAGATTCTCGGGCACCAGGGTGATTTCCCCTGCCGTCAATATTTCGGGTAGTGATGCCGATTGCGGTACAGAACCGGCGCGACGAAGCAGCGCTCTAACGCGAACTTGTAGTTCAGGAATCTCAAATGGCTTGTCGAGATAGTCGTCGCAGCCGGAGTCAAATCCTTGAACTTTATCTTTAGTCATGCTCAATGCTGTAAGCATCAAAACCGGAATACCTGTTGTGTTCGGGTTCTGACGTAATCTCTGGCACACGGTGAAGCCGCTGAGATCGGGCATCATCACATCAAGTATTATCAAATCCGGTCTGTTTTGCTGCGCCAATGCCAATCCCTTGACACCATCACTAGCTGTTGAGCATTGATGTCCCAAAATCTCAAGGTTCACCTTGACAAGCTCTGCTATTGCCGCATCATCATCAATTACCAGAATTCTGGCCAATTTCTTCTCCTGAAGGTTGATTCTACCGGGGGGTTAGGATGCTGGAGTACCTGGTGCTAATTTTACCTGGACCTCGCGCAGCTTCCCTTTGCTCAGCACACTCAGTGTAACCACTTGACCCGGCTTTTTGTTTTCTACGTAGGACAGCAAATCGTCGACTGATTGGACTCTAACGTTGTCGACTTTGACTATAATGTCTGCCGCGGAATTGTCAACTTGGTACATTGTAAACCCGGCATTACGTGAGGTACGGATTTCCGGGCCTTTTAGCCCGGCAGCAGCGGCTGGACCATCGGGATCTAATTTTGCGATCATCAACCCGGCATTACCATTAACTTCCACAGGACGAACAGCCAAGATACCCGTGTCCGGGCGAATTACAGCGTGATACTGAATCAACTGTGGAACGATTCGTTTTACGATATTGATTGGAATTGCAAAACCTATGCCGGCAGATTGCCCCGCTTTGCTGACTATGGCTGTCGTCACGCCAATCATGTCACCTTGAGCGTCGAGGAGCGGCCCGCCCGAGTTGCCCGGGTTAATTGCTGCATCTGTTTGCAAAACTCCTTTTATCAGGCGTCCGTTGTCTGTGCGCATGGTGCGTCCTACGCTGGAAATAATGCCTGATGTCATTGTGAGGTCGAGCCCGAACGGGTTGCCAATTGCGTATACACGGCGTCCAACTTCCAGCCGGCCCGAGTCACCCAGACGAATTGTGGTCAGGGTCTTTCCCTGCGGATCAATCTTGAGTACGGCAAGGTCGTTGTCTGGATCAGTGCCTACCAATCGTGCCGGATATGAGGTTCCATCATGAGTTGTGACCTTCACCATCTTCGCTTCGCCAATTACATGGTTATTGGTCAATACATAGCCGTCGGCGGTGATGATCGCCCCGGAACCCGTTTCACGGGTCACAGGGGCGTTTCCGAATATGAAATCTTCCGAGCTACCAATGGCGGTGATGTTTACCACTGCCTTGCTCACATTCTTGTAGACACGAATATTTCCTGCCTCTTCCGCCGTAATTCCCGGCGGAGAAGTGGTGGCGGGAAGAGCCACAGCAGCAGGTTTCGCCTTAGGCAGAAGTTTTTTCGACGGCTGTGCCGCATCGGATGAACCATAGAATGACAATAACGCACACACAAAAGGCACTATAAGTCCTTTTTGCATAGCACCTTTATTCTCTTCCTTATTTTCGGGACCCTTATTGGCCGGCTTTGAGCCAAGCCGCGGTTCAGTGCCTGCAATTAATCGTTTCATGTTAGACCTATGACGAACCACCACGTACATTCCTGCCACAAAAGCGTAAACTACAAAACTTGGTGCGCCTCCTGCTAAATACATCGTAACCGGTGCTCCAAGACCGGCAGCAATTGAAGCTGCTGAAACAAATCTGCTAACACCCAGAACAAACAGCCATATGCCAAACGTGCCCGCCGCGCATAAATAATTCATGCCGATCAGTCCACCAAGCGCGGTGGCAGCACTCTTGCCGCCACCGAACTTCAAGAATATCGATTTGCTGTGGCCAACAACACAGAGCAATCCACAAAGCGGCGGCATCAGCGCATACTGCACCAGGGGTGAATCAGTAGACAATTGCAACTCGGGCGGCAAACCTGAATGACTAACCCAGAGTTGATGCACGACAACGGCAATCCACACGGCAAGCCATCCTTTGAAAATATCAAAGAAGAAGACAAAGCCTGCGGGGCCTTTGCCGGCGGCGCGCAGTACGTTTGTTGCTCCAGTTGAGCCACTGCCTACAGTGCGCACGTCGATGCCCTTGCACAACTTCACGGTCCAATACCCGGTTGGAATGGAGCCTAGCAAGTAGGCACACAAACACAACAATACCGCCGCTAACATTTTGCTCTATTCCCTCCTGCTAGCTATCTCTCTTCTTGGGTCTGAGGAACAGTCTGATTGGCGTGCCTTTGAACCCGAAACCTTCTCGTACCTTCCTTTCCATATACACGAGATAATTGTCTTCTGCTAGTTTTGCGTCGTTGACGAACAGTGCAAATGATGGCGGTGCAACAGACACCTGGGTGCCATAATAAATTCGCAGTCGGCGCCCGCGTTTCCCGGCTGGCGGAGGCGTGAGCATTTGAGCTTCGGTAATTACCTGATTAAACACTGACGTCGTTACTCGTCGGCGCGTCTCTCCAAAAGCCCGTATGCAAGCATCAAGGATTTTGGGAATTCGCTGATTTGTCAGCGCTGATGTAAATACAACTTCGGCGTATTTGAGATGCGGCAGATCCGTCTGTACTTTTGCCAGGAACTCGTTCATGAGTTTCGAGGTTTTGTTTTCGATCAGGTCCCATTTGTTGAACACAACTACCACGGCCCGACCGGCTTCGATGATCTTGGCAGCAATTTTTTGATCTTGATCGGCAATCTCTTGTGATGCATCGAGCACCATCACGGTAACATCAGCGCGATCGATGGATTGAATAGCTCTCACTACAGAAAACGCTTCCACCCCATACTCTACTTTAGACTTTCGTCGAATTCCCGCCGTGTCAATCAATGTGAGCTCGCGGTCTTCGTACGAAAAGATAGTGTCAATGGAATCACGAGTGGTGCCGGCAATGTCGGTTACGATCTGGCGCTTCTTTCCGAGAATTGAGTTGACGATGGACGACTTTCCGGTATTTGGCCGTCCTACCACCGCAATAGAAAAGTCTTTGCGGACCTCCTCTTCCTCCTCATCTTCATCAACTGGAGCACTTTTTCTATACTCGGCTGGAAACGCTTCGATCATTTTGTCGAGCAAATCACCAACATCTCCCGTTCCTCTCAAAGCGGATACTGGCAGAGGATCTCCCAGACCGAGCTGATAAAATTCAAGCAGGTTTGCACGATCACGTTGATCGTCAATTTTGTTGACCGCAAGAAGAATTGGTTTTTTTGTTCGACGAAGCATATTTGCTACTTCTTCGTCGGCGCCGGTAATTCCGGCTTTGCCATCGACTAGAAATAAGACTACATCAGCGTCTTCCACTGCCCCTGAAACTTGCTCCTTCACCAGACGCGAAATCTCTTCCTGGCTGTCGGGAATTAATCCGCCGGTGTCCACTAAAATGAAATCGTGACCGGACCAGTCGCAATTTCGATACAAGCTATCACGTGTGACTCCGGGCACGTCGTAAACAATGGCTTCTCTTCTACCAATACAACGGTTGAAGAACGTGGATTTACCCACGTTCGGTCGACCTACAATAGCGACTACGGGCTTGGACATTTTTTTTCTAACTGCTCCCGGGACTTGCCGTTTCCGCTAGGCTTTTCGATGACATGCGGTCGGTCTTCTGGATTTGCGGCGGCTGCTCGTCTCCTGTTCCGCACGCCCGGTCGGGTAATAGAGAGCCCTCGAATAGCCTATTATAGTGTGCTGCGGCGGATTACGCCGGATTGTCCGGTGTAATGTTGAGGGGGCTTGACAATAACTCTGTCGTTATGCCTGTTCGAATTCCGCTGACGCAGTGCAACCGGGGTTCCACGGGAATCGCGGCAAAGGTGACATCTAATTTACCCGAGCAGTCGAGTACGACGAAATACGACGTTGAGTGCCCGAACCAGAACGGCTTTCCGTGTGGGCCCCCCCGTGGATTCCTAATCACAGGTGCTGTTTCTAAGTGCAATGCCTGATGAGGAGTTAATAAATAGAAATCTGCCATCACTTTCTTTCCGAATTATGTTCGCCAGAGCTTCCGGAATCGGGCTCGGCAGAAGAGCTTTCGGTCCCCGTGATCGACTCTGACGGGCCATCTCGGCGGGATAGGTCAAAAAAAAACAGGCAGTTGAAAGAACGTTTGGCCCCGGGGCAAGAACATTTCTAGTCTCAACTCTAAGAACTACAGCCGCAATCGAGAGACTTGTTTAGAATCGAAGGGAGAGGAATTTAATGGTGCACCACGGGTGATTCCGCCTTGGCAGGTTCCACCGCAATTGCATCGTCATCTAAATCTCTCTCTTTATACAACTTCAGTGCGGCTTCCACAAAGCCGACAAAAAGCGGATGCGGATTGTCGGGACGAGACTTTAGCTCAGGATGGAACTGGCATGCCACGAAATACCTGTGATCGACCAGCTCAATCATTTCGACTAGCCGGTCATCGGGCGAAACTCCGCAGAATATGAGCCCCGCCTTAGAGAGAACATCACGGAAGTCATTGTTTACTTCATAGCGGTGTCGATGACGTTCATAAACGATGGGGTCATGATAGAGGGATGCTGCGCGAGAACCCGATTTTAAGTGACATGGAAATCTTCCCAGCCGCATCGTTCCGCCTTTGTTTACAATGTCATGTTGATCCGGCATAAGGTCAATCACGGGGAAATCTGTTTTCGGATTGAACTCAGTGGAGTGTGCACCGGCCAGATTTGCGACATTTCTGGCAAACTCGATCACTGCAATTTGCATGCCCAGGCACAAGCCGAGATAAGGAATGTTTTTGGTGCGCGCATATTCTGCAGCCATTATTTTCCCGTCGATGCCACGATCGCCAAACCCGCCGGGAACAAGAATTCCATCTACATCGGTCAGATATTCCTGGCAGCCGTTTTTCTCGACATCTTCGGACAGAACCCACCGGATCTGCACATGGCATCCAGTTTTAGCAGCGCCGTGTTTGAGCGATTCAACCACCGAGATATACGCGTCGGACAACTTTACGTACTTACCAACGATGGCAATGGTTATCGTGGGAGCGGGCTTTCTGACTCGTTCGATAAGTAAGCGCCAGTCAGCTAGATCGGGCACGGAATCGGGCATGTGCAACCGTTCGAGAACTCGGGTCGCCAACCCCTCCTGCTCTAGAATTAACGGCACTTCGTATAGATTGCCCACATCGTGGCACTGGATCACCGCCTTTACATCAACGTCGGTGAATAAAGACAGCTTCTCTCGAATCGACGCGGGTAAATGCTTTTCCGTACGGCAGGCCAGTATATCCGGCTGAATCCCCCTGCTCCGCAGAGTATCCACGCTATGCTGCGTCGGTTTGGTTTTCAGCTCAGCGGTGGTTTCAAGGAAACTAATCAGCGTTACGTGTATGTAGCAAACGTTGTCTCGCCCGACTTCTTTGCGCATCTGCCTGATTGCTTCAAGGAAGATCAGACTCTCGATATCGCCAACAGTTCCGCCGACTTCGACAATGGCAATTTCCGCCCCGGCTTGCTGCGAAGCCTTTGAGATGAAACTCTTTATCTCATTGGTGACATGCGGAATCATCTGCACCGTTCCGCCTAAATAGTCACCGCGCCGTTCTTTCTCCAAGACCGTCTTGTAAATCGAACCGGCTGTGACATTGTTCATTCGAGACAGATCGGTATTAATAAACCGCTCATAGTGCCCCAGGTCAAGGTCTGTTTCAGCACCATCTTCGGTGACAAACACTTCACCGTGCTGATAGGGGCTCATCGTGCCGGGGTCCACGTTCAAGTACGGGTCGAGCTTAATGATAGTGACCGGAATTCCACGAGCACGAAGCAACCGCCCTAGCGATGCTGCCACTATTCCTTTTCCAAGAGAGGAGACCACCCCACCAGTGACAAAGACAAATCTGGCGCTCATCGGTCCTCCTTCTTAATATGCAAACCATTCTATATGTATTCAGCACCGCGCAAGCAGGCTCCTGCTTTACAGATTGGGGCTCAAAAGGCTTGCGGCACAATAGCCTTAGGCATCGAGCCCCTTGTTTTCCAGCAACATAAACAGGTTATGTAACTTCATTGAATCTTTAGCGTTGTGGTTCAACAATCAGTCTGTTACTTAACAACCCCTGTCCTCCACGACTGGAATCGCCTTTCTCCACCGAAAACACCCTGAATTTGCCAAGCTGTGCACACCGAAATTTAATTATCTGGAGTAAATATCATCACAGCATGATTTCTTTATCACATAGCTGCAACTATTCGCCGATTCTTGGCACCCGGAAAAACGCCCCTTCTCTGTCAGGAGCGTTGGCTAGCAAGACATCCCGTCCCAAGGAAGGCTTGATCTCATCTTCCCTGAGCACGTTTGTTACCGGCAGAGCATGAGCAAGAGGCTCAATATTCGTGGTGTCCACAGCTTTCAGCTCATTGAAATTTTCGATGATACGAGAGAGCTGGCTGGCATAGAGTTCCTTTTCGGCATCGGAGAGCGACAGCCTTGCTAATCGGGCTACGTTCTCTACGTCTTGAATTGTTATAACCATGACTGAGACTCAGTGTAAAGACTTTATCTATTGTTCACAGTCTGCCATATTAACACAGTCTCCTCCTGCCGTATTGTCAGCATAAGAACTGCAAAGGCCAGGAAAGCATTGTGGTGTAGTCTACACAGATGGATTTCAGCAACGGAATTTTGTTGAACTTGGTGGTGCTAGCGATAGCGCTGCTGATGATTCTTGGCGCCGCTGAATTGTTCACCAATGGTGTCGAATGGCTGGGTCAGAAATTAGAGTTGAGTGAGGGTGTTATCGGCAGCGTTCTTGCCGCAGTGGGAACAGCTCTACCCGAGACCCTCATCCCTATAGTGGCCGTTTGTACGGCGGGAACAATTGATAGTCACTCACAGCTAACTGCCGCTCAGATGTTGGAGATGCGGCACGAGGTCGGCATCGGAGCAATTGCCGGTGCTCCTTTTATGCTGTGTACATTGACTATGGCAGTTTGCGGCACAGCGGTGTGGATCTTCTCTCGCAGTGGACGCCGAACTGCTGAGCTGAATATAAATACCGCCGTTCTGACCAGGGATCTCTCGTTCTTTACCGCCGCCTACAGTGTTGCGCTGGTCGGAACGCTCGCACGGGATCTTCCCTTGGTACGCCAGATCATGGCCGGCATGCTGATTGTTACTTATCTGGTGTATCTAAAGAAGACTTTTGCTCACGAAGGTGAAGCGGGCGTAGCCCCTGAGCACCTGCACTTTGATGGACTGTTAAAAGTAGGCACCAGCCTCGGTGTCGTAATCATTCAAGTACTGGCCGGACTGGCAGGAATACTGGCTGGCGCTTATTTCTTTGTCGAACACATTTCTTCCCTTTCAACCAAGGTGGGTGTGCCCGGGGTTGTGTTGGCGATGATAATCGCTCCTATTGCCACCGAATTACCGGAAAAGTTTAATAGCGTTATCTGGGCGCGCAACAGCAAAGACACTCTAGCTCTGGGAAATATCACCGGCGCACTGGTATTTCAAAGTTGTTTTCCCGTGGCATTCGGACTGGCTTTTACTCCATGGAATCTGGGGCCGGGAACCATTGTCTCCGGTGTGGTGGCAGTGTCGTTTGCATTGATGTACTTGTTCTTGATCAAAAAGAACATTCTGCGATTCAAACATCTAATGCTTGGCGTGGTCGGTTATGTTTCTGTAGTGTCGTGGCTGCTTATTACTCATCTGACTGATTGATCAATAATCGAAAGGGCACATTTGTCTTGATCGCTACACGTTCTTGCCCGCCAGAGACGCCACGCTGCAGGCCCCGCAATCAGATCCGTCGAATCTTATCTCAGGGTCCTGGTACTGCGGTTTGAATTTTCATCATTGGCGTGAAGCGGTGCCCGGAAGCTGATAGGGCAAAGCCGCCCGGTAAAGTGTGCCAGGATACTTTTCATATTTATGAATGATTTTTTCTTCCGCGCCGCTGTTGATCAACTGGCTGAGTGCAGTGTCTATCATGTCTTTAAATTCCATTTGTCCGCGCTTAAACATCCAACAGTTGGGGAACACGCGAATTGGTCTGGTTTTAGAGATATTCTCTATCGTTCCCGGGTTATGGGAGAGAAAGTCGCGAGCAACGGCCGGCTCCTCAAAAGAAGCGTCTGCCTTACCGGTGGATACATTGAGTAGCACCTGTTCCACGCCGGAAAGTTGTGGCAGCGACAGTTTTTTCGCTTGGGGAAAATCTTCGCTGGCAATTACTTCAGCGGTCTCTCCATCCACGGTAGCGATCAAATGCTTCGGTGAATTCAAACTATCAAGGTTGTTCTCATTAAAGCGCTTATCACCGCTCTTCACCCAAACATAAATAGGACTGAAATAAATGGGTCTGCTGAAATCAACCAGTCTCGCCCTGTTTGAATTTGTCCAGATCGGCGTGGCAATCATGTCGTAGCGATTGGTTTGCAGCCCTTCCAGCATCGTTCCCCAGCCCACTTCTTCCGCCCACTCGACCTTCAGACCGAGATTTTTGGCCACCATTTCGATGGTTTCGATGCCGATTCCAGATAGCTTGCCGGTGTTCGGGTCTTTCAAGCACCCGGGATTGTAGACCACATAGCCGCAGCGAATCTTACCCTGGTTCATAACGTGGTCGTAGAGACTCTCCTGGTTAACAACCCGCGTGTTGGTTTGGCTACTGGAGCAACCGCTAAGTATCGCCAGGGCCATCAAGGCCGCCAGGGCCACACTCGAGCGCCGAATCGAAAAAGTCATCTCTACTCCTGGACTTTGGACTGAATGCCCGATCAGTATATATTGAAACTGGAACCGTTAACTGGCAGACTCGATCACTGACAGGAATTTCTTAACTCTCTCCTGACTGGGTGAATCGAGCACTTCTCGTCCACCCGATTCGATGATCCGACCGGCATCCATGAATATAACTCTGTCCGCAGCCTCGCGGGCAAAGTTGAGCAAATGAGTAACAATCAGAACGCCAATCCCTTTCTTTGACAATCTCTTCAGGTACGAGAGGATAATAGATATTTGCTCCACATCAAGGGAGGATGTGATTTCGTCCAACAAAAGATACCGAGGCTGCAGCACGAGGGCACGCACGAGAGCGGCGCGCTGCCGCTGGCCCAGCGATGCTTCGTTCGGATAGCGCTGGACAAAACTTTGCATGTCGAAAAGTTCGATCAAATCGTCAAGGCGCCGCTGCTCAACTGGTTGAACATTCGTGGTTGAAGCGTTGCTTGTAGGCGCGACACTGGCACGTCTCTCCACTGAGCGGTGCCATTTACTGCGCAGCATCAGCGGTAACTTGATGTTCTGGAGCAAGGTAAGGTGCGGCCAGAGAAACAATTGCTGAAATACCACTGTAATTTCCGGCCAGGGTGGCAATTCGTTGCGCTCAGCCGGAAATTGATATTGATGGTCATCGATGACGATCTTTCCACTGTCAGGCTTTTCCAGAAGAGCCAGAAGTTTGATCAAAGTGGTTTTGCCAGAGCCGCTCGGTCCGATGATCACTGAAATCTGGCCGGGTTCCAATTGAACGTCGACATTATCGATGATCTTTTGCCCGCGGGCAGACTTGACCAATTGGATACCTTGTAGCATCGAAGAGAGCCTCTACCTTTCTGAAAAATCTCTGGTGAACTTGGCCTTCAGCCACAATGCCAACCCATTCAGCGGTAGACAAATCGCCAAAAAAAGCAGGCCCAGCGCTGTGTAAACTTCAACCGGTTTGTATATGTGTGAGTTGATTTGCTGAGCAACTCGAAAGATCTCGTTGACGGATATCAGACTTGCAAACAACGTTGCCTGCAACATATTTACTTGAATCATCAATAGGACCGGCACTGTTTGTCTCAATACAATCGGCAACTGTATGTGGACGAGTATTTGCGACGAAGTCATACCGCAGACTTTTCCTGCAATTATGTATTGAGACGGAAAATCCAGCAAGACGCCTCTGATAACATCGGCCACGGCAAACACATTGATGATGGAGAGCGTCAAAGCCGCTGTGATAAACGGATCGATCACTACACCCAGAAGCTGCTGCAATGGATAGTGCAACCAAAAGAGAAACACCAGGATAGGAACGCCCGACAACGTAAATGAGATTACGCGGCTGGGGATGCCGACAAAGATTTTCCACCGGGCCCCGATCGAGCCCAGCAACGAGCCCCCCGTCAGGCCAATCAGCCAGATCATCAAAGCCAGTTGAAACGTGGTTAGCAATCCATTGGCGAAAGCAGATTGATAAGTAATGAGAATGTCGAAAACGCTCATGATCCCGGCATTAGATTGCGTTTTGCGGCAATCGTCTCTAAGAGCGCCGCCAATTCTCCGACCGATAATGTGCTCATCATTCCCACCAGATACATACAAGAATTATAAATCCAGATCTGTTGACCGAAACACAGAATCACACCTTTAGGACAAGTGATTATTCAGTCGCTGCCAACCGACTCGGAACAAGTTACTCTGGAATAGGCATCGATGAATGGGAGAGTTCGGATGTCTGCTCAATTTCTGATGCCAGATCCGTCGCGTGCGTGTACGATTTTGGCATTTCGTCCCATGTGCGGCCTTCTAAGAGTCTTCCTGCTGCTTTTTTGTTGCGGCCTCCCCATTGCTTGAAGAAGAACGGAACTCCTGCTCGTAAGCATTCATCTCGGACCTGTAGAACCCACTTTTGATCAAGCGGGCGAGGCTTCCGCCCTGATTCACCTCCCACTATGACCCAGTCTATGTTTTCCAGATTGAGGTTATCCAGAGGACCAAGAAGCGGCTCGACCGACAAAAACCTCACAGCCGCAGAAACTTTTCTAAGGCACTCAATGCGGTGCATTACCTCTGCATTCTCAATACTAACCCCAGCCCATATGTTAGGCTTCCA
>JAKFUT010000355.1 GCA_021732565.1 Candidatus Obscuribacterales bacterium
ATTTGTACTCATGAGGAAACCTGCCCACTGTGAATTTCATGCGTGTAAATTTAGGACTGCCAGGCGCCTACATTGATCCGGCAAAATAAATATCTTGTATCGCGGCTATTTAACCTAGTGCAAGAGAGCCCGGGGATATATCGCCGTTTGTCAAGCGGGCGAATACTCTTCAGTCCCCGGCATTTCGAGCGCCGGATTGCTTGTATCCAGAGAGAACATTTCATTCATTTGCGCTTTTCCCCTCCGCAAGAGCTTGGTGTAGTCATACCCACAGTTGGCGCTATTGTTCACAAGGCATTGTTGGAGGGCCAGGCCATGCCGGGCCGAGAAGATAACCATTAACGAAGCTTTTGAAAATCTTCAAAGAACACCGAACGCGTCAGTCTTCAGGGCGGCCTCTTCCAATAGGGCTGCCGAGTCTTCCTCAACGGTTTGAGACAGCTGAATCATGCCGGGTGTTGGCAAGAATGAAAAAACAGCGAGCGTTCCCGTTGGTTTGGTCGTCAATGCGGGAAGAATGGAAAACACAGAGTTTGTTTGTATCGTTGGTAGTATCAGGAATCGAAATGAAGACGGTAATAGTTCTATTTATCCTATGTCTTGCTACCCATCCAGGAAACTGTCCAACCGCAGGCGCATCAAATCTAGTACCAAATAGTAGCTCTCCTGCCGACTCAAGCGCGCCCCACGGGAAGTCAGCTATCGTCAATCGAAATAAAGCTAACGCTAACGCAAAAAGCGCCGATTTATCGGGTACATGGTACTTCTCTTCAACTTGGAGAGATTGGCATAGCGGACGAATAACGCTGAAGCAAACTGATACTAAGCTAACTGGCATGTGGCATACCGAAACAGGCAAGCAAGAGGAAGACCTTCCCCTGTTTGGAGAAGTTGTTGGTAATACGGTCTACCTCACAAAGTACAACATTTGGGGCAAATATGAGAACCAGAACAAATTCACACTTTCCTTAGTGAGAGGTGGCAATCAATTGTTCGGTTATGGCGAAGGATTTTTTCTCAATCACGCCGACTTAAATATGGCACGAGAAGCGGGGCACAGTGCAAGCGGCGGACGCAGCACCAACCAAACTGCTTCTCAACCACAAGGTTCTAAGCTAGATAAGCCTGACGTAACAGGTACATGGTATTTCTCCTCAACCTGGAGAGATTGGCATAAAGGCCGCATTACGCTGAAGCAAGCTGGAACTAAACTAACTGGTATGTGGCACACCATTGAAGGCAAGAAAGAAGAAGACCTTCCACTGTTTGGAGAAGTTGTTGGTAATACGGTTTATCTCACAAGATACAACATTTGGGGCAAATATGAGAACCAGAACAAATTCACACTTTCCTTGCTGAACGGTGGCAATCAATTATTTGGTTATGGGGAAGGATTTTTTCTCAATCACGCCGATTTGAATATGGCACGAGCTGATCAAACTGAAAAGGCCAGAAGCAAAATCAGTGACGGTGCTAAACGCGGAGCTAACGCTGTGAGTAAAGCTGACGAACATGCTAACGATGCTAACGAAGAAGAACAAGACACTGAGAACATCGTCGATATACCATCGCAAACTAAGGCTATCGACAAACCGGAAGGACCAAGCAACAGTTTAGCAACCAGTGACCGAGAAAGTGCTGCAGTGACCGAGAAAAACACTTCTAATAGCGAGAAAACAACGTTAGTGGCCGACAAAAACCCTCCTCTGACCCAACCAGAGGAAGTGCAGTCACCTGTCGCTCAGTGGCAAAATATCTCAAAACAGCTAGAGAGCTTAGTGAAGCAATTTTATCCGAAGGCACAGTTCGTTGTAGAAAATGATGTTATTCATTTTGAATTCAATATAAAACACCACGTTGGAGACCATGGAGTTTTCGTGCTTCCTCAAGCTGGCGGCATCGTGGGAGACATTGCACTCAAGAACGGTGCTCCTCCTGATGGTGCACGAACCATCGAGGAGCATCGGGATAACTCCACCTCCACTTCCACTTCCACGATGACATTGGCGACTTATTCGCATAAGTGCCAATCTCATTTGGCAACACAACTTACCTATCCTATAGACAGCCCACCTGAATTCAAACAAAAGTTTCTTAGCACAATAAACAGCTTTTAAAGTCCGCCGCCTTAGGCTGCGAGCTCCATGTCACCATGCGTTCCACTAAATTGCAGTTGGAGTGTTGATGTGCAACCATATGCGTCTCGATTGCTTCATGAATACATAGGGCATCGCCCCAAAAGAAGAGGACCCGGCGCTTGCCGAGTCCTTGGATCTTGATTGTTCGCAGCGTCGGTGCTGCCCCGACGGGCTCGATCCCTCAAACCTCTCTACTGGAGTTACTGCGGAAATATTGCGCTCAGACCAACGCAACAGCTATAGATATACCGCGTTTCCCGCAAAACCCCCCGGAATAAGTATTCCCTTAATAATCGTGTTAACCCGGGAAAGGGATGGAAAGCGTCCCCCGTGCAACAAAGTGATGACAGGAAAAGTTCAAATACCGCTATCTGTGCCGCCCGGGTGCCTTGATTCTGGTCTTTTATCTAATGGTTACCGTTCTGTTCTTTGCAATAATTCGGCCGCGTTCAGACATTTCAGAAATGCTGGTATCGCACTCCTGACTGCTGTTAGCGCATCGCAACCGGTCATAGCACACTAAACAAGAAGACCCGACATTAGCCGAGTCCTCGCGTCTCACTTAAATTGTTCGCAGCGTCGGTGCTGCCCCGACGGGCTCGATCCCTCAAGCCTCTCTACTGGAGTTACTGCGAAAATATTACGCTCAGACAAGCGCAACTGCTATAGATATACCGCGATTCGGCAAAAACCCTTCCGATTAAGCATTCCGTTAATGATCGTGTTAACAGATTCGTTGCAAACCTGGTTTTACAACCCTCGCAGCAACATTGTGACAATGAGCAAGAAGGCTATAAATACAAGAGTTTCCAGAATCAACACAGATCGAGTGGAGACTTCTGCAGACAGAAGTTGCTTAACACTTTTCTCCATCCGGAAGAGCGAATGACTCTTAATCTCAGCATTCTCAGCCTCGAGTCTCTTCACTTCTCCTTCAAGCTTTTCGCGGGCAACGTCGGCAGCAATATTCTTTGCAGCCCGGAGGCGTAAGTCAGGCAACAGTTTGAGCTGCTCTTCTCTTTCCTCTAATAAACCTCGCAGATAGCCCACGTGCATGTGAGCATCGGCAAGGTTAGTGGTGGTTTCACCCAAACACTGTTCAAGAAACTGCACACGAGCATTTAAGCGCAACAGTTGGCAGCTCTTGTCTTCTTTCGCCTCGATAACAACATCTACCCAAGGTGGTTCTACAGGTGATGACTCATCGTTGGGAACAAACAGATATTCGAGTGAGCGGAAGTCGATGTCATCAGCCTGTGGAAGCTGTGAATTGATAACGGTTTCCAAATTTCGCTCGCTTTCTAGGACACTTATATTATGTTCTTGACGATCACAAATGTCCAGCATTTTTTTGCTTTTCAGGAAATTATTTTGCCACCTGATGTGATACCGTCCCTGCAGACGCGCAGTGTGATACCAATGGCCCCAAACGCAAGGAGGTCAGAGTTTTCGAGCAGTTCCACGCTGCCCTCGAAATAAGATATCCTCTCGCTCAGCTGTCACGCGCGTGCACGCTATGCACCACCTTGTGCCCCGGGATGCCACCCCCGGCGCCCCGTCTCCCTGCGCGAACGGTACGACGCACATAGCCGTCGCCACAAGCCGCCAGTTCAGGCCCGCATGCCACCTCACCCGTAGAAACTACCGATGACGAAGCAGAAGGGGAAGTCAACTACTTGCATCGCGGCATGTACAGAAATGCCAGGCACACCAGCCGCACGGCCGTTACCAGCCAGCGACCTGAAGCTGTGGGGTGGGTTCACAGAATGCTTGAGGCACACCAGCCGCACGGCCGTTACCAGCCAGCGACGGCACAATTGTAGTCAGTACACAAAGAAGCATTTCCCAAGAACACAGCGAGCCTGAGCAAAGATCTCTTACCCGCAGGAGATACCGGTCCACAATGCAAGGCATTCGGAAGCTCAATGCGGCACCTCCAGGACAACGGCCTTATTATTTTATGCATGATACGCATAAAATTTTACATTCGATGTCACCAAATTCCCCCAATTCAGGGCGTTTACGGATTCGGTTGCAAGGAGAAAATATGCAAGCCATGCATATTTTGATAGGCGTCCTCCCCACATGGACCAGTACCCCAATACTATGATGAACCTGGACCACGCCCCAATTGGGGGCACCCCCGTCCAAACGCGCGAATGTCGGGCTTGCGGCACTCACTTCAAAACCACTGGACCTCCGCAAGCTTCCCTTGTCGCCATACACTCGTTATCGGGATCGTTGGGGCGCAGGCGCTTGCAGGAGATCGACCAGTGGACCCTCGATTGACAACAAGTGCGCATCTCACTTGAAATCACAAAATGACATGATTCCTTCAGTCGCTTGAACGTGGCGGCTAGGCTGAACTAAACTTCGAGCAGTAGCACGACCGCAAGTGAGGCAAAAACTGATGAGCACTTTTCCACGACCTCTTCGGGCGGTAGTACTTGCCGCGGGGCAAGGGAAGCGTATGAAGTCCGCCCTACCAAAGGTTCTTCATCCAGTGCTCGGGCGAGAGATCCTGGCTCGTATCCTCGACGCTCTGGACCACCTCAATCCGGAACACATTCATATAGTTACGGGACACGGTGCAGATCAGGTAAATGCCTTTCTTACGAAATTTCCGCCTCGCACACCATGGTCCACCCATCTGCAAGAGCCGCAGCTTGGTACGGGGCATGCACTGACACAGGTTTCGCCTTCTCTTGATTCATTCACGGGTACACTGTTGGTTGTTCCAGCAGACTCGCCGCTTCTTAGCGCAAATACGCTGACTACATTTGTTCAACAGCACAGCAATGAGAGTTGCACTTTAACACTGCTAAGCACCATGGTTGACGATCCCAGAAATTACGGACGAATTCTTCGCGGTTCTTCAGGGGCAGTACAGGCTATTGTGGAAGACAAAGACGCGTCGGATGAACAACGAAAAATACGTGAAATCAATACAGCAATCTACTGCTTGGAATGGCCGGCGCTAAAACCGGGATTGTCAGATCTGAAAAACGATAATAAGCAAGGCGAGTACTACTTGACGGATCTTGTAGCCTGGTCGGCCGCGCGGGAAATGAAACTTGGCGCGACAATCGCTGCCGATGCCGACGAAGTGGCTGGAATTAATTCAAGAATTGAGTTGGCAGAGTCTACGCGCATGATGCGCGATCACACAAATCGTCGGCTGGCGCTGGAGAGCGGCGTTACCATCATTGATCCGCAATCCACGTGGATCGCACCGGAAGTTCGCATCGGACGAGACACCACAGTGTTGCCCGGATGTTATTTGATCGGCGATATTGATATTGGGGAAAATTGCATTATCGGACCGAATACACAAATTACCGGGCGCTGCACAATTGGTTCCCGAACAACCATAATTCAATCCCACATCACCAGCTCAGATATTGGAAGCGATACTCGCATCGGCCCCTTCGCTCATATTAGAGACCATGCGGAGATCTCGGACAAATGCAGAATCGGCAATTTTGTGGAAGTGAAGAAGAGCCAGATCGGGGCGTCGACAAATATTTCTCATCTCAGCTATATCGGAGACGCAAGCCTGGGGAGTAGCGTCAATATTGGTGCTGGAACAATAACCGCGAATTACGATCGGATCTCTGGAAAGAAATCCCGCACCATAATTGGTGACGGTTCGTCAACTGGAAGCAACAGCGTGCTGGTGGCGCCCGTGGTTATAGGCACCGACTCCATGGTGGCAGCCGCCACAGTCGTAACCCGAGACGTACCCGACGGGGCACTGGCCGTTGGCAGGGCTCGACAAGAGAACAAAGACAAGTGGGTTATCAGTCGTCGGGAGCGCCTTCGCTCCGAGGTTTGCACGTAAACGAACACATACTGTAACGCTGGTAGACAAAGCCATAGAACAGTTCAAGCTGGCATTGAGTTCCAAGGACAGAGACGTCGATTGCAAAAGTCCAAGCATGGACCGGACTGGGACTGGCTTAGCGGGCAAAAGAAGACTATCCCGATTTTGTGACTGCCTATCTATGCCGAGGCTATCAACTTGGATCACACCGTGGTGCCAGCGCTTTGAATTCCCTGCTGATGATACGTTGCGCTCCAACCGGTACCCCCGGGAAGCAGGATACGAAAGGATCCGACCTCCGGTCAACCACATTGGGGCACGATGCCAAAGTGGAGTCATTGGCAGTCGAGCTGTGCCACGAATTGTAAACGTCGGCGTTCCATTTCAGCAAATGATGACGACTCTACAGTAAGAAACTTGATCAAATGCAAAGGCACAAGGTGCTTGGAGTAATTTCGGTCGCTGGGCTTGTCGTCTTCTCCGTAGCTCTCCAGCTCAAGGTAGTCGTGCCCAAGCCTGAGCATGCGCCCGGTAAGACTTGTTCCGTCGTTAAAATGCAGCTTCGCCCACTGTTTGGTATCACACAGCCGCTCCAGTCTCAGCTTCAGATTCATAATGCTGGCCTGCTTGTTGTTCTAAGTAACTACACGTCCCATTCCAAAAATCAACCCGACAATTTGATTCTAACACCAAAGAGATATAGCTCCAGAACCGGAGGCATATCCGAAGGATCGTTGAATCCTTTTTATCAGCAAGATCGCGCAAAACACCGATGGATTCGGGAACCACAAGGCTGCCAAGGATTGCTCTTTCTCCCTCTACGAATAAACTGATCATGTGACTTATTTGGTTAATACCCGAACAGGGTCTAGAAATCGGGAGACTATGAATAATACAGACTTGCCCGTTCATCTCGTAAAGCGCCTGGAAGAATTATTGGAGCGTGAACGGAGCTACTGGGAAGATGAGCTGTATTCAGAAGAAGCATTGACCAATGTAGACTACCGCAGCCAACTAGAGAGAATGTTCAAACTTGACCCGCTCGGTCCTTTACCTCCGCGGCGATAAAACTGTAAGGACCTTCAGCTCCCAAGGCACAACAAATGTAAATCATTGTGCCTTGAGGAGCGACAATCGCCGAGTTGCGATCACGAGCTGATGTGCTAGCCCGCAGTGGCTAATCCGCCGACGGCCGAGGAAATTGGCCGTTAGTTTGCCGGTACTTCCGTTAAGTAAGAGCGCAGCCCTTCTGCCAGGCTGGCCGCAACGCGTGACTGAAATTCCGGTGTAATCAATTGAAGGAACTCATCGGGATGAATCATAAACCCGACCTCCACCAGAACCGCTGGCATCTGGCTTGGCCGGCACAGAAACAGATTCTGGTAACGGCTGCCAAAATCTCGTAATCCGGTGTCTTTGGAAAGCCCGTCCTTCAATATCTTCGCCGCCTCAATCGACTGCGGATGATACCAATATGATGAGGTTCCGTGTTCCTTCCAGGGGTCTCTGCCATCGGGCAACGAGTTATTGTGAACAGAAATCAAAAAGTCCGCCTTCGCAGCAATCGCGATTTGCACACGTTGAGCCAGACTGACATCAACATCAGCGGTCCTCGTCATCACAACTCGTGCACCGAGTCGTTCAAGTTCGGCCTTAAGCTTTTCTGCGATCGCTAAGTTCACCACAGCTTCCCTGGTGCCGTTACATCCAGAAGCGCCCGGCTCTCTGCCACCATGACCGGGATCAACACAAATAGTCACTCCTTTGAGCGTGCCCGCAGAACTCACCAGCGGTGTCGACTTCACATGGAGCATGAGCGTCGAGTCCTGGTAATCGACAAAGAATCCCCATTGATGCTTCTTCTTCAAGTGCACCGTCAGTTCATACAGTCCATCGGTCTTTTGCTTCCAGGTCACATAATCTATCAGGCGCGATGAAGCCCGATCGGCGGGATGAATCTGTCCTTCCTCAATGTCCGCAGTGACAAAATCCGTATCAGCGGTGGCTGTAAAGATCTTCAGAACCAGTGTGCCGCTTTTTAAATCCTGTTCAACTTGATACGGCAATCGCTGGCAGAGCGGGACACCGATCTTTGCACCATAATCGTCTGATAACAGGTTCACCGTTGAGACGCGCGACTCAGGCGGTGGGCTGCCTGGCAGTTCCGGCGCGAGATCTTCTCCCAATGCCCACAGGTGTTTCCCTGAAGCCACTTCCAACCGTCGCCATGCCCCCTTGTAACCATCACTCGTCACACGCACACCTTCCACCCAGGGGGTGATTCTCGCTTGACCGGGGCCCACTCTAATTATGGTGTCGTTATGCCTTGTGTGATAGATCGCAGGTTGTTTCATAACGGTCAAGCCGCCGGGCGCCGTGGCACTTACCGATTTCTTTTCCTTGACAGCAGTAAAGACAGCCTTCACACCCGAGAATGAGTCGTCACAGCCCACCTTATAAAAGCCCAGATAAAGATCGGGAGCAGTGACTTCCCCCTTTTGATACGCAACACCAAATGCGGTATCAAGCCCGAGATTGATGCGGGAGCCTTTAGCACGCTGTGCTGCTGAATACAACGGAATTGTGCGATTTCCCAACTTCACCTGCAAGCTGGCGCCGGGACAAGCTTTTGCTGCAAACCGAACTATGTCTCCGGCAACGACACCGACGTTTTCTGAAGGCTCAAGCGATCCGGGTTTTATCCGGAGAACTGATGCCGCAACCGGAACCACCGCTGCTGGTCGACGAACGGATATGACAGTGGTGAGGGACCCTGCCGCCAGAGAGAACGAATTTTCACCCCTCTTTAGCTTCACCACATGGGCGAAGAATCCAGCCGAATTGGTTCTAACAGGCTCGGAATTGCAGGTTACCGCAGCCCCCGGCGGGGCTGCACCAGTTATAAATGTGCTGCGACTGTCGATGACGCTGCCAGTTCTTGGATAAGAAACAAAAATCGCCTGCCCCGTTTGAGCAACAGCTGCGAGATTCCAAAAACAAACCGGGCTGATCACCCCTATCAGACAGGCCCCTGCCGCTCCAATGACGAAGCGAGCCAAGTTCCAGTTGGTCATTTGTAAGCACTCCCTGCTCCTCCGTCGCCTCGTCCGCGCTAGGCGCGAGTTGCGCGCCAGAGCGCGCTCAACTCGCTTCAACTGTAAGCACTCCCTGCGGCTCCTCCGTCGCCTCGTCCGCGCTAGCCGCGAGTTGCGCGCCAGAGCGCGCTCAACTCGCTTCAACTTTAATTGCCTTTCTCAGCACCAGGCACGGTTATTCCCGTCATTGGTAATTGTATTTCACGGGCGGTAGGAGATACCGATTGAATCTTCACTGGGGTCGATGACTTCGGTTTAGTGCCAGGTGATGGTGGCGTCGGGTCTGGAGTGCCACCGGCATCACCCTTCTCTCCTGAAGCAGACTCTTCAGCTGCCCGGGGTCCCTCGTCGGGAGCCGACGAGGCTGTAGTAGAGGAAGTCTCAGCGGTTGTGGAGTTTGAGTTACCAGCCTTGCTAGTTTCGGCGCGGTCTTTGTCCTTGAGTGACGCATAGTCATTCAACTGATAGTCGAAGGCGATGTTGTACCGTACCACAATAGGCTCGGTAATTTGTTGGTCTTCAGGCAATTGGTGATTCAACACCACTATCGGGTTAAAGACTTCGCCTAAGGAGGAGCGATACCACCTGTAAAACTCAGTTAGATAAAGGCGGTTCATATCGGGGTCGTGGGACCAGTTATCTTTTCGCAGAACGAAACCAAACACATTGGCCTTAAGGTCGGCTTCGCGGGTAGCAGCATTGAAAGCATGGTTCATAATGGTGGGACCACCCAGAGCTCCAGTGCAGCGAGAAAACAGTAGCCGCCACTCACCTTTGTTGACTGCTGTCAGCACCTGCTCTTCATCAACTTCCTTGGCGGTCATAATCTTGCCGCCCACAATAAAGTTACGGGTGCCGCCCTCATGTCCAAGCTGTTCCACAGTAGTAATGGGATACTTGTCGCAAATAAGCTTCATCGTCAGCAAGTTGTCGGCATTTAACCAGTAGCAATCCTTGTCTGGAGGTGAAAGATTGTCAGGCGACGTCACCTCCAGTTCGGCCAGGGCGTCAGTCAGTTCCTTGCTACCCTTAAGTTCTGCATAATCAACAGTGCCCTTGTGAACGTACTTTTTCAAAAGATTGTCGTAGGTTTCAAAGGCAAACGTTTTCGGTGCGTGTGCTTTAACAAAGAGACAATGAAGATACGTAGTTACATTGCCAAGAACACTGAACATAACAAGTATCAGCCCGCCGACGATAAAGAACAGCGCCAGGCAGGTATTAAGCGTGGATAAAGGGGTTGGTTTCTTCATGGGAATAATTCTAATCGTTCATTCACTCCCGCGCTCGGTCCGGTCACAACAATCATAGCCAAGGTGGAAGTGCTTTCCAAGAGCCCGGGGCTATGAGTCTACGCCCTAATCGGGGAAATGGACACAGTGGTTTCCCGACCGAATTATTAACTCGCCCCGAAGTGGTTCTAGACAAGATTCACTAAGTGTCTTAAGGTTTGAAGGAAGCAAGTTTGGGGTTAATAGCAAATTGGCGGGTTCTGTTTCGCTTAGGGGCGAATCAGCCCGAGGCAGAGGACTTTTGAATGGAAAAGTTGTCCAGCAACGCCCCCACCCCCCTGAGAATAATCCAGTTTACGGACACTCACTTCTTCAAGAATGAAGATGGACGATTGCTCGGAGTAGACACAGGCCGCAGTTTTAACGAAGTATTTCGAGTTGCCCGGGAATCTCGCGGCACTCCCGACCTCTACCTCTTTACCGGCGACCTGTCGCAAGACGAGACAGAAGAGTCCTATCGACGGCTTTCAACGGCAGTCGGAGCAAGCGGCGCACCCTGTTATGTATTGCCGGGAAATCACGACCGTCGCTCCGAGCTCAGGCAAGGATTATCAGACGGTCCTGCAGACTTTCGGTTTGATCGATTTATCGTTTTTGATCCCTGGTTAATTGTGTTGCTAGACACCCTGGTGGTGGACGAAGTGGGCGGACACCTTCCACTGGCTGAGCTGGAAATGCTGGAGGAATGCTTGAAGGCATATCCCAATCATCACGCCCTGGTATGCATGCATCATCATCCTCTCCCTGTGGGGGCAGACTGGCTTGACACCATAGGCATAGACAACGGTCAAGACCTATTTTCCACCATAGATAAGTTTCCCTCTGTCCGCGGAGTTCTGTGGGGACATATCCACCAGGAATTTCAGTCGCATCGTAATGGCGTTTGCTTGCTGGCGACTCCGTCCACTTGCGTACAGTTCAAGCCAAATTCTTCAAATTTTGCCGTCGATGCCTTGCCCCCGGGATTCCGATGGCTGGAACTCGGTGCAGACGGATTGATTCATACAGGTGTTTGTCGCGCCTTGGATGTGTCGACGGGATTGGAACTGAGTTCTGCCGGATATTGAATCTTCTTCTTGAGCGTCAACCTCAAGCACTGATGAATTGAACGTTTCCAACTCCACATAAGCTGATCAAACTTACCGTCGCAGAAGGGGAAGATGATCATGCTCAATAAGCTTGAGATTTATCTCGCTACGATGTTAGGTTGCTCTGTGGCGGAAATTGAGACCAAGATTCGTTGGCAGCTTACGGGCCTTTACCACGATCAAACAACTTCGGCTTCCGCAAAATTATTGGAATCGTTGGTTTTGGCATTAGCGTTTCTTCTTTGGTTGTCGCTGGGCTCTTAACGCGATGGGGTGCCAATCTATCGCCCGGAGGACAGCCAGCCTAAAGCATCCAGACCGATTAACCTGGTCAGCGAGGCGAGTTGCCGCTGGTCAAGGAAAATGCCGTTCACTGACAGGTGGGGTTGCTCCGACCGGTAACGTGTCAACCTGTATCTGGATGGATATTGTTCTAAGAAGGCAAGTCCGAAATCCTGCGGTGAGATCTAGCTTTCCTTTTTCTTTCCGAACAGCTTCGAGAATAGTCCGCCGATTGCCACAACTATGACGATGAGGAACTTCTTGCATATAAGAATAGCTGCAAGAATCCATTTCCAAAGCGCGCCAAAAACTCCAAACTTCGCTGCGGCCGCCATTGCGCCGCCACCTAGAATGAGACCGCCAATGCTGTAACCAGCCTCCTTATCCTGACCTGGCTTGTAATCTTCATAGGACTGACCTTTAACGAAGGACGTGGCTCCTAGAATCGATGCAACATCTTTTAGACTCGCGGGCATTTTTTCCTGACTGCTCACAAGATTCATCGAAAGCACTCCCTTTCTACCAAGGATGCGTGTGTTGTAATTGATTCCACTTATCTTTGCGTTTGCGTCATCCTGATCCTTTACTTCCAGACCCCAAACGACGTGATGCCGGGCCTTATTGTAGTGTGGTAGTTCTGCCCAATTGCCGACAAAAATCGGTGGAATTCCGTTGTCTTTTCGAACCTCGTTTTGTTCCGCCGTGCCTTCTTTGTAAGCCTTCAATAGTTCGACTGGATTCAGTTTCTCAGCGTCGTCATCTTTTACGTATCCACTATCGTCAAAACTGCAAATTATGAACGATGGATTTGAATCGCCTTGAGCTGTTGCTGGCAGAACAATTCCCAGCACACTATCAACATCGCTGCCTCCCTTCTTCAACACGGACTTCGCTTCTTCCGCGTTTATGAACGCGAAGTTGGCAGGTAACTTGAGCGTGGCCTTGTCGCCAAGCTGGATAGTGGCAGGACCACTCTGAGGATGAAGTTCCTCATCGGCCAGCGCAAGAGGCGGCATAGTCGCGGACAAAAGAATGATTATGCAAATGCACACCGATTGGTAAGCTACTCTTGCTGAGACCCGATGGATCGTTTTCATGCCAGTCTCCCTGTTTGAAACTTCAAACAGTATGCCCATTAGGCAGACAAATCATCGGCCACATACTCAATATTGCTCGAATAACTGGTGCTGGCCCAGAGGTGATGTCGTCATGTGCGAAAAAATATTCCAGGTGTGGGATGTTTTCTGCTTGACGATATCGACGGTGATGTTTTTTCTCGAAAAAGATACCAGTTGTGGCGTCATCAAGTGCGGCGTTTGCCAGATAGGTCGAGCGAACCCACTCGATGAATTTCTTCCACGGTCTCACCTGCATTTTCTGCAGCGATTGACCACTTTAACTGGTGCTGGCCCACAGGTGATGTCGTCATGTGCGAAAAAATATTCCAGGTGTGGGATGTTTTCTACTTGACGATATCGACGGTGATGTTTTTTCTCGAAAAGATACCAATTGTGGCGTCATCAAGTGCGGCGTTTGCCAGATAGGCCGAGCGATCGTTTTGTACACTATGGAGGACAACCGTGCTTGCACCTATTGAGTCATTGGCTGCCAACCATATGTTTAATTCTCAGGACATAACCCCTGTGATTGAGGATTAGCTGAACGCTTTAAGCAAGATTTGGAGGCGTTGGACTGCTCTCAGCCAATGTTGGGGTTGCGAATTGAGAAGGTCGTCTATCCGACCTTCGGTCAAGGGAGAATAGCTTTCGACGAGATTGATAGGCTGCCTCCGGAATGTCAGATTCGTCAACGAGTTTCAATTTTGTGCAGAGCTTAGTGAATGCAAGCACCAGAACTACTAAGGCGGGACAATTAATGCATACAACGGAAAGAGTGGAAGCTCGCATTCTCGACACAAACAACGTCCTACTCGCGCTGTCAGACGATGAAGGCTTGATCAAAGACTTCTGCGGGGCTGCGATCAGTGTAGACGACATTTCTTCGGGTTTGCCCGGCTTCTCCGGAAAAACCGTTTACCTGTGCGGTGACATATCTAGGGCCAGCGACCTCGATCTCGAAGCGGCTGAGCGGATCTTTGTCGTCAAGGAGCTCTCGCGCGGCTACAACGAGAACGACGGTGGCGAGGCCTGCTGGCCGCTTGTGGACGCTGGCCGGGTCCCCATCCTGGTGCATGGCGTTGGCGTGTACTATCGTCGCTTTTTCGACCGGGGATTCGATTACTTCAACCGCATCTGCGCGGAACACAACTTCCAGTCCCTCACGGAGTCCACCAAGCCCGGAACGGCCCATCGAACAGGAATATATCTCACACCCGTCGCGCCGGACGGCGAAGCGCTGCACTTTCGCCTACTGCGGTGCTCCACGAACCTTTCGGGCCCCACAGATAACTTTCGCGCGAACGACCGGCACATCGTCGATGCCCTGAACCAGGAGGCTGCCTTTATATTCCAGGACCAGGCGCCGCTGAATCATGTCCTCGCGCAGATCTACCACAACACCCCCGCCGCTGCTGCGCAGAAGCAGTCTAAGGCCAAGATCTCTGCGCACGCAGACAAGACCAAGGACATGCCTGTAAATGGCATCATGGCCTTTTGCACCTTTTACGACCAGCTCGATAAGCTACGCCCCCTGACCAACGACGCCTTTGATTACGGCTACAAAGAAACCAGCGGGCTGACGCGGCTACGCTTTCGTCTAAAAGAGCCGGCCGTGGAACGCCCTGAATTTCCCCTCCCCGCTCAGTTCACCGTGACTTTGTACCCCAACTCCGTGTTCTTCATGCCGCTGTCTACCAATCGGCTGTACACGCACGAAATTCAGTCGTCGACGCTGGCTGCCGAGCTGCTCCCGACCCGCTTGGGGTATGTGGTTCGCTGTTCGAGCACCGAGGCTGTTCACAAGGATGACCACACTTTCCTCAAGATGGAGGGAAAATTGGTGCAGCTAGCGCCGCCCACGCTTGAGGGTATTGAGGATCTGCGCAGGCTGTATGCAGAGGAAAACAAGACTCAAGCCTACATCGATTACGGTAACAAGTTTCTCTTCAGCATGAACGAGGGAGATTACATCGCGCCGCAATACACAGCAGCGGACGAGTTTCGCTCGTACGCCTTGCTCACCAATGGCAACTTTTTTGAGGAGTTGCTCGCATCGGCTCGGTTTGAGGAGCTGGGAAAGGGTAGGCAGGGGGCTGTTCTGATTAAGAGCGACAAGACATGCAGCATACCGGTCATTCGCACCACCACCAGATACAGTGCCCCGGCGCAACACTTCCGGTCAATACATGAGCAGCTGGCCCAGCAGATTCAAAAAAGCGCGTCGCTTTCGGTTGGCTTCAACAACGCGCTCATCGAAAACTACACGAACGCTTATGCCACCATGAGCAGTCACTCTGACCAGGCTCTGGATCTTGCGGACGAGTCGTTCATCGCCGTTTTCTCCTGCTACCGGCAGCCTGAGCTGGCGAGCCCGCCCAGGAAGCTGGTCGTCGAATCGAAGGAGCCTGGCGGCGATACTTTCGAGATCCCGTTAATCCATAACAGCGTCGTCGTGTTCTCCGTTGATACCAACCATCGGTTCAAGCACAAGATCGTGCTGGACCCACCCACCCGGTCGTCTGAGAACCAATGGCTGGGCATCACCTTTCGGACGTCAAAGACCCTGGTGCAGTTTCGCGACGAACATACATACTTCCTGGACGGTACGCCCCTGTCGTTGGCCAACGATGAACAAAGGCGCGAGTTTTACCAGCTGCGAGGCCGAGAGAACAATGAGCCCGACTTCGCCTATCCTCAGATTACGTACACCATCAGCGAGAGCGACATGATGCCACCGGAAATCGGTGGAGAAAAGGAAGCATAGACATCACTGATGGTGCATGTCATGGTTTTCTGAAGAACAAATAAGTGATCTAAATCGAGACCTGTCAATGTCGAACCCGGCTAATGTTTATTCGGATGAGGCTGTGTTGTTGTTAGTTGGCCTTCGCTATGGGAATTGCCTGTTCCGAATGTGTAGCCACTGTATGCGGTGACATGGTGGGTTGGTATGCAGAATAGGCGCCCCTCTTGCCAGTCACCTGGAACAATGCAGCTGCGACTTTCAAAATGCGTTCCATAATCGCTCGATCGCTGGATGAGCCTTTACTATACATGTTGTATAACAGCTCACTCTTTTGGATCAAACCAATGATGGAAAGTTCGCTCCTTACTAGATGAAGACCTCCCGCAGCAGTGAACTTGGTTACTTTGCGTCGGCCCAAGCTGTCTTGCTTAAGCGCGGAGTCAACCAGTTGCCCGTCAAAACCCGTTACTAGCTCTTCGCCGATTCCAACTGTAACTATCTTCCCGCCAATAACCACTTTGACGGACTTACCTGAAGAATCACAGAGGTTGCGCACCTTAACGATACCTGCGCTGCGCGTGACATGCACTATCGCACCAGGGTCAATATCGACACCGACAGAACCGGCAGTTACATGCGATCTCTTTCCTGCGCTAACCAGTATTTCTCCATTGGATAGTTCAACCGTATTTTCATCCCG
>JAKFUT010000344.1 GCA_021732565.1 Candidatus Obscuribacterales bacterium
AGACAGAGGCTGTCGAAGTTAAACAGCCTTTAACAACTGAAGAGTATTGTGCCCTCTGGACACAATGTTTTCAGTGTCGAGAACTTCTGTACACCAGAGATTTACGCAACAATCTTCATGTATGCCCTAAGTGCCAGTATCACTTCCGCGTGGGCGCCGAGCAACGAATAGAGCAGCTTGCCGACGCTGATACGTTTCATGAAGTCGATACGAATTTGACTTCAGATGATCCGCTGGGCTTTGTCGACTCCGAGCCTTATAAGAAACGGCTAGCCGATGCAGCACGGAAATCCGGCTTAAAAGAAGCCGTAGTAACAGGCATTTGCCGAATAAAAGGCTTAAAGACCGCGTTGGGCGTAATGGATTTCGGGCATTTTGGCGGCTCCATGGGATCGGTGGTGGGAGAAAAGGTAACCCGACTGATCGAATATGCCGAACGTGGAAAGCTCCCCCTCATTTTGATTTCCAGCTCCGGCGGAGCGCGCATGCAAGAAGGCATCTTGAGTTTGATGCAGTTAGCCAAGACTAGCTCGGCACTAAAGTCATACCATCAAAGCGGATTACTTTATATCTCCGTATTGTCGGAACCCACATATGGGGGCGTCACAGCCAGCTTTGCCATGCTGGGAGACATAATTATTGCCGAGCCTGGTGCACGAGTCGGGTTCGCAGGCAGACGAGTGATTGAACAAACCATCCGCCAGAAATTACCGGCCGACTTTCAGACAGCCGAGTATTTGCTAAGCCACGGGCAGGTCGACATGGTTTTGGAGCGAGCAAAACTCAAAGACATGGTGGGTACGCTCATCGAACTCCACCAGCATCCTGCCCCCGGACAGCAAGGCATCAGCGGAAAAGGTGAAGTGGTGGCATCACGATAGAGCGCTCAGAATCAAGGCGCTCTCAATAGAAGCAATTCGTAGAAGAGGCAAGGAGCCAGACCTGGAGCGGATGCGACTATAGAGCGCAGGAAATGAAATAAAGGCGAGAGAGAAAGATGGCGGACAGAAAAATAGTTCCTCTTGAATTTGAGCAGCCACTGGCGTTGCTGGCTCAGCAGATCGACGCGCTGGAGAAGCAGGTGAAGGAGAGCGCCAGTTCCGAGCTAGAGAAGGATCTGGGCCGGCTCAATGCCCAATATGATCAGTTGCGCCGCTCTCTATACAGTAACCTGCGCGGCATCGACCACCTGGCGCTGGCCAGGCACGCGCAGCGACCTTACACTCGCGACTACTTCAGCCGATGGGATCCGGATTGGATCGAACTGCACGGAGACCGAAAATGCGCCGATGATGCAGCAATGGTGGCAGGGCTGCTCCACCTGGGCGATCGAAAGGTCGTGGCGGTCGGAACTCAAAAGGGGCGAACCATAAGAGAGAAGCAAAATTGCAACTTCGGAATGCCACAGCCGGAAGGCTATCGCAAAGCACTGCGAATGTTTCATCATGCTGAGAAATTTCGGCTGCCTTTAATAACTCTTATTGACACCCCCGGGGCTTATCCGGGGCTCCAGGCAGAGGAGCACAATCAGGCCGAAGCGATTGCTGTGAATCTTATGGAATTGTCCGGATTGACTGTGCCGGTGGTCGCCATCGTGACGGGGGAGGGTGGTTCCGGCGGTGCACTAGCCATCGGCGTAGCCAATCGCATACTTATGCTGGAGCATGCAGTATATTCAGTGATCTCTCCGGAGGGGTGTGCTTCGATTTTGTGGCGAGCCGCCGACAAAGTTGCCGAAGCGTGCCAGGCAATGAAAATGACAGCTCGCGAAATTCACGCATTGGGTGTATGCGATGAAGTCATTCCCGAGCCACTGGGCGGTGCACACCATGATTATGACAAGGCGGCTGCCAACTTAAAGGACGGAATCGTTCGTCACCTGCGTGAGCTTTCGACACTGTCCGGCCCCGATCTTCGTAAGGATCGCCAGCGCAAGTTTCGAAAATTCGGAGCCTTCATCGAATAAGTAACTACTTGAACCGATCGCAAACAATCGAGGTTATTTGAGTCCCGCTTGCTTGCGATAGCGCTTTAGCAATACCTTCACCTCGTCTTGATCTCTTTGTTCTTTAGAGACCTGTTCAAGCAGCTGCGCGGCGTTCTTGTACTTACGACCGCGCGCTTCCCTCTTAGCCATCCGAATATAGACCCAATCGAGATTGTCTTCATCGGTTTGATCTAAGTTACCTTCTCGTTTCTTCTTTTCCAGGATCTGCCTGGCTTGATCAAGCTTGTCTTGAGCAATTAACGTTTCAACGTCTTCGGAAGTGCCACCGACGATGGCACCATATTTTCCGCCAATCACGGAATTGATGCGAGCTTCATTTCCCAGAACCCAGAACAGTACCACCGTCACACCTAAGGTCAAGATTGGCGGCAGCCAGATCTGACACACAGATACGACTCGATCCTGAAAAGTGACTGGCTCTTTTTTCTTTTTCTTTTTGGATTTCTCGTCCGATTCCTGCAATGAGAGAGTCGCAGCTCGGATCTTTCGTTGCAACTCATCGGGACTCAGCCCGGGAACAGTGGTGGCACCTTCAAGTTGTTTATCACGTACCTCTTGCGATAATTGCTGAACCTTTTGCGAATCCACAACATCTTGCGCGTCACTTACACGTTTTTGTTTGATGATGTCCGGAATTTGCTCAATAGATCGATTGGCCTCTCTGGCATTCTTAAATTGTCCCGGTTTAAGCCCTCCTGCTTGCGCCAGAGCCAACCAGAACTCCTCGGCGGATTGATACCTGGCACCAGGCTCTTTCGCCAACGATTTTGACACCACTAGCTCGATCGCATCGCTAAAGTCGAGATCGGGTCGCGACTTCTTGAGACGCGGAGGCGGATCTTTTACCTGCATCGTCAAAACCTGGTAGATGTCTTTGGAGTCAAAGGGCACCTTGCCGGTGAGTGTCTCAAAAAGAACCACACCAAGCGAGTAAAGGTCGCTCCTGTGGTCCAGTTTGGAGGCATCGCATTGCTCGGGACTCATATAAAACGGGCTGCCACAAACCGTCCCCGTTTTTGTAATTTTGCCTAAGGTGTCGTCATTCCCTTCTGAGAATGTGGCAATCCCAAAATCAACCACCTTCACGTGAATGCTCTTACCATCTGGTAATTCGTCAATTACAATGTTTTCGGGTTTAATGTCGCGGTGTACGATACCGCATTTGTGGGCTTCGGTAAGCGCCAGGCACACTTGTTGAAAAACCATCAAGGTTTGATTTAGCGTTAACTGATGTCGCTCTTTCAGGTGGTCTGCCAGCGTTTTCCCTGCCAGCAAGTCCATCACTATATAGGGTTGCCCTGAAGCAAGCACGCCAAAATCGTAAATAGTCGTGATGTTGGGGTGATTGAGCCGGCTAGCTGCTTTTGCTTCCTTATGGTAGCGTTTTAGTGACTCATCGTCGGATACCAGATAGTTGTGCATCACCTTGATGGCAACTTCGCGTCCGATAAGTTCTTGCGTCGCCTTATAGATAACTCCCATCGATCCTTTTGCAATCAGGCTCTCGATGCGGTAGCGATCTTGAATAAGCTTGCCAATGAGCGGATCCTTGCCTATCGGGACCAGTTTTGACAGGTCCTTAGGACATAGATCCTGCTCATCACCAAACTGAAAATTGCAAACCAGGCAAAGCTTCATGAATCTCCGAGATATCGCTCCTAGAGCCTCCTGTACAGTAGATTACCCGGGTAATGTACCGATTTATCGAGTGCTGCCAGGCCTGTTGCACAAAATGATTATAAGCTTCAATCGAACCAATTATCGGAAAGCGAAGCAAACAAACGCACGCTGGCATGAGCCAGGAAAGGAAAGAGGGCGGGAAACTTCTTTAGCACGGGAATTTTCCCATTTTTTCGGACAGTCACCCTACCATTTGCTGAAATTGTCAGAAGGAGCAGCTTGCACCGGCTCAGGCACGTGAGAGACATCGACCGAGGACCTGTGAGCCCCCAGTGATTGAGTTCAAGCCCTCTCCCATCGAATTTTGAGAGGTTGAGTTCCTTCATGCACTGGCCCGGTATAGGGAAAATTGCGCCACATGCAATTTTTCCCTTAGCAACCGAGACCGTAAACGGTGTGAATTCGGGAATTTTTACGATTTGCATTCTAAGTAAAATTGCGCCATCCGCAATTTTCTACAGAGGCAGCAAGTGGTGGTCGCCCCGGAGCGTCCCGAAAGGTCCTCATGTCCTAGCACATGAAACTCGATTCAGGAAGCAACTATAAATGTAACACTGTAATTTGGAAAACTGGATACGCCCCCAGCAAGGAGTTTTTCGGACAACTCAAACGAAAAAGTTCAGCCTGCCTAAGGAAGGTTAAGGACACTTGGCAAGAGCTTGCGTTAATCTGTTGGGGCACTTTCCAGCGGGGCTTCAGCGACTAAGATGACGGAAAAGAAAACGGGCAAGATGGCTCTCTTGCTGATATTTCTAACGGTATTTATCGACCTCATCGGTTTCGGAATAGTTATACCGCTCTTACCTAAGTTCGCCACCCACTTTGGGGCAGACGCATTCACTGTTGGTCTATTAGTGATGTCTTACTCGCTCATGCAATTCTTCATGACGCCGGTCTGGGGTCGCTTGTCCGACAGGATCGGCAGGAGACCGGTACTACTAATAAGTATGGGCGCCTCGGCGCTGGGTTACTTAATTTGGGGCTTCGCCGGAAGTCTCACGCTCCTTTTTGCCTCGCGAATCATCGCAGGGATAGGGAACGCCAACATAGCAGTAGCGCAAGCCTATATTTCGGATGTCACTACCCCTGAAAACCGGGCCAAAGGCATGGGGATGATTGGAGCGGCATTCGGTCTTGGATTCACACTGGGCCCGGCCGTGGGCGGTGCGCTCAGCCAGTTCGGAATCCACGCGGTGGGATTTGGTGCAGCTGCGTTTAGCTTTCTGGCATTTATATTTGCCTTATTTGCCCTTCCTGAACCGGAACAGCGTACACAGGCCGGTCATGACCGCTTCCGAACCGAGCAGGGGTTCCTCAACCGCACTCTAGCCGACCAATCTTTGCGAATTCCCTTGGCTATTTTCTTCCTCTCTACTTTTGCTTTCGCCAACATGGAAACGACACTGGTCTTATTAGCCTCCCGTTGGTATGACTTCAAGGAAGCCGACATCAGCTGGCTATTCACGTTTATCGGCTTTGTAATGGTGATGGTGCAAGGTGGCTTCGTTGGTCGGGCAGCGAAACGGTCGGGCGAAAAGTCTTTGATACTAGCTGGTTCACTACTTGTGGCCGTCGGGTTTGTATTGACGGTTCTGCTACATCAAGTTTGGGGACTGTACATTGCCATGGCTGTAATCGCCATTGGTATCAGTATCAACAATCCATCGAATCAAAGCCTCTTGTCTAAACTGGCCAACCCTTCGGAGGTCGGTGGAGTTTTGGGGGTTGGACAAAGCCTTTCAACACTTGGTCGGATTCTGGGTCCCATCGCCGGAGGCGCGGCCTTCCAATATCTGGGGGTTGAAAGTCCCTATTATCTCGGCGCAGTGTCCATGGTAGTCGTTTTCATCCTGGCTATGAGCTTGCCTTCGGGAAAGCCCCCGGCAGCATCAACCAGGGCAGCTGAGCGTCCAGCTGATCAGCCTCAAGTTGGTGCTGGCACGAGAAGCTAGAATCTGCGTCGCTGGTAACTCGCTAATCAATCATTCAAACAATCACGAGCTGTGGATCTCTCCACAGCTCGTCGATTTTCGTGGTTAAAGACCGCTAATCGAATGCCGGCAAGGTTGGAGGGCAGATGGAGCTTCGCGCTTCCAGTGAATCCATTCCATCCCGCACTGGTGGTGCACAAGTGACGACTGGTGCACCACCAGTGCGGCAAGAAGACAGCGCCAAGATCGTGCCAAATTGAGCTGATATTGTTTGACCCGGAAGGAAGTCAGTCCAATGGAAGCAAATTTGACATGAACAACATTGGCTTACTGGAACCTTGCCGAGTTCGCTTGGTCGATCTGCCCGTTCCGGTGACTGAAAGGCAGGAAACAAAAAGGGAGCCTTTACGACTCCCCGTTCTTTCTAAATTCTCTGGACCTGCTTTACTCAGGCGACCTTCTTCTTCTGCTCCCTGTCGTTCTTCTCGACTTGCTTCTTGTATTTAGACATTTCTTGTTGATAGCGCTGTTGCACTTCTTTTTCTTTCTCTGCCATATAGGGATTATCCCTTCCTCCTGCGGACTTGGCTGCGAACCATTCATGGCTGCGTGGAGAGCCAATCCGATAAATATCCAAACAAACTGTAATTAATATAAACCGTTTCTCACGTAAACGCAACAGGGAGGAATTCTAGCCCTTTTGCCTCAATTAATCAAGCGTTAGACTCGATTGACAATCAGCAGAATACCTGTCCTCTTTGTGCCCCAAGCACAAGCGCCAACATAAGCAACCTGTCATCTGACCTCAATTAGTCTTTAGTTCACCATTTTGAGAGCATACAAGCCTCAAAATCTTATTCTGCAAGACGAAAGTAATTGAGACTAGTTCCGCAAAATCGCAAAAGGTGTCATATGCCGGTCTGCCGCGTTGCGTCAGATAATACAACACACGAAGATCCAACAGTCTAAACAAATCCGGAATTTCGGTCCAAGCGACGATTTTGGCTCTATCCATGAGAATCGGTTGGTCCCGAGAATCAGACGTGCTCGAATTTCCCTGATCGCGGGATATTGACCAAAAGGTGATCAGAGTTAACCAGGTAGACTTGCCACTTTGCCCCTGGAAATTTCGTCTCTATTAGTGGGGCGTTTTAGCAGCACCGTTGCGCCACCAAACCCGAAACCCGAGCCATCAAAGCATCAGGTTCTCAACCTTGCTTTGTCTTGTCGGGCAGTAATTGTCCAGGAGCGTCCATGCCAGGAACTACAGCCCCGTGGAACGCGTTGATGATGCCATGCCATTCCCGCATTTGAGCACGACCTGAGAACCACAGTTTCAGCAACCCCGATTCCGCGGCGTTGGGGTGCAATAGCCGCATCGGACAAAATGTTGGCACGTTAAAACAAACTTTGTTGAAGACGCTATAACTCCCTTTCTGATAACCTAGCGGCGAGTTTCCGGTGAGAGCATGAACGTCGATTCAAATACAGGGTCTGAAATTCAAAGTAACGACTACTCTTTGCAGTTTCGTCGTTTTCTGGATAAGCCGGCCGTTGAATCGCGTCTGTTGCTATGCGCCCTGGCATCTACCACTGCTCATGTGGAGATGCTCCGCCAGACCGGCATCGTTGAGAAGGAGTCCGCGGCAGCCATCCTCAATGCTCTGGCACAACTTACCCGAGAAGAACGGGCAGGAAATCATTTTCTGCTGCCCGTGGACGGTGACGTCTATGAGGCCATCGACCGACGATTGAGAGAATCTATCGGCGACGATGTTGTTCTGCTCCGCAAGGCCAAATCAAAGAACGATCAGACGGCCACCGACCTACGCCTTTACTTACGGGCCGAAGTTTTGAAATTAGCACAGTTGCTGCTTGACCTGAGGAAACTTCTGATTGATTTAGCCACCCGCGATATAGAAGTGGTTATGCCGGGTTACACCCACATGCAACCGGCTGAGGCAATCTTGCTGTCTCACTGGTGGTTAATGAATGAGTGCAGGTTCGCCAGGGATTTCTCGCGCCTCCTGGAACTTTTCACTCGAATCAACTTTCTTCCACTGGGTGCCTGCGTAATGGCGGGATCGAGAGAACCGATCGACCGAGATTTCGTCGCACGCAAACTCGGTTTTGATGGGGTAATACAAAACAGCCTTGATGCGGTAACCGATCGTGATTACCAGATTGAGTTCGCGGCAACGGCATCGTTGCTCGGTTTGCATCTCTCGCAGTTGGGCTCGGAACTGCTATTGTGGGCAACGCAGGAGTACGCTTTCATCACTCTGCCCAGGCACCTGCTGGTGCACTCACACACCATGCCCTTTAAACGAAACCCCGAACTACTTGAAGTTTTGCGCGCAAGACCATCGTTAATATTCGGGCGACTGATGGAATTCATCACTGAATTGAAAGCTGTACCTACCGGCTTCAGTCAAGACTTACAAGAGTCAATTCCAGGGATAGCAGATGTCGCTGAAACTCTTCGATTGTTGCTGGAATTGGCTGCAGGAATTTTGCCGGGCATCGAACCCGACCAGTTGAGAATGAAAGAAGTGGCGTGCGCTGATCTTGTAAACGTCGGCAACGCACTCGATTACCTACTTGAACGTGGAGTGGAAAAGAACATCGCGGTGAGATCTTTGGAGCACCTCTCAACCTATTGCCGGACCCGAAATAAATACCTCTCGGATCTTTCCCTGAACGAATGGCAGAGATATTCGCCTGCTTTTGAAATGGACATCTATGAGCATATATCCATGGAAGATTCCATCGGTGCTTATTGCTCGTTTGGCGGCAGCTCGACGGAACAAGTCGAACTCGCTCTTACACGAGCGCGGGAAGCACTTCAAAAAGATGAGCAGCGATTGTTGGAGCAAAACACTAAGGTACCCCCGCTATAACCCAACAGACTTTTTTAACTGATCTTTTGAATAATTGTTTGAACACAGCAAGACCTATGATTTGCGCATGGAGGATCACGAAACACAATGAAAGCCATGGTTCTAGCCGCTGGGGTGGGCTCTAGACTCGATCCACTAACCACGCAACTTCCCAAACCACTTGTGCCCGTGGCAAATCGCCCGGTGATGCAACACATTCTCGCCTTGCTGAAAAAACACAGGTTCGAAGACGTCATCTCCAATTTGCACTATCAACCTGAAAAGATTGAGCAGTATTTTGGAAACGGATCGCATTTGGGCCTCAACCTGGAATTTCGCACGGAGAAAGAGCTGAGCGGAGACGCGGGCGGCGTTCGTGCATGCCGAGACTTTCTCGGGTCAGACACATTTGTTGTTCTGATGGGCGACTTGTTAACCGACACGGATTTGACACGAATCGTTGAGGAACACAAACGAAAGAAAGCCCTCGCCACCATCGCGGTAAAACAAGTTGAAGACGTTTCTCAATTTGGCGTCGCCATTTTCGACCAGAACGGATTCATCAAGGGCTTCCAGGAGAAGCCCGCAGCAGAAGAGGCTTTATCCAACTTCGCTTCAACTGGCATCTATATTCTAGAGCCCGAAGTTTTTGACTATATGCCGAAGACCGGTTCCTACGGTTTTGGACGCCAGCTTTTTCCAACTCTGGTGGATCGGGGATTGCCCGTATTGGCAGTCGAAATCAAAGATTATTGGTCTGACGTGGGAACCATCACTCAGTACAAATTGTCGAATTTTGATGCATTGCGTGGAGATGTGCAGCTGCACTTGCCTCCATTGACTGGCGTCCTACGTTGTCAGCTGGAGAGAAATGCAAAGCTGGCACCCGGTGTCAAACTGGAAGGGCACCTGCTACTTGGCCGAAACAGCACCATCGGCAGTGGAACCAAAATCCGCGGTCATGTAATAATTGGCGATAATTGCTTTATAGACAGTAATGTTGTGCTTGAAAATACAGTTATCTGGTCGGGCAGCACAGTAGAGCGAGGCGCCCGACTGGTGAACTGTGTTGTTGGTGCAGATTGTGTGGTCGGCAATGGAGAGACACATATTGAGCTTGCTACCGTAACCTCAACACAAACAGCGCTGACTCGCACCGCAAATTGAGCAACCGAAATTAGTTAATTCAATTACATTCAATTTCATCTGCTCGCCCGATATTCGGCCGGGCCGCTCACCGACAAATACTCATGCAGACTGGTGCTACCAGCGCGGACAATGAGATTTCTCACTGTAGTTATCTTTCACCATCAAAACAAAAAAATTGCGGACAGGTTCCTTAAGACACCTGCCCGCAATAGCCCACTCAGACACTTTTATTGATACCGTTCTCCCTACCCGGGCTCAGCCTCGGGGGGGCACGTTTGAGCAGCTTTCCATATTTCCATCCACAACCAGTAGTGAAATGGATTGATATCTCGAGAGTGCTCGGATTCGTCCGACTCCAAGAGAGCCAGCCATGTATGCGGATTCGGAAATTTTTTGGCAAGGCTGTAGCAGTCTGCCATCCATAACACCCGCTCTTTAGTTACCTTGGTAGCTGTAGCCATTGCCCTAACCTCGTTAACGCGTTTGAATTAGCGTCTTTTCTCCTGCTAATAACTTACCCGTTTCCAAGAGTCGCAAACCAAGAATTTTCGGTTTGTAGTTTACAAACTAACTTTAGCCCGGAGGCCAATTCATAGATCGGCCTCCAAGTATATGAATGTGGAGGTGATGAACCGTCTGTCCCCCATCGTCTCCGGTGTTGACAACGAGTCTGAAACCGCCCTTCAGCCCTTCCTTTTCAGCGACTCTCGCCGCGGCTTTGAACACCTCGCCCAACTCTTGCGCATCATCATATTGGGTTACATCGCTCTTGTGATTGACTGGAACTAGCAGAATATGTGATGGTGCTTGCGGATTGATGTCTCGAAAAGCCACATAACCATCGCCTGAATCGACCAGCTGCGCAGGAATCTCGCGAGCAACAATTTTGCAGAATATGCAACTTGGATCTCGTGTCACTTAAACGTCCCCCAAAAACACGCCCGACTTGATTTATCCCTGAAGCGTTAGTCAGTTTATATCACCAAGAGGTTTAGTTTGGTTTATCTTATAGCGTGGTTTAGCATCCCGGCGCGCGGAAGCAGCCATCGAAAATGGAAGAGGCAAGAGCAATGAGTGATAACACGACCTCGAGATTTGTTCATATGTTGAAGGCTTTGAACTCATCCCTAAGATTGAAAGATGTACTCGAAGCTGTTGTCTTGCAGTTCAGCGAGTTAGGTCTAAACGCAAGAGTGGCGGTCTTTCTCTCCGACAATGACAGCCTCTCTCTCAAGCTCATGAACGCCCGCGGATATTCCGAAGCGAGCATCGAACAAATTAGAATTCTGTCATTTCAAGCAGAGAGTTTGCTGAAGGGTGTGGTTCAAAAGAGGCAGGCCATGTACACGGCAGACATATCACAAGCACCGGATCTCAGTGCAGCAGTGATGACCCGAGAAGGGAGCAAGGGGCAGATCGGACTACCGCTCATCGCTTCCAACCTCTTAGTAGGCGCTATTCTCATGGATGTAGTCGATCTCAATGTGCTGGACCGCCTGGAACTGTTAAAGAACCTGGCCGAAATATCATCTCAAGCAATTGCCAATGCAATTTTGTTTGGTCGAAGCGAATACGAAAGAGATCGTCTTGGAACACTGTATAAAACCAGCGTTGCGCTGGGAGGAAGTTCGTTGAAGACCATGGAAGTGTTGCAAATTGCCGCAGACACTTCTTTAATTCTGGCCAACACTCCGCACTGTGCAGTATTGATGGTTGATCCGACCGGGACAAAATTCAACGTAGCGGCCTTCAAAGGTCTCGACGGAAACAGTCTGGCCAACTTTGATCTCTCCTTAGAAGACACTCTTGCAGGGCGCGCCATGCTCGCAGGGCGAACCGAGTATGCCAACGATGCCACTAACATTCAATTGGCGCTGCCACGGTCCACCGGAGGGGGCCTGTTCGGCTCGGCAGTGGCGGTACCCATTGCCCATGATCAAGAGGTCATGGGAGCACTCATGCTTTTCTCAGTCGACATAAGATCGTTCCATCGCGAACAAATAGACTTGCTCGAATCTCTAGCAAAGCAAGTGGGAACCGCGTTGAACATTGCGATGACACACGAAAGCGTTTCGGCCCAAACGGTTCAAGATGCCCATACCGGTCTCTATAATCACTGGCATTTCAACGAAAGTCTTGGTCGTGAGCTTGAACGCTCCCTGCGCCACAAGCATGAATTCTCCATTTTGCGGTTGGACATTGATCATCTCTCTCGCGTCAACGAGTTGCTTGGACCGCTCAAGGGTGACGAAGCCATCAAGCACGTTGCGCGAATAATTAAGAACACGCTGCGCGACATAGACATACCGTGCCGCTACGGATCGCAAGAGTTCGCTGTGATTCTGCCGGAGACACCGCGAAAGAACGCAGCGGAGGTGGCTGAGCGTCTACGACAGAGAATTCGTGCGGAGTCGGCTCCCGGAGTAGGAATGGTGACCATATCTATAGGAATGGCCAGTTTTCCGGAAACCGGTGAGGAACCATCTACATTATTGAAAGCGGCGGAACAGGCCCTCGACGTTGCAAAATTTGAAGGGCGTGATCGCGTGAAGCTCGCTGAAATTGGAATGGGCCAGCACGAAGGCGTGTCTTGGGACGAACTGGCCAGGCAGGCAAAATTAGCTGTTCTCAGCGAAAGGCAAACAAAGCTGCAGACCCAGAGTCGCCTGGCGCTTCCGCCAGAATACGCCCCCTGGATGCGCGCTGTACCGGCATGGGGTCCAAAGAAAAAATCAGATTTGCTGGCGGGAAAAGAGTAGGGCGGTGGAGCAAAACAAAGAAAACTGAGCGCCGCCTTATCTAAGACGATGACGTGAAGCCTCTCCTGTGCAACGTTTTGTAAGGGCAGGTTGTACGCACTGTTTCATTGCTTTGCTCGGCGGGCAGCGCCGAAAGCCGATCAATAGAAGCTAATAGCGTTGCGAACGAATCGGACAATGATTAAGAAAATGCGAGAAAGGGCAAGGACACCCGCTTTCACTCGATAGACTCATTGCTGTAAGGGTGAATGCGCCTCTTGTTAGTTCGGGAACTAGCTCGCGGGACATAACCGCATGTTCATTCGGTTGACACGTTGTTAGGAGGTTTGACCATTGGCTACTGCATCTGCTACCAAAATCAATCTGAAGCCACTCGCCGACAGAGTCGTCGTGAAGAAGGTTGAGGCTGAAGAGAAAACCGCTGGCGGCATCGTGTTGCCTGATACGGCAAAAGAAAAGCCCCAGCAAGGTGAAGTCCTGGCTGTAGGCCCCGGTCGTCAAGACGACAAGGGTGGTCGCATGCCGATGGAGCTTTCCGTTGGCGACAGAGTTCTTTTTGCGAAGTACTCGGGCACCGAAGTCAAGATCGAAGGTGTTGAGTACCTGATTCTTGCTGAGCGCGATATCCTCGCCATCGTAGGCTAGGACGGCACCGCGCCTCGTCGCAAAAAAAAATATTGTTCTTAAATACTCGCGTTTGCACGCAATCCACTTGTAAGGAGAGGAAATCGGACGTATGGCAAAACAAATTTCTTATGAAGAGACCGCTCGTCGCGCCCTTGAGCGCGGTGTTGACGCCGTCGCTAACACAGTGAAGCTGACCCTCGGACCGGCTGGTCGTAACGTAGTGCTCGAGAAGAAGTTCGGCGCACCGCAAATTGTTAACGATGGTGTAACCATCGCTAAGGAAATCGAACTTCAAGATCACCTCGAGAACGCCGGAGCCCAATTAGTTCGCGAAGTGTGTGTTAAGACCAACGACACCGCTGGCGATGGCACAACCACCGCTGCAGTGCTGGCTCAAGCGATGATCAAAGAAGGTCTTCGTAACGTAGCTGCCGGTGCCAACCCGATGGTTCTTCGTCGCGGCATCATGAGAGCGACGGAAATGGCAGTAGAAGAGATCAAAAATCTCTCCAAGCCTGTACAGAGCAAGACCGAAATCACCCAAGTAGCCACCATCTCTGCTGGCAACGAAGAGTCTTTCGGCAGAATCATTGCTGATGCAATGGAAAAAGTTGGCAAAGATGGCGTCATCACCGTCGAAGAATCGAAGTCTCTCACCACCGAACTAGAAGTGGTCGAAGGAATGCAATTCGACAAGGGTTATGTATCAGCTTACTTCGTAACCGATCCTGAGCGTATGGAAGCGGTTCTTGAAGAGCCCTTCGTCCTTTGTGTCGACAAGAAGATCAACCTCCTGGCCGACCTCGTTCCGGTCCTTGAGAAAGTTGCTCGCTCCGGCCGTCCTCTTCTGGTAATTGCAGAAGACATCGAAGGCGAAGCGCTGGCTACTTTGGTAGTCAACCACCTCCGCAAAGTATTACCTTGCTGCTCAGTCAAAGCTCCTGGCTTCGGCGATCGCAGAAAGGCAATGCTTGAGGACATTTCGATCCTCACCGGCGGACAGGTTGTTTCTGAAGAGCGTGGCTCCAAACTCGAAAACGTCACCATCGACATGCTCGGTCGTGCTCGTCAGGCTCGCGTCACCAAAGACAAGACCACCATCGTTGCTGGCAACGAAAGCAAAGATGCTGTTGCGAAGCGCATCTCTGTCATCAAGCGTCAGATTGAAGAATCTGATTCTGAGTTCGACAAAGAGAAGCTGCAAGAGCGCCTCGCCAAGCTCGCTGGCGGCGTAGCCGTCATCAAGGTCGGCGGAGCCACCGAAACAGAACTCAAAGATCGCAAACTTCGTTTCGAAGACGCCCTCAACGCAACTCGCGCTGCAGTGGAAGAAGGCTATGTACCTGGCGGCGGCACCTGCCTCCTGAACGTAGCTAAGCGCCTCGAAAAGAAACGCGACCAGTTCACAGGCGACGAGCGCACCGGTTTCGAAATCGTCGTTAAGGCTTTCGAAGCTCCGGTTCGCCAGATTGCTGACAACGCTGGACTCTCCGGCGAAGTTGTAGTCGAGAAAGTGAAAGAAGCAAAAGAAGGCATCGGCTTCAACGCTCAGACCTTCGAATACGTCGACATGGCCGCAATGGGTATCATCGACCCGGCCAAAGTAGAGCGTTGCGCTCTTCAGAACGCAGCCTCCATCGCCGGCATGTTCCTCACCACCGAAGCTCTCGTGGTAGACATTCCGGACGAGAAGAAGTCCGGCATGCCGCAAGGCGCCGGTATGGGCGACTTCTAAACCAAACCGATTAAAACAGGAGGGACCGGTCGCAAGACCGGTCCTTTCTTGTGTGCACGTGATGGAGGCGCACTAAACTTGTTTTCGAACGCGTTCACGACCTATCTTTGCTACAAGAGTTACGTTTCAAGCTGAGCAGGTCAGCATCGGTTCAGAAGCATTCATTTCGGAAATTGCGGTAGATGACTGTCGGTGATCTCAGATGGTCAGAGAGATCCAGTGGATTGACCCTTTTCAAAAGGAATCAATTAAAGAACAAAAAGCGTCCGCTCTTGGGATGGGGTGGCGCGCATATTGCGAGCCTGGAACCTGGTTACCTCAGTTCGGGCCGGGAATGAAAGAATGTTCAATCGCAGTGACAATGGAGTCGTATGTGGACTTTTGACTAAACGGATACTTGAAGATGAATTTGCTTATCTGATCGCCCCGCACCGCGCCCTTAATGTAAAAAACAGTGCTTCCAACGGTACCGGAAACGACGTACCAATCACCACCAACTCGCTTCATGGTGACCACGGCTTTTCCTTCAGAAGCTACATCATCCTCCATCATCTCTTTTAATGTGCAAGACAAGGTGTTGTATTGGCCGCACACACACAACTCCGCCTTTCCGTCTTTAGATGAAAAAACCTCGCCCGCTCCGTCCTCACTGGGCACTTTACCGGGATGGAGAACGGTCTTTGGATAGGCGATCTGGAAATTAAATCTATCATTCTGGTAAATCACATAGCCACGCGGGAGCTTGTTTTGCGATCGAGACACCGGCGATGGAGAATCGTGAGATTCTGACGCGATAGACGGCACGATCAGAATTACCAAAACGAGTATCGTAATACATCGGCTAAGTGCAAACATAAGTGGCGACTTTCTTGTTTTCGGCATAAACACCTGACTGCAAGGTATAGGTTATGCCTAGCATAGCGTTCTTTGAAAGCCGAATTCTCAGTTCGCAGACGGAGCTGCTCCCATGAAATATGCCACCAGATCGGTCATTTCGTCCTCATCAACCAGGTCTGTTTCATCGAAGGCTTGGAGGAACAGCGGTTCAGCATCTATCAAAACTACATCATCGATCATCGTGATTTCGCTCCTTGCGGGGTGTTACTCATGAAACAAAGTTTACCGATAGAATTTGACAGCTTCTTGACCAACTCGTGAAAAATTCGTGGCATCGTGGAGTGGGGCTTCCCGGGACGGTTGGATCAAAGTTGAAGGTAGCCTGTGGCCGGGCAACCTTCACCGGTCGGATTTTGACTGCACATTCACTGTACCAAGAACTTGTTGGCTAAGACTTGGCGAGTCGTAGGTCCGCCAAGCTGAAATTCCGGGAACTCAGACCGCTGCCA
>JAKFUT010000112.1 GCA_021732565.1 Candidatus Obscuribacterales bacterium
GGTTGCGGCCTCGCCGGAGGCAGATGGCACTCTGTCGAGCCGTTGATAGTCAATCAACTGTGCCAGCGAGGTATTGCAGTTTACGTGTACGATTTTGAGTGATCCGTGAAAGGTAGTTACTTGTGTGCCCACTGCGCTCAGCAAAGTTTGTTGCACCAACTCGCATAGTCGCCTGCTCGGCAAGATTCCCGGCACCAAATCGAAGCGCTCCTTGTTCTGCAATGTTCATGGAACCCATGCGTAGAGCCGCTTGCTCCGTGCTGGCACCGATCCCTAGGCCTGCTCTCTCAGCGGCACCGGCCGCCACCAATGCGTCCACGACAGACTCCGTATGCTAGCAGCCCCATATCAGCTACCACCGCAAGCAGTTTCCAACGGATGCGCTTGAATCTTTTCTTTTATCCCGCCAAACGCGGTTCCTACCGTTTCGTAAGCAGGCGGGCTTTTCTTACTTGTAAGTGGACTGTTGACCATGTACACCGCAATGAAGGAGGACGTGAAATCATTTATCGGGGAAGAGGAAAGTGTGCCAAACGCGTGAATACTCGAGGCTCGACGATCAATGGGTATTCCCTTCAAGGGGATGAGCTAGTGGGGGCGATAAAGTGAAGCGAGACGCATGTGCTTCCGCTTCCGCTAGTTCCCGGGTGCTCAATGGCACAACCTCAAAAGACACGCCAAACGCATCTTCGAAACCCCACTTAAACGCACCATCTAATTCGGAGTATGACCTTTCTGCAGTCACCTCAAAGAGGTTCACGTGTCGTGATGCACCTTCGCTGCTTGATTCACTTTTCACTCCCTCAAGGAGATCCTTCATCGCTTTTTGGCTTTGCTTTAACGGAATTGAACCATGCTGTAAAACAACGCCTTTTCGACGTAACTGAGCGCTTCCGGCTATTTTCTTGCCTCTGTAGTGCAAGTCTGCCGCAGTGGTAGCATGGAAACAATCGGCCAGGTGGCGGTACGCAGACTGGCTCTCCCCCACTTCTGTTTCTACGCCAATTGATTCCAGCGATTTTATCAAACCGTTGCAAATCTGCTTGTAAGCGGCTGTAACGCTGGTCTTGAAGATGCCTCCCCGGCTCTCGTCTTCGGCGATAAACGAGTAGGTGAGGTCGTCCAAATGGAGTACCGCTCGGCCGCCAGTCGGGCGCCGAACCACATGCAGCCCTGCGTTGCAAATTCGCTGAATTGTTTCAGGGTCTAATTTTTGGTTTAATCCAATTGATACCGTTGGTGGTGCAAATCCATACAGTCGCAGGGTGGAACTTCCGCTACCGGAAATCAGGTTTTCCAGCAGGAACTCATCAATCGCCATATTCGCCGCGCCCGTGTACTCGCCATACGGGATCAATCGCCAGAGCTGCACGTTACGATACCTTGGCTTTGATCAGCCTTGGTACTGGGACCTCGTCGGTGCTAAAGGTAATCGCTTTCAACAAAACAGACATTGCCTTGTCCGCTTGTTCTTGTGTTTGTGCATGTATCGTTGCCACGGCCTGTCCAGGGTCCATTCTTGAGCCTATCTTTCCGTGGAGAATAACACCTACGGCCAGATCAACGGGATCTCCCTTCTTAACTCGACCGGCACCCATCAACTTGCATGCCTCGGCCACCATTTTGCCGTCGAGGTGCTGTATCCACATACCCGATGATGCGTCGGGGGCGTTCAAATTGGAGATCACTGGCGCGGTTGGCATAAGTGCGTAGTCATCGATGGCAGCAACATTGCCGCCCTGATGCTCTACAAGTTCTTTGAATTTGCTGAGCGCTCTTCCGCTCTGAATTGTTTCGAGCAAAATGGTGCGCGCTGCCTCTTCTGTGGCGGCATGACCGGCTGTTATGAGAGCTAGGGCCCCCAATGAGTAGCAAAGTTCCTTCAGATCGTCTGGTCCTCTTCCGCGCAGGGTTTCCATCGCTTCGATTACTTCCAGAGTATGGCCAACGGCATTTCCGAGTGGCTGCTCCATATCGGTAACCACCGCGCTAACTGGTCGTTTGAGTCTCTTACCCACTTCAACGAGAGTCTCAGCGAGCTGTACGGCTCGCTCTTCCGTTTCCATGAAAGCTCCGGCGCCGCATTTGACGTCAAGTATTATCAAGTTGGCGCCTGCTGCAATCTTTTTGCACATTACCGAAGCCGCAATCAACGGAATTGAATCGACGGTGGAAGTTACATCACGCAAGGCGTACATTGTGCCGTCCGCCGGCGCAAGGTCTTGCGTCTGCCCGCCGATCGCAGCGCCGATGGCTTTCACTTGCGCCATGAACTGATCTATCGTCAAATGAACATTGAATCCGGGAATGGCTTCGAGCTTATCTAGAGTTCCCCCCGTATGACCCAACCCTCTGCCGGAAAGTTTTGCCATTGGTATGCCAGCGGCTGCCAGCATTGGTACGAAAACAAGCGTTGTTTTGTCGCCTACTCCGCCGGTGCTGTGTTTGTCGCCAACCACAGGTCCGATGCTTGAGAGGTCAAGCATCTCGCCGGATCTGGCCATGGCATCTGTTAAAGCGGCTGTCTCGTCCATGGTCATGCCCTTGCAGCATACTGCCATCAACCAGGCCGCCAGTTGATAATCCCGATAGTGTTCCTTGTCGGTGACCATATTGACTAGAAAATCTATTTCTTCTCGGGTGTGCTCTCTGCCGCAGCGCTTCGCGCTTATCACATCGACCATGCGCATAGTGTGCCAGTTTCTCCTCTATAGGTGCGCCGCTGCTTTGTGCTACCGCCCACTCGGCGGTCAGACAGTCGCGCCACATTATAGCCATATCGGGCTGAAATAGTAGTAGTAGAATCGCACCATTGCGGAGGATCAAGAAATTGAGGATGCTTGTCGACGAGGTTGAAATTGCAAAGGAATACAAGATGCAGCGTAAGCCGCTCGTCTTGGAGTAAAACCACTTCGGTACTCTCCTGAGTATGTTTTCGCAGGCGTATACCTGTACAACATGCAGTTGATTTGAACTCACTCAGGGGCTAAGGCGTGATAGGAAGACGCCAGGGTGGCGGCGATCTTCAGCAGCCGCTCCGGCTCTTGAATTGAGGCGGGTTTGTCTCTCACCGTTATGCAAAAATCCTTCTCATGCGCTTTTCTGCCCATATCATAAAGACCAAAGTCACGAATCAGTTCGGCTATGCCACTTGATACGGCGGGCTGTGCGAACCAGCCGCAACACAGATCCGCGTTATTTGAAATATACGTGGATGATTGATCTTCGAATGCTCTGGATTCGCCGCCATTACCCAGTATTAAGGTCATGTCGTTGAAGCATTTCACAAACCGTACGCTTACAAGATGCGAAGGTGCTACCAGCTGTTCGAACCATGTTAACAACAATAAGCCTTCACCACACAGATTGTGGGCGTGAATTCTAAGTTGTATATTGTGACCTGCATAATGACCGAAGACAAAGGAGGGAGGATGAATAAAGGCATTCGGTTCAGAATCGCACAGTGCTGCAATTCGTTGAAGATAGTTCCCTTTGTTTAGCTTCATATTTTGAGCTTACTTACTTACTTACTTACTTACTTACTTACTTTGCCGGTAATTTCGCAGGTTCGCGAGAGGTATTAACTCTCCCGCTCTTAATGGCTTTTACAAGAGCATCGTGATCTTTCTCGTTCTGCTTTGCATAGTGTAGGGCGAATTTGCTCAACGCTTCATCGAATGCGTCACTTTCTCCCAGATAACCATAAATAATGGCCGGATCTCCGCTCCTGGCGTGAGCATGGGCAAGAGCTCTGGCGCAGAGTTCGGCGTACTGAGAAAGTGTAATCGCGTCTAACTCATCCACAGGCACCGAACCTTTTATGTCCATCAATTGGCGCACATAGAAGTGTGCGCCCTTTGGTCCGGTGGTCCATCCGAGAAACAAGTCGGACGCTGATTGCAACAGGCGTTGTCCTGCCACAACCCGTTGTCCGTGATGTTCAAATTCGCCCGGGCCGATAAATTCCTCTAAAACAGACGCGTTGGCTTGCTTAATTTGCAAGAACAGCGGATCTAGTCCTTCACCCTCCCCTTCGAGCAAAACGATACCGCATTTGGTACCAACGCTACCAATACCCACAACTTTCAGTGCAACGTCCACAAAACGGTAACGAAGCAGTAATTGACGTCTGTAGGTTGGCAGGCTCTTCAAATATTTGACAAAGACATCGTGCATCACATGTTTGGTTATTTCTTCCGGATGGGAAATGAGTGGTTCGTTGTCCTTGATTCTGCGCTTGCCATCCACGACCTCAGTCAGTCTCTCGAGGGCACCTTCATGGGTGCGATTTCGCTTCCATGCTTTCAGCGAGGCCTCGGCTGAGTCCTTCCGCCCTAAATTGATCAGGTGCTTAACCACTACCTCCCAATCTATTCGGTCGTACCAGACTTCCAGTGCTCTCATTGTGCAGAATCGTTGCATGTGGGAGCGATAACTTTGCGAAAGCGATTGCACACAGCGTTCGGCTGTTGCAATTGAAAACCCGTTTTCCAGCGCCGCCACCGCGAAACTTGCGGCGAGGCGCTTTATGTCCCATTCCCAGGGACCCGGGTGTGTTTCATCGAAGTCGTTGAGATCAAAAATTATGTTTCGTTCCGGAGTAGCAAATATGCCGAAATTAGACAGGTGGCAGTCACCGCAAAGCTGCACGTTGATTCCCGATTTAGGCATGTAAGAAAGGTCGCGGGCCATTACCAGCGCTGACCCTCTCAGAAAGGCGAGGGGAGACGACGCCATGCGTTTATAGCGGTATGGCAGCAGTTTCTCAACCCTGTTGTGGTGCTGGGAAAGTAAGAGGGCGATCGGGTCCGGCCTGTGAGACGGGGGATACCAAGTACCATGGCTCTTGCGTGACGTGGCGCTGCGAAATCTCTTGCCCGCGGCCATGCGCTCGGAAGGCTGTGCGGCCGGTTCGAGAAACGTTTCCCAGTCGTGGTAGAGACTGACAACCGGATCTGTTTTCTTCGACATGTTCTTCCTTCAATCCAACTTTAGCGCTCGCCCTCTTGACAAGATTGGCGAAAATATGATTTATAAACTTATGGAGCGAGGCTCTGTGAAGCTTACCATTAGTTCTTCCCGCCTCCTCCACCTATTTCATCGATTTAGACCTCCGGGCGCCAGCCATTTCATGCTTGGCGCCTGATGTTAATGTATGCTTTCTCCGGATCCGAAGCTGCGAAAGCGAGGAAAGCATGGCAGATCGAGAGCTTTCAACAAATACTGTTCACCGCGACGCCGATTATGCAATGTTAACGGTGACTGAGCGTAGACAAGATGCGCGGCGGGAAGATCCCGAAACCCTTGTTGCTGACGCCACCAGAGTGAATGACCAGGCGTCGATTACGTCCGACTCACTTGAGCACCCGGTTCCACCTGTGCGCGGCGATCGGCCGCTGCTGGGACAAATTTCGTTCATAAACGCCTTGCCGGTGGTTTTGCCCATCGAAGAAGGCACTGTGCCGTTATGGGCGACCTGCGTTGCCGCACCGCCTGGTACCCTTAACACCTGGCTCAAAGAAAAGCGCCTCGATGCCGGTGCAATGAGCGCATTCTTCTATCTTGAGCATGCTGGCGAACTCGAGTTGTTTGATGGTCTTGCTATTTCTTCTAAGGGCGCGGTGGGCAGTGTATTGCTCTTTTGCGCTGGAGAGACCGATGAGCTGAAGGGGTGTGACATTGCAGTGCCCGATTCCTCAGCCAGTTCAATAAATCTTCTGCGCGTACTTTTGAAAGAGGTTCACGGCATAGAAGTGAATCTTGTTCCTTACAGAAAACCTGATTTTCGTGCCGCCGAGCGGGGAGGATTGCTACTTTTCGGCGATAAGGCGTTAACATCGGATCTCGAACTTTCGATGCGGTATAACAGAATTGATCTCGGTAAGTGGTGGCATGACTTGTCGGGGTTGCCGATGGTATATGGAGTCTGGGGAGCATGTCGAGAATTCGTCTCAGCTCACGAAGATCACTTTCTCGATATGGGTGAAGCTTTGTGTGCTGCTCGTGACGAAGGACTGGGCGCCTCGTTTCCCCGGGTTCTGGCTGAGGCACAAAGAAGAACAGGATTGCCCCTTGGTCGCCTCGAGCAATATTATTGTCGGGATCTGGACTTCTTCTTTAACGATGCCCATAAAGAGGGGCTGAGGTTGTATGAGACGCTCTGTCGTAAGCACGGTCTTATTGGAGATTGAACAATTCTGCCAGCAAAAGAAAACCGTCTACGTCTTCATTGGGATTTCGTTGAGCTTAAACGTATCTTTTAGCATCCTCAACATGAGGGTGGAGTGCGCGCCTTTCCCTACACCGCTGGTGGTGCCCGGTACTAGTAAAGCGACCAGCCAATTGCAGGAACGGTGGGGCAAGTCAACGAGGAAATTTTTTGAGGATAGCGAAGATACCCCGGCTGTGACGCCGGTGCGAAATTTATCGCCGGCCGATCGCTTTCTAGCCGATGCTGAAACTGCTCTTTGCGCACAAGATTTTGATCGTGCCATGCGTATCTTCAAGAGTGCAGCGATGCAATTTCCCAAAGACTTGCGAGCGAGATTGGGGCAGGCTCGCATTCTCTATGCCACAAATGATCTCCCTGGCGCACATCAATTGCTCACGAGACTAGTAGCTGAGCATCCCGATTTTGGACCGGCATTTGCGCTTCTGGGCAAAGTCGAATGTTCAATCGGTAACAGTGCTGCGGGTGAAAAAGCGTATCGTGCAGCAGTAAAGTTGAATCCGTCTGATGCAGGCTCACATTTTTGTCTGGCGCAAATTGTCCAATCTCGCGGGTTGCTGAACGAAGCCTTTGAGGAAGCATCGGCATGTGTGAAACTTGATCCACACAATACCGGTGCCCGTTTGATATTGTCGCTGTATTTGGAAAACAATGGACAGCTTGAGGAAGCCGCTAAACAATTAGACAGTGCGCTTAAGGTCGATCCAAATAACGGGCGCATACTTTCGCAGTTGGGAACGCTACTGCGCAGCAGAGGAAAGAGCACGGCTGCCATTGAGAATTTGAAGAAGGCGCGAGCGCTGGATCCTTCTGATGCGACGATACTCGAGGAGATTGCATTTATCTACGGAGCAAGAAACGATTGGATAAATGCACGAGAGTACGCTGAAGAATGGACCAAACTCGAACCTGATAATCCTGCCTCTTGGTTCATGCTGGCCTGGTCATGCAAGAGCACTAACGAACTGAGCGATGCTTCGTCGTTCTATAAGAAGGCAATTCAGCTCGATTCGTCTAACGCGAATCTTCATAATGCATACGGGCTAGTTCTCCTGGATTTGAGAAAATCCGACGACGCCGCCAAAGAGTTTCGCAAGGCCATTGAGCTGGCTCCCTCTGATATAGGACCGCGATTGAATCTAGGCATATTATTCGTGAGCGGCAATCGTTGGACCGAAGCAATTGATTGGGCAAGATCTACCACAATACGGTTTCCCGAATCGGCCGAATCGCTCGGATTGCTCGCTTACGCCTGTGCCGCGGCAGGTGAATTTCAAGATGGTGCCATCGCAGCCCAAACGGCCCTGGCGCTGAAACGTGACGACGGGCTTGCACTTGTGGCGCTTAGCATGGTGAAAGCGGATGAAGGGAAACTCGACGATGCGATCGATGAGTTGAAAAAAAACCTTGAGGTAAATCCTTTAAGTGCTTTCGCTTTGACCGAACTCGCCCGTGCCTACCTGAAGAAGGGTGATGCCCGAAAAGCGATTACGTTAGTGCAGCAGGCACTGCAAATTGCACCATCGAATCTGCAAGCAAAAGCAACTATGGCTGAGGCTCTCAAGAAGTTGGGGAACTATCAGGGTGCAGTGTTGCTTCTGAAAGAATGTGTGGTGCGCAGTCCGCATGATCTGTCGCTCAAACTTTCACTGGCCGATGCTCAGGAAAAATGTTTTGATCGAGATGGCGCCATTTCGACCCTGGAAAAGGCGCGAAAGACACATCCGTCATCGGCGGAGCCGCCCGGACAGCTGGCCCGTTATGCCCTTGCTGACAAAAATTTGAAAGAGGCCGAGCCCCTGGCACGTGAATCTCTGCTCTACAATAAACAATATTTGCCATCGCTGATGGTGCTGAGCGAGGTGTTGTTTCAGAAGGGCAAACTGGATGCTTGTGCGGAGCAATGCGAGAAGATGTTGTTGATAAAGCCCAACGATGCAAATGTGAATCTGATTAGCGGGCGATGTTACTTTCGGTTGCGGCGCTGGAACGACGCTCGCCAGTGTCTGGAATGTGCCGCCATTGCAGGAGCGACACTTGCAGTTTCTGATGGAATGATGAGGTCCGAATGTCTTGAGAAGAGTGAAGAGCTACAGCGAGCCGCCGAAGTCCTGACGGAGATTCTGAGGGATGATGGAAATCCGAAGCTAACTCGCGAGGAGATTAAAGAGTTGAAGATTCAAAAGTCTCGAGTTGAAAAACGCTTGCGAGATCTGAGCGGCTAGCGACAACTTGGCTCTAAGATTTCGAAGCCGAATACCTTCGGCGGTCAGATGGCTTAGGTATAATAACGATGTGCGATTGTACATTAAAGCAAGCGAAGCCGGCCAGGAGCAGTGCGCAGGCAGGAGCTGCCCCAATGGCGAACCGACGGCACTGCGTACAGAGTGAGAATCAACGACTGGTTGGTTCGTGGTGGCATATCTAGTCTATCGAGGTATGTAATGATAGGAGCCCGGGTTTTTCCAGCGGCATGGTGTTTTCTTCTCATGTTTTGCGTGAACACCGTATCGGCCACTGCCGGTGAATTAGTTCTGGGCGCGAAGGCGGGGGACAAGGAATCTGTCGATGTACCTTTGGCACCGCCAGCCGATTTGAACTTCAAGTCTTCGGCACAGATAATGTCGCAGCGTTCCAAGTCGCTGGCAAAACAACCGATTTTTCAAGGAAACTATTCTCCCTCCACTGATGTTTTCGGGTTGTTGGAAGATGGCAAACCCTGGTGGGGGTACTACGGAATGTATGTCTACCGCAATGGAGAGCGAAGCATAGAGGGACCATCCGTCGAGTCTCGCTATGTCTTAAATCCATATCTGTTGGTAGCCGCTGAACCGACAGTGGTTGGCCTCATCAGTCCTTCCAAGGTCAATGAAGAGGTTCTTAAAACTAAGGGATTCCCCTTTTCGTGGGAGCCATGTGATCTCAAATGGAGCCCGGGACAATACCGAGCAGAAGTTACTTATGACGTTACCGGCTTTCAAAAACACATGGTGGAGTTTGGTAAGTATCTAACGAGGAAACCAGAATACTTTGTAAATGGATTTAGCCTCATTGCCTATAACGCCAGAGATCTCGGCTTCAGATATATGTATCCTGCCATTGATAAGTCAACTAACGTTGCCAACCAATATACCGTCGCTGAACCAATCGAGATTGAACAAATGATTCACTGCGGTGGTAGCTGCGGCTATGGGGGCGGGTGCAACAATATGAGTCCTAAGATGAAGCAGATCGACTTCCTTCGCCTTCAGCACCTTCCAGCCACGCTCAATATTCGATTATGGAAAGACGAACCGTCTTCAGTGAACGCCAGGCCCGATTTTACTTATACAATAAAATTCAAATAGTGTTGTGGGTTCGACTTTGTTGGATTAATCAATCGGGCAGGTCATAGAATTCCCAACAATGGAAATAAATCGCCTTTGGGTTTGTTTAACTCGATTATTTCGCAGTTCCCTTGCCGTTAAGCTGTTCCAGAACTCGTTTCTTGAGTGTCAAACCAGGACGGAAATCTGGTCGAACCTTCAGATCTTTCTCCACTTCCTTCAGAGCGGTTTTGTAATCTTTGTGTTGGTAGCAGATGAGTGCCCTGGCAGTGGGCAAGCTGAAGTGATCGGTATGCGTTCTTTCCCATACTTCGCAAACATGCGATGCTCCCCAATCGTTGCCGCGAGCAAGCATGAGAGTCACTCTTAAGAGAACGGTAACGGGAGAACCAAGTAGTTTCTCCTGCATCACTCGCAATTTCTGCTCTGCTTGCAGGACCCCTTTTTCGTTGAATATTTTTTCTATGACAGCGATATATACATCATCTCGGTGGGGATCCAATTGAATTGATGTTAGATACTCCGAATCCGCCAGATCCATCATGCCGACAGTGGCATAGCAATCGCCCAACAGACTGTGCGCCTTATAGCTACCCGGATTTGCCTTTGCGAATTTAGCCAGATCATGCAGGTCTGTTTCGGTGACTTTTTTCTCGGCAACTCGCTTGCGAATTTGTCCAAACAACGCCTCGTTAACTTTGCCAGACCCGGAAACTGTTCCCGGTTTTGCTGGCGGAGTTTGTTGCGCCAGCGCCAGGGGGCAATGGTATCCAACGATAAAGCTAATGACTGTGTTGGTGTGAATGAGAATTCTTATTTTCGCTGACGTCCACATATTTATATTTGCCGGGAAGGGTGAATTTCTCTATATCTGGTTTCTGGTGGAGAGCTTTTTGTGCTGTGCAGACTACCGTGATTCCCTGTGCGATGGTGCGATGTTCAAGAAACCATTTCAGCTCGGGGCTTACCCACACCTCATGGGTCGCCCCGGCATTTTGGTAGGTCCATCCTTTGCATTGAAAACCGGCAATTTTCTTTTCGCCAATCGGCTTGGCTTTTAGCTCACTGGTGAACTCCGCACTGGTAAGAGGCATTGAGAAATTTTCCAGCTTTGACACTTCAACGGTTTCAAACATCGTGTTAACTATATAGCGATTGCGGGTCTTATAGTCTTCGAAGGATACATCTGTGATGCCGTCTACCACGGTGTAAGGAAGCTCGTTCTCCATGCGAAAAGCTCCCTGACCGTCAGCCCATACATATTGTTTGTAGGTGCCGCCGTTAGATTGAGTGATCTTGTAGACAATGGAAAATGGCTCCATCAAAGGTAGCTTTGTGTGTTGATCTCCAGCAGAATTCGTGTTTTGACCTGCTGTTTTCCCCTTCGATTTGTCTGTGGAATCAGCCAGACAAGGAAGGCTGAGTGCAACCACTACACTGGCACAGACCAGCGCCTTCCAACACAAGAAGTGGAATCGGAATGAAAAAAAATGCTCAAGCAGTCCGTCTTTGCACGGAATACATTGCGCTATATGCGCGAGCATTCTTGCACTAACCGGAATAGATCGGGCGAAAGCGTCTTGTTGGTAGTGATTAATCTTACTATCTGTCCTGACGTATTTGCGGTAGCGCTGGCATTGAATCAGGTGAGACTGGTTTTCCACCGCCAACCATTTCCACGGGAACATTTTGATAACTCGCTTCCTTCACATGCACTCTGGTTTTGTAGACCGAACCCTTTATAGTGGTCATCTGAATGTCGAAGGTACTGGGTTGGCCCTCAAGTATTCCAAGTAAGTGTCCGGAAAATCCTAGATTTTTCTCTTCAATCTTCCACCCTCTGAGCTTAAGCGAGTCTGAATACCAAGATAATACAGACTTAAGCGGCTGCCCGACTTCGAAGCTTGCTGATTTTACAGATCCCTGTCCTGAATAGGCGCTGCCGCCAAGAAATTTAATCGGCTTTCCAGGATAAGCCGGAATGACGTTGAATTCGGGCATCGACGTAAGAGTATTGGTATCAAACTGCTTACTGTCAGTATTTCTCGGTTTATAGAAGGGACCTGGCTGGCCCTGCCTATAAGGATGGTTGACGGCTTCCACTTGTTGGTCTGACTTTGCTCCGTTTTTGTTAGTGCTCAGTGTCTGCGAATTACCTTGAGCAAGAACCGGGTTGAGAGAAAAGAGTATGAGGGCCAGTGCAAAAACCGTCAATCTCATCTAGTCTAGTACCTCGTGCGCAACTAGTTTCGGTCACACATTTGTAAGTCTGCGTTGGCATCTTGCCTTACTGCTATTTTGCCCAGTTCCAGATTGTAACCTGTGGATGTTGCAAACTGCGCAACCTCTGTTGCGGTGGAAGTCGGCGGACCACCGGCGACATTGGTGAGAACGGTCATGAAAAGTTTTTCGTGAATATCGTTGTCGTTGCGCGGATTGACCATGGTATCCAACAGATTATAATTGCGCGTGAATTGAAAGACTCGACCATCGATGTTGTTCGGAATTGCTATGGAAGTTGCGGCGGGAGGCGCAGTTTGTGTTAGCACGAACGTGACTCCGTTGTGATAGAGGTAATATGGTGCGCTGCTCATTTCCACGGGTTGATTCATCATTGCCACGGCATCAGCGGCAGTAGCGTCGGATCTTATCTGTCTCATTCTTGACAGCATGAAGGTTTGCAGTCGATCACCTGATCCCGGTGCAACCTGATCGAAAAGTTGTCGCAGACTACCAGGTTGTGACACCACCCCACGTTGTCCGGGAACACTCCAGTTGTTGGCGTGGGCGGCGACTCCATAAGGCACTTCGGCTCCGGTTCCAGGGTCGCGGGGGTACTGCCTCAAACCACTGGTGAAATTGCGTTGCACAGGATAACAAGTTGGTTCACCCGGTGAAGGACCGTCGCCGTACGCATCGAATACAGCAAGCTTAACCGCTTCAGCTGCCGTGACGTTGCCTATTACCCCGGGTCTACCATAGGACCACAGGCTACATCCGAAGTAGGCGTTGTCCAGCTGATGGGTTCCAAGCATTGCTCGCGCCAGTGGACTGGCACTGCTGATATTTGTGTCGAATAATGGTTCGATTTGTCCGCCGAGATTGTTGTATGGTACCCAGTGCGCCGTTACGCTGTCGACGACCGCAGTCGGCTGAATGCTGCCATCACCGCAAACTCGTGCTCCACCCGCTACTCTGGCTACCGGATTGCTCCACAGCCCCATCAGCGGATTAGATGCGTTGCGAGGATCGAATAACTGATTGTAGGCGGGGATTCTGCCATATAGTTCTTCCAGGAAGAGAGGATCGACAAAATCGACGAAAGTTGTGCATGGAGCGCTCGTTCCGCGGTAAGCTCGCCAGCAGAAGTCTCTATGGGAGTCGCGAAGCAATACGTTTTCCCAGACGGGATTATTTTGACCGGTGGGGACGGGCAAAGACAAGTAGTGTGGAGGATCGATAATGCTGCGTGGTCTGGGGAATCCGGCCTGGTGCACATCGTGATATTTCCATGCGGCTACCTGCCCGCTGTTTCTCAAGCCGAAGAACCCGGTGTCGTGATCGAGGTCGACTCCTACACCTAGCTGTTGGGCGGCCACGTTGTCCGTCGGGTTTACCACCCGTCCGAAGAAGTTGAGCGTGTTTCCTCCGTTGGGAACAGCAGAAAGGACCCCACTGTTTTGATCCATCACCTGCCCGTTATTGTAGATGGTGAGGTAACCGCGCGGAATTTCCGGGTTGAATGTGGTGGCTGACGCCGGCATAGCCCGGCGAGCACCTTCCAAAAGTAGAGCAATGGCAATGCCTGTACGGGAGTGAGCGACTGAGGTGTTGGTCATATTGTGCTGATCAACAATGCTGGCGCCGCTCTTAAAAGCATTCGGCGGTACGACTGTGGCTGCGGGCAAGAAAGCAGTGTTAGTATCGAAATTTGTGGCGCTGATCAAACTGGCCTGACTCGGTCCAACGGCTGCGGCGACCAGTGGTCTAAATGCTCCCGGTGCCGGTATTTGTGTGTATCCTGCAAGGTACCTTCGACCGGCTTTTAGCACCGTTTGTGTTTGAGGCAGAACGATTGCTTGCTGGGTGGCGAAGTCCATCACTGGCGTGCTGTTAATGTCTTGCAATCGAGTCACGTCGAGGTTGGAGGCCTCATTGCGACCAACGTAAGCTACCTGGTGCTGGCCGGCAACGTAGGCCCCGTTTTGTTGGCCGGTCATTCGCTTACTATTGCGGGAAAAGGCGGATGTAAAGCTAACGTTGAAAACATTGCCAGTATTGAGGCGCGTTTTCAAACGGTCAGCCACGCTTCCCGGACCTTGAACCAGTGCTGAGATGGCGTTGGCATTAGTTCGCGCGGCGACGGTGCCATCTGCGGCAGCGTTCATCTGAATCAGTAAAGCCATTCCTACGAGCTTGTTGAAGCTCAGTAGATCGATTTGATCGCCGTTGCGGGAATCTCCTAGCCCTTGCAGACGCAGGCGCTCCGCCGCAGTCATCGGTACTGAAATCGTCAGGGCGTCGCGCCCGACTTGCAGTGACCCGGCGTCGGTTGCGTTTGTCACTTCCCTGCGACCACCCAGTTGAGTAATCGTGAAGTAGAGGCCGATACCTAAAATAATGAGGATTATTAAGGATACGGCGATGAAAGCCAAAACTGTACCAGATGAGCGTCGGTTAATCATTGCCTTCTCCCGATTGAGCGATGAGGCTTATTCTTGCGGCTAAACATTACATAAAGATAACGCGAGCCAACATTTTGTTTATTTTTTTTAACTATACCCGTTATCAAGGGTCGCTTATCCTCAAACTCAATCTTTTGAAAATAAAGGCAGTTCCTTTTAGCCTACATGATTATCGAAGCCTCTGAATCCATTTCTCCACTGTGGACCATGAAGGTGAAACCCGGGGGCCGGAAGTATCACCTTGGCGGGAGCTCTGGCAACGTTGAGACCGCAGACTGCGCAACCCTCGGTTAAGCGCATGGCTCTTGTGGCCGGCAAGGGTGGACCCCTGCCGGCCGGGAGTTGCTCGTGGATTTTGCATCATTTGAGGAATTCCACATCGTTGCCACAAGTTTGCCGACATTGTTGGCTAAGCTTGAATGTAATAACCAAGGTGGACATAAATGCTTCTGAAGTTGCGGTTCGGCAATGATATTAAACAGCCCCGCGTCGGGAAGAGTCTTCAGACCCGGCGCAGCGATCGCAATGAACTCGGTACAAATATTCCTGAATTTGTTGTTGCGCTTTTTATGCTCGTATTTTGCGGACTGATTCCTTTGTGCAATCTGATCGGTTTCGGCACGTCGTACGTGAGTGTGCAGGAGTTAACTCGGGAAACCACCAGAAGAGCCTCCATGGCAGAATCGAAGACCATGGCGAAGGCGTGTGTGAATTCCATTGAGTCCAGTTTGAAACAGCCTCTCCTGTGTGCGTTGCACACGATTAACCTCCATGAAACGGTGGCTACTGTAGCGGTGGTTGATGAAAAGGGCGAACGTTCAGAGTACAAAGCATTTGAGACTTTACCTGCAAGGGTGCGAGCAGGAAGAGACAAGTTTCGGTTCTACTATCGCTTGAAGGTTTGTTGTGAAATCATGCCGATCTTCAATTTGTCAGGCATTCCATTCATCGGTCAGGTGCCCGTTATAGGAGGAGCAACTGTGGTTAATTCGTTCTCGGAAGTTCCCGTTGAGTATCCCAGAGCTCTGGACCGGTAATTTACATCAAGTTGGAGTGTTACTATGTTTTGCCAAAACCTGCCAGTTCGAAGACGTGCCAGAAACAATCGGGGCTCCATTCTAGTTATCTGCTTAGTCGGACTCGGGTTGATCTGTTCCATTCTGCTAATGCTTTCGGGCCAGCTCCAGAATTTTATGTTGCAGCGTCAGCGCACGGAGACCGCTGCGCAGGCTGCGGTGCTTTCTGTGGCGGGCGATTTGAGCAGGATAGTGGTGAAGGACTCAGACTGGGGATATATTGCACTGTGCGATCATCCGGCCGCCGGCAAAGCCACCAGGGCTGGTGATGGCGAATCTCTGCCGGTCACGGGTATCAACTCGGTGCTAGGCACCGTTCGGTTCGAGAAATTACTGGCCGGTCAATTGCAGAATGATGAGCTCAAGAACATAGCCGACGATGACGCTGTGAAGGCGACCGCTTTATCCGGACGCCTTCAGCAGGTCCTTGACGGCGCTGTCGGGGCAAATAGCAAGGACCGCAGCGTAACTGACATGAATGGCGAAAAGATTTCCGTTTATGAGCATGCCATGCAGCAGATAATTCGAAACACCCCGGAGTTGGCCAACGGATCAGCCCAACTTGTGGATTTGAAAATCAAGCTGGGTTGGCTATCCGACGGCTCCTCAACCATGACTCTTGATCCGGAGCGCTATAACGGTACCTCTACGGGCAAGTACTATCCGGCCTTCGTAAACGTTCCGGCAGAT
>JAKFUT010000235.1 GCA_021732565.1 Candidatus Obscuribacterales bacterium
CCACTATGTGTGCCAAAGCCGCCATGTAGGTAGCAGCCCCCATAAGCACAGTTATCCGGGTCGCCAGGCTGAACGAGTTGAGGTTTAACATGCCAATCTTGAAATCACTCACTCAATGTTTTCCATAAAGCTGGAGCCACCAGTTCTATTACGAAATTTCAGAATAATAGTATCCCAATTAAGGGCAGCTGAAGCCTATTGATGATACAACGAAAAATCCGAGGACTTGTGACTGCCCGCTTGTCGGGGACGCTGAAGATTGCAGGATGGCTTCAGAAATGAAGAGGACCGCATAAGCGGTCCTCTCTAATTGGGCCGAGCGAAAAGTTTTTGATCCTAGTCAGGTTGGCAGAAGTCTCCACTGGAACTGAGGACAGCTCCGCCCCCGCCCCCTGCGCCACCACATTTATTGATGAATCGCAGGCGAAGCAGGTTGTTGTTGGTTCCAATGCCCACCGTCTCTTCGACCATGTCTCGAGCCGTTCCTACCGTCTTTGGATCAGGGTATGACGTGTAAAGTTGCAAGTGAATATCGCCTTCCTTTGGCGGGTTCACCAGCGTTCCCACAGTGGCATAGTCTTCAGATGATATGGTGCGGGTGCGGCCTACTGGTTTGCGCTTGGGGTCGTTGACATTTGATATGTCGCCAACCATAGAAGGTGGCTTGGTGGTGGTGAATTGAAGGTCGCCCTTCAAGTCTTTGTAAATATAGGCGCATTGGCCAAGCTCAAGAGTTTGCTTGGTTAACATCTGCATGATCTGGGCTTCAGTAGTGTCGTTCTTGATTTGAAAAATCTTATTCTTCACTAGTTCAAGAGTGCTGGCGGTTTTTTCGGGATCAATTTGTTGCAGCAATTCCAAGACTGTGCCGGCTCTGGAGACCTTAGAGTTGGCGCCGGAGGGAACTGGATTTATTTGGTCTCGCCAGTATCGTCCAGTATTTGTAGCCGGGTCGCCGCCATTTACATCGGTACCATGGTTTGGCCATCCGTCGGTGTATACCCGCAAACCGGTTGAGTCCTTGGGGCAACCATAGGAGCCGCAAGCGTTGAACACGCTGCGAATGGTTTGCTTGAACTGTTCCACTGCCATATAGCTTGTGGGGTCGCCGTTTTGGGCTTCTCCTGGTGGGTAGGCGGCTTCAAAGTCTTTTAGTCTGTCGCCACATTGAGAGTCATAATAATCGGGAGACCCGTGTGTTACATTCATCCAGATACAGGGCTGATCGCCCCGGGAACCGGAACTCTTTGGTTTGAATCCGTGAATGGTGTCAGTCTTTCCGAAGACCCTTACGTTTCCATTGCTATCTGTAAGAGCTGGTTTTGTGCTGCTGGTGCCGTCATTGTATGCAGCCCACTCTTTGATCGCGGCTGGATCCGTGGAGAACGCTCCATTGTCAGAAAGATATATGCCGGACATTAGCTCCTTGGCATATACGTTGGTGGTGGTAGTTGCATCGCCGTTATAGTCGTAAGACGCTCGATCGCCAATGTTTATAAACTCGATATAGGCTCGCTCATACTGGGTGGGGAATGTCTGTGGTCCTGAAGAGACCTCAGCCACTGATACCACCATGTTGTTTTGACCATGAGAATCCACACTACTGGCGATAAACTTGTAGGCATTGGGAGGCAATACGCAACTGGTGAGGAAATTGTTCTGTACGCTTTCCTCAAAGATTTTTGTTGATACCAGGTGTGGCTGCGAGCCTGCCTCCATAGGTACAGCGGCTACTGATTTCAGAGTATTGGCGTTTCCGTTGAGAAACTTGATCTCCTTGTAACCAGGCAGATATTTCTTCCCGCCCTTGTCTATCAAGGCACCGATTTGTATTCGATTAGCAGGGTCAACAACACTACCCGACACAATGATCGGCAAGGCCAAAGGATTGAGGGATACATTGCTGGCTCCGTCTCTGTCAACATAGGAGCCAAATTTCTGGCTGGCAATAAAGGCTGCCTTCTCGCTACTTGGATTACCATCCGAATAGGCCTGATAAACGGTTGTTGCAGGGGCAGGCGGAGTCGGGAAGACTGTGTCCCACGAACCGCCGCGGCACCAGCCGCCATTACTGCCGGCGCGGCCGCCGCTCCCCTCTTCATCTTGCTGGCGAACCGACGGCTGGCCTGACTTGCTACCTTTAGAACCGCAACGACCGGGCGCCCCCACATACCCGCAGTAGCCACTGCCCGGGTCTGCCATGGCAGCAGGATGCAAACTGACGGGCAGGTCGCTTACTACTCCGTTAATGTCCCCCCCGTTAGAGAAGTCATGAGCTGCTTTCTCCAATTCTGCCTTTAGCCTTGCCCCAAGGCTAGCCGTAGCGGGGGGTCTTCCGGGGTCTCCGCCTCCGCCCATGGTTCCTTGCAAGTGATCAATCATATCGTTGGCCGCATCGAGGGCGTCGGACGATCCGTCTGCTGCGGCGTTGGCAGCACTGAGAATCGTTTGAGCAACAATCTTGTTAAAGCGATAAAGATCAATCCAGCCGTTGTCGGACAGTGGTCCCCAGTTGTCCATTTCGTATCCGGGGGTCAACTTGACCTTGGGAGTACGAATGATATTTTTCACCAACTCCAGTGCAATTGAATCAGAGGTGTTGGTCAGGCGCCGGTGACCTTTGAAGATCATCAACATGAAATCAACCCCTAAACCTATTACCACGATGAACAACGCACACGTGACAATAAGGGACAAGGTATTCCCTTTCTCACGGTTCTTGCTGTTGTCTTTCATTAGCCCACGACCTCCCCGCTCCCCAATCAAGGTCTCAGCGATTCAAACAGACTTGAGTCTATGTCAAGTTAAAACACTGTCGCTCACTGCCGCACATTAAGGGTGTTTAATTAATTATCCCTAATCTGCCCCGAGTTGTCAATGAACCATCATTTATGGGTTCAGGAAATCCATCGGCAAACAGCGCTATTTCTTGGCATGCTGCGAGCCTGAAAAGCTTTCCTGGCAAGGGATTCAATTACTATCCGGAGGTTGGTCTTGTTTGCCACGTTGCGTCTACGGCGGATTTTAATCCTCCTCTGCACATTATTAATTTGCATAACCGCGATTGCGCCGAAAGCCTGGTCGCAGCTGAATCAATCGGCCCAGCCCAAACTCGTATTGGTGCTGGTCATCGACCAATTTAACTTCGATTATCTCTCTCGCTTCCAGGACAAATTCGGTGCGGGCGGCTTCCGCTTCCTGATGGAAAATGGAGCGAATTTCGTTAATTGCCGCTATCCACAGGCAACAACGGTAACTGCGGTTGGCCATTCCATTATTAGTTCCGGTGCTCTCCCCTGGTCTACGGGAATTATCGGCAATGATTGGTATGACCGGCGCAAAGATAAAGAAGTCAGCGCAGTTAACGACGAAACCGTGCAAATGGTAGGAGCCAACGGAACCGGGGCGAGCTGCCGTAATATGCTGGGGTCGACCATCGGTGACGAGATGAAGCTCGCTACTAATGGACGCAGTAAGGTTCTGGCCTGCGCGCTGAAAGATAGAGGCGCGGTATTTCTGGCCGGTCGCCTTGGTAACAATGCCCTTTGGTGGGACGATCGCACAGGCAACTTTGTTAGTTCATCTCAGTTTGGCAGTGCGATTCCCAATTGGGTACGAACCTTCAACGACAGGCACTATGCAGACAGTTACTTCGGGAAACCCTGGCAGCGATTGCTACCTGAAAACCTTTACACTGCATCGACTCGAGACGACTATACCTACGAGCGCAGTCTGCCTGGCGACGGACGCCAGTTTCCACATGTGATTACGGGTGGTGCTTCTTCGCCTAACGAACAGTTTTATGAAACCTTTTCGATGACACCCTTTGCAAATCAAATGCTTGCCGATTTTGCCAAAGAGGCCATGGATAAAGAGAATCTTGGACAGCATCCTGATACTGATTTCTTGAGCGTAAGTTTTTCAAGCAGTGATTACCTTGGCCATGCCTTTGGACCATACAGTCAGGAATTGCAAGACATGTTCCTGCGACTTGATCAGACGCTGGCCAGTTTCCTGCAATATGTAGATCAAAAAGTCGGTCTGGATAAGACCCTGATTGTTTTGACCGGGGATCATGGTGTAATGCCGATTCCAGAATTTTTGAAGGAACGGGGGCTTGATGCCGGGCGAATCGATCCCAAAGCATTCAAGACACTACTGGATAATGCCCTTGATGCCAAACTGGTTCCAGACGATTGGATCTCTTCATTTACACCTCCAAACGTATATCTCAACCTCAATACCATCGATAAACAGAAGTATCGTCAACCGGATGTGGAACAACTGGCCGCGAAATTGGCTCGCTCGTCGGTGGCTGGCATCAGCGAAGTTTACACAGCAGCGCAGCTGTTTATGAACCAGGCGCCGTCCGGTCCCAGAGCAGAAGGGGTGAAGAAGAACTATTATTGGGGGCGTAGCGGTGAACTGGTGGTGGTTACTCGCCCCGGATTCATCTATAGCGCAGAATCCAACGGCACAAGCCACGGATCTCCATATACTTATGACTCGCAAGTGCCACTTCTAATTAGTGGACCCACCGTTCGTTCCGGCAAATATTCAGAGCCTTGTTCTCCAGCGGACATTGCCCCGACGCTGGCGGCAATCCTGAATATTTCTGCCCCCTCTCAATCGGAAGGACGGGTACTTTCTGAGTCTCTTGCTCAGCTTCAGGGACCATCTCGCCCTCTGTCGCTGCAGGCTCCGATCGACACACCGCAATCGCCACCACGCCGTTAGGGTAGTAGGACTCCCCGGGCACAAACATTCAACAGACCACCTGGAGAAGGTCGGCTGGTGCCAGTAGAGACTGCTCACCCGGGGTATGATAGCTGATTGAGCGCCGGCGCGAAACGGCGTCCTGCCAGTGCAAGGAACGGCAGACAAGCTCGTAGACCGGCGGCTGGAGCGAAGCGAGGCACCAATCGACAGATGAAGACCGGGGCAGTAATGCTATGGACATTAATGTTGCTGCTTGCGGCAGAGCTTAACGCATCAGCAGCACCCGACACTTTTTCCGGCTCTTCCGAAATTGCAGGACCAACAGCTGAACAACCCTCTCCAACTGTGGTTCCCTCATCTGCGGGCGCAATTACTACGGCACCGGCTCCTGCGGTCCGTCCGCCCCGGTTGCCTCCACCCGCGCCGCGAAAGCCCGGAGAATTACTGTTAACTGGCGGGGTTCAACACAGCGATAGCCTCCCGTCGTTTGATGAGCGCTTTCGACCAGGCAAGCAATACCTGCCGCTGGAGGGGCTTGTCGAACAACGAAAGACTGGCATCTGGTACAAGATTCCGCCCTGGATGGCTGCTCATATCTGGCACTCGGAGACCCGCACCGAGTACTACTGGCAAGATTTAACCACGGGAAAGGTTAAGGATCAGCCTTATACCCTTACTGCTCGGGCCGATCAGTCGCAGGGCTGGCAAACGGATGCCCGGGGCGATATATGGCAGTACTCGGCAGTTCCTTTTGTCACCAAAACGGATGGCGATTATGATTTCACCGTGCATTTCGTTACTTTAATGGAACCGGTGGAGATTACCGAGAATCGATTTGTGAAGCGTTCCCGCGCTGTCCAAATTGAGGTAGGGAAGCGCGACAACGTAATTCGAAAAGTGGAACAAGACGAACAAATTCACATATTCACTCCTATATCTGACGGAGTACTCAGGTGTGAGGATTCCTCCAAGGTTTTCGACATGGATGGAAATGCCATTCGACTTGAAAAAGCCTACGAAGTTCAGGTCCGCACTCAAGACTATGCCCCTGTGGACATAGTAAGGGGAATGAACGTCAAGGCAAATTTCTACGTGTATCTTACGGAACATGGCATGTCTGATCTCATACCGGGGATGATGGCGATACCTCAATAGGAACAACGGGAAGAAAACGACATCAGCAAGAAAGCCGATCTCTCTGAGTGAGCGATCGGCTTTCTTGACCCTCAAATAGCAGGGGGAGGCTATTGGCTGCAAAAATGGCAGGTGCGGAGGGCATCGCAACTTCCAGTGAGATATACATTACGTATGAAATTTGAAGAGATTTTGTGATTCCAGGGTTGATGGATTAAATCTAAGGTAAGACAGATAAACTGGTAGAGGCAATGAAAAATAAAACGTCTTTCTGTTTATCCGATATCAGATAAGTGCCGTTGTATCTGGCCGATGGAATGAGGCTGGTCTCAATCCTCCTCCCTGTCCGCTTCTCCACTGTTAGCCGTTCGTTTCGGCCAGTCGGATTCAATGGCGGGGCAAAACGGAAACCGGGTGTCCCACGGTACCAGAATCCATATGTCACGTCTCAGCGCGGGTGCAGCATGAGTATCAGGAAAAGTGGAAAACGCAAGAAACCAGATTGGAAGGTACACGGCCCGGGGTTAACCATTATTTTCGGGGGGCTCTTGCTCGGTATGGGAACCTGTTTCTTGAATGGAGGCACACTCTCTCATACCATGGGCGAAGTCGGGAAGGCTGTCAATTTGACAATCAACAACGTGCGCTCTCCCGACAATTTGCCAGAAGGTTTGACGGCGTCAGGCTACTATGTAATTGGGGTAAACAACAAAGCCTCCGGCTGGGCGGAAGCGTCACGGGCGGCACTCTTAAAAGCCATTTCCGCCGACACGTCCAAGGTAGACGGTCAGATAGGAAAGTACGGACATAACGCCCGGGTATTCCTGAAAACCTCACTGCCTTTGGAGCCGACTTCAAAAGACGCAGAGCAGGCAAATATCGCCGCCCTCAACCAAGCCAATCCGGCCAAATCGGCAAGCATGTTTAGAGCAGTAATAAATAAGTATCCCCGCTTTGAGTGGCCGATGGGAAATCTCTCAAGCATTTATCTGGACGAGAATGAGCTGGATTTAGCCGAGGAGATGATTAATAAATCCCTTGAAATCAACCCCGACTATTTAAACGGATTGAAAAATAAAGTTGCGCTTAAAGTGAGGCAACGCAAATATAAGGAGGCTCAAGCCGCATTGCAGCACTCACTCGACCTTCTCGGACCGCCGGAGGAATTGGAACATGGCATGCGTGAAGTCTACGATGAATTATTTCAGCTGCAAGCGATAAAATTACGATAGCCCCGGAACAAGCCTGGTTCGTCAACGCGCCAAGCGGGGAAGCACCCTTGTGGTGTGTGAATGATCGTATTTCCTACAAGGTACCGACCGGCGCCATCTGATATGAAAACCAACAATAGCCTTTTTCTGATAGACGGCAGTTCTCTAGCGTTTCGTTCATTCTATGCACTTATAACGTCGGGTATGAGAAACTCGACAGGCTTGCCAACATGGGCCGTGTATGGCTTTTTTAACTCGCTCTTCGACTTGATCGATAAACGCGCACCACATTCGATGGCTGTCTGTTTTGATCTTGCCGCCCCCACGTTTCGCCATGAAGAATTTGAAGACTACAAAGCCAATCGGCAAGAGATGCCCGATGATTTATCAGTGCAGTGGCCGCTGATTAAAGAAGGGGTGGAGGTCTTCTCCATTCCCGTGTATGAGCTGGCGGGCTGGGAAGCCGACGATGTTATTGGAACTGTTGCTAAGAAGGCAAGAGAGCGCGATTTAATTACCGTAATTTTTACCGGAGATCAAGACTCATTCCAGTTACTCGACGATCACATACAGGTTCTAATGCCTTTGCGGGAAGGTGGAGTAAAAGAGTTCGGTAGACAGGAAGTCTTTGAAAAGCTGGGAATCTGGCCGGAGCAGGTGATCGACTATAAAGGGCTGTGCGGAGACGTTTCCGACAACATTCCCGGGGTCAGAGGTATCGGTCCGAAAACGGCGGTGCAACTGCTGAGCGAGTTCAAAACGCTTGATTCTGTCTATGAGCACCTCGATGACATCAAGTCTAATTCGGTTCGCACCAAGCTCATTGAGGGGCGTGAAAAAGCCTTTGACAGCCAGAGGCTCGCCACCATTCGCCTTGACGTGCCGTTGGAATTTGATTTCGATCATTGCCAGTTGAAGCTGCCCGACGTGAAACGAGTCTGCGAATTTTTGAGGGAGATGGAGTTTCGCAATCTGCTTCGTCGATTGCCCAAGATACTTGCTAATTTTAATAACGGCACAGAACCGGAAATTGATCCCGCGCTTTTACACGTGCCGCCCAAAGCCAGAGGCGCTACTCGCAGCCGCGCTGCGGCACAATCTGAGAAGGCGGCCAGAGATGCTGCGGCACAATCGGGAGCGCCCGTTCAACTTGCTTTGCTTGATGTGGTACCATCGGCGGTGACAGCTGCTGAAGTTCGAGTGCTTAGCCCCTCCGTGCCTGCCACGGTGGTACAAAATGCAGAACAATTCGATGAATTGGTTAGAGCTGCCCTGGCAAGCGGTTTCATTTCCGTTGTTGTTGCAACCACAGGAGAAGTCTGGTTCGACCACCGCGTCATCGGTCTGGGCATTGCAACTGGCAGCGGGCTCAAGATGTTAGAGTCACGTAGACTTGAACTTGGCGAAGGCGAATGGAACCTCAATAGCTTCTATGTGCCATTGCTTCATGTCGGTGAAAATGTTTCCCTTGATCTGGTTCGAGAAAAACTTCAACCGATTCTTAACAACGATCAGATAGCCAAAGTTGTCTTCGATTGCAAATCTGCAATCCACACCCTCAACACCGTAGGGCTTGAGTGCGCTCCTATGGCATTTGATCCCATGCTTGCCAGCTATATCGTCAATCCCTCTGACCGCCATCGCTTACGAGAACAAGCAAGTCGCCTTCTGGGCTACGCAATGCATGACTTTACAGAGTCCACCGGTTCGCGCAAAATTAGTCCGGCTGACATCGCCGGTGCTCTCTATGCGCCATTTGCCGCAGACGAGGCAAGAGTTGCTCTGGAACTTACCCGCCACTACCTGGAGAAACTAGACTTCGATCAACAGGAACTCCTCTGGGGCATGGATTTGCCAACAGCTTCAGTACTAGCACGCATGGAACACAGTGGAATCTCACTGGATTTGCCTTATTTCAAAGCATTGCAAGATGAGCTGGAGACTGGAATTCGCAGGCTTGAACGCGAAATTTATGGACTGATAGGTTATTCGTTTAATGTCGGGTCGCCCCAGCAATTGCAACAAGTTCTCTTTACCGAACTGAAATTGCCAACGAAGGGACGAACCCAGACAGGTTTCTCTACCGATGCGGCGGTTCTTGATGCACTGGTGAACGCGCATCCCGTGGTGCAAAAGATCATTGACTATCGGGAATTGACGAAACTGAATTCTACCTACGTTGTGGCGTTGCCTCGGCAGATATCTCCCCGTGATAATCGCCTTCATGGTGAGTTCAATCAAACCGTGGCAGCCACAGGCCGTCTTTCGAGCAGTAACCCGAACCTTCAAAACATTCCTATAAGAACAGAATTGGGAAGCCGAATTCGACGAGGATTCATTCCCGGCCAACCGGATCGTCTTATTATGTCGGCCGACTATTCCCAAATTGAGCTGCGATTGCTGGCTCATATGTCCGGCGATGAGAATCTGATTGAGGCCTTCATTAACGACGAAGACATTCATACAAGCACCGCCAGAATGATCTTTGATCTGCCCCTGGATAAGGTGACCAGCGATCACCGCCGTATAGGAAAAACATTGAACTTTGCATTGATTTACCAGCAAGGTCCATATGCCACGGGTCTTGCTTTGGGAATTTCCACGCGTGAGGCAAACTCGTTTACCGAGAAGTATTTCAAAAGTTTCCCCAAAGTAAAATTATTTATGACAAGGGTTCTGGAGGAGGCGCGCCAGCGCGGCTATGTTGAGACGCTCTGGGGAAGGCGGCGCTACTTTCATAATCTAAACGACCGTAACGATGGCATTCGCAAGGCTGATGAAAGAGCCGCTTTCAATGCGCCCTTGCAAGGAAGCGCCGCCGACCTGATGAAGCTGGCCATGATTAAGCTCGACGATGAATTGAAATCTCGTGAACTGAAGACAAAATTGATTCTGCAGGTGCACGACGAACTGGTGCTGGACGTTCCGGCAACGGAAGTTGCCGAAGTAGAAGAAGTTGTTCGCACTGCGATGGGAATGGGACAACCGCTCCTGGTACCGTTGAAAGTCGATGTCGGGTCGGGACCAAATTGGATGGATGCAAAATAAATGCACGCATTAGTGTTCGTGCGATTGATTAGGCGCTCGTTGGGGCGGTCTCACATCGCCCACCCGGCCGAGCACGTCAAGTTTCCCTTCCGGACCACACGCCAGATGAAACATTGCATCTTTCATTCGCCAGGCCACGTCGCGTTTCTGGTTGTCGAGCCTTCTTCTTAAACGCCATTTATGCACGTTATTCTCTAGATAGAGCGGTTTTGTCTTGCTTGCCAACTCGTAAAAAGCCTGCGCCGTCGCATAGTTGCAGTCTTGGATTTCGCTCAAATGCCCTAACTGGAAATTAGTTGGCTCATAGTATGGATCTAACCTGCGACTTAGCAGGAATTGCTCAAGTGCGGGTGCCTGCCGATTTAGTTTGACGAAGATTTCACCCATACAATAGTGAAATTTCATTGCATGGGGAGTCTTATCGATAATTGACGAGACTGCTGCTATTACCGGATCGGCTTGCGACAAAGAGAGTCTCGTTAGAGTGTCTCTTACTCTGCGTCTTGCCTTATGTGAACTAAAGTCCGAAACCGCAAGGTGAAGTAAGCCGTACTTTAAGGCACCAATCAGATCCTGATTTGCCAGTGATGCTTCATGGGCCACCAGCGTCAGTCGTTTATCAAACGGGTGCTTTTCCAGCCCCGCCTGTAGTATGGTCAGAGCTTCATTATTTCGGCCAAGTTTGGACAAAGCCATTGCTTTAGCTAGCAATGCAGGCAAGAAGTTGTGGTTTCTTGCCAGGTCGATGTCGGTGAGTGTTAGTGTTTTGGTGTAGTCTTTTTCGTCAAATTTGATCAGAGCCATTCTGCTGGCAACACCGGGAGGTGGTTCGGGAAGCCGAAGTAGCTGCTCGTATTTCAAGACAGCTTCTTGTTTGTGGCCTGTTTCTTCCAAAAAGATTGCATCCACCAGTTGGACCGAAGGATCCCCGGGGAACACTTTCATCATCGTTGGAAGTAATGAGAAAGCCTGCCTCAGATCGTAATTCTCGATATGACGTTTGAACAGTTGTAATACCATTTGCGGATCAAAGCTGCGCTCTGCTTTCTCAACTTGCTCGCCCTCCATTCCTTCCAGTCCGAGTTGCGCGTAGCATTTGCGAAGCAAAAACAGCGCAACTGAATGGTGGGGGTGTTGTTGCAAAAAGGCGGCCAGTTCTTGAAAATCGGCTTCGTTAACTTGTGTCAGTTCCAAGTGTTGTTCTATTTTTTCAAAAAAGGATTCTTCCGCTTGGCGCGAAACTGGAGGGTTCACCTTGGCCGGTTTAACATTCTGGTGTTCCAGTTCCGATGCTGAAAAGCTCGGCAGGGAAATTAATGAAAGGAGGGTTGGAACGAAAATGAAGAGTGGAAATTCTCTTCGGTGGACGATCACTCCTTGGATTCCGGCTGAAATATCTTGTACCCCACAAGCACCTGTGTATTAAAGCCCTTTTTGTATGGTGTCATACAAGTTACATTGCAGACCGTGTTCTTCCGCATTCCAGTCATTGCTCTGGCTGTGGCACCATCGATCAGCACCCAATTATTTCTACGAAAAACGTCTTTATAAAAATTCTGCACGGCATCCGATGAGGCAGTAGTGTGAAAGGTCAGGCTGAAGCCGGGCCCGCCTGAGTCATTAGGTCTGCTGAGAATCGATTGATAAACTGCCCCGGGAAACGGTGCCAGGTAGGGCAAATCGGGAGGCTGGTCTAGTGTAACAAGCCCTTTAGGCAACACACGTTTCGGGGGTGGGGGAGGGGCTGCCAGCAATGGGCCGGCAGATAACAGCCCCACCGCCATCAAACACAACAATTGCCTTCTCATCAGTAAGATCCCAAAACAATAACCTGGTTAATCATACTTCTAATATGGTGTTTCCCTCAATCGGGTTTGGAGAACATGGCACAACTTCCACTTGCCTGGTTGGTGAATTGAATTTTCCCAAGATAATTGTTGAAGCCGCTAGACTTGTTTAATTCACCACTGTCGGTACCCGAAAATTGCGGATTGCTCTCTTGATAATACATGATGTCATGGATTCCCCAGTCTCCATGTGGATTCATCAACCCGCAATCCCCATTTTTCTGAAGGGAATAGGTGAATGACCCGGGCACTGTTGATCCGTCGGGTTGAGTGCCTGCAACGAAGCCCGGGGGGAGAGTGGCATTAAACGAGATAACACCTCCTGTTACCTTCTTCGTGGTGGTATCGATGGCATTAGGGGTGGTCATGTAGATGTACATTCTGGAGCCCGGGGGCACCGGCGTATTGGCTAAGAGTGTCTGGAAATCTGACAATTCAGTAGGAGTAGCCAGCGGCTTGATCTGATTAACTTTGGCCATGATGTAATTAATCATGGTGTCGCCCAGCGTGCCAATCCCTGCATCTCCCGCGTTTCTTGCGTTCTTATCAGTACGAGAGGCATAGTTGCCGAGCTGCTGAATAGTTCCAGTTACGGTGGACGAACAAGTACCCTTCGGCGAAGTGGTCATCTCTGGAGCACATGGACGATTGAAGATTCGTAGTCCTGTAGTCGGGCAATTCACCGTATACTGGGTTTCCTGGTTAAACATCTTTTCCAGACCGCAGTCTGCACACTCAATAGCGGTTAGACCGCCAGGTTGGGCCGGATTAGTAGAGCCGTTTCCACCCGGGTGATATGCCTGGTCGAATATCCCCGAACCGCCTCCCCAAAGGGTTTGGCACACTGGCTTTCCGCCGCCTGTTACGTCGACATCAGTGCAGGTGGTGCCTGCTCCACTAATTGTCTGAGCCTCTGCCAGTGTCGCTGTGGCACCGGTTGCCCGACTGAAAACGCCGTTCAACGAGGGTTGACTTGGTGGCGGATTTGGTGCGGGGGAGGCCGCCATGGCGGTATTATAGGCTTTCCACGATGCCATCACTGCTTGGTTTCCAAAGCACTGGCCCATTACCATTGTGCCGCCAGTCTCGTTGGCTCCCTCTTGCATAAGCCAGGTCTGATCGCCCGGATAGGGACCGGGAACATTTGTGGAGTCGGCATTGACGATTTCTATATAGCCCATCGGGATGGAGGGTGGAAACTGGAAGGCTTGCCCCCTTGCTGCGTCAGCCATCGCCCCTGCTATAGACCAGCTGGTGACTGCGGAGTTATTACCTTTGAACTCTCCCGTTCCATTGTTGACGGTGGAGTGATTTCTGAATCCATTGGGAGGAACGTTGGCATTGCTGAGGTCGGCAAACTTACTTTCCTGCCGCTCAAAGTCGACCTTGGAAACAAGGTGAGGTCTTTCACCCGGGGCCAGAGGCACCCCTACAGGTAGACCGGCCCCTCCTGGTGATGCAAGGCCGGCGGTTGGCTTCTCATAGCCCCGAAGGTAGGTGCCTCCATTGGGCGCGGCTGTTGTCAGGCCTAGACCGCTAAACAGCCCCAACAGGGCGGGGGGAACCTCAATGTTCGTGGCCTGGCCAGTATCAGGTTGGGGAGCGACAGCTTTATCTTGCTCCAGATATGCTGTTTTGAAGTCGCTCTCAGAGTGTGCTACTTCGGCATCGTCTCCTAGCATGCGTACTGAGTTGCTTTTGGCGACGTCGTCAAAGTGCTTGAATAACACGTTGCCTGTTGTCTTGCTAAGTTCGGTACCGAGCCGTCCACCAATAGAATCGGCTCCCTGCTGCAATGCAGCAACCAAAAGATTGGCGTTGGTTTTTCCCTGGGGATTTGTATCAGCCTGGGCGTTTATTACCACGAGCAGAGTTTGGGCAAAGAGACGGTTGTAGGTACGCAGGTTTATACTGCTGCCCCCTGGAACACCAGCTCCGTTTTCACCCAGATTCTTGAAATTATCATCTTCAATTCCTGGACTCAATGTAGCAATGGGTTCAGTCAATGCATATTTCGCTACGTTTAGAGCACCGGCATCGGTGGCATTTGCATGCTCCCGTGAACCGCCAAGCACCTGAGCAACGAAAAAGAAACAGATTCCCAGCAAAATGATGGTGATGATGCTGGCAACAATAATTCCGAGCGTTCCACCTGTTTTGCTTCGTGAGTTCATCCCGCCAGGCGTGGTCTTCTCAACCGCGCTATCGTTCTCGGGAACGTTAATTGCGCCGATGAAGCCGAGCGCCGGACCGCGACGTGTTCGTCTGCTCATAAAATTCATATCCCCATACTCAAAGACAGCGGTGAGACACCTTCCAGAAAGTCCAAGAAGAGAAATATTAACAACCTTTAATTAAGTATAATTTATGACTTGAGCTGGTGTCAACCTGCCCAGATTAGCCTAATAGTTGCCTTCTCTTCAAGTGAAACACCCTGTATCAGGCACTTTGGACACAAATTACCGGTCACAGCCAGCAACTCCCGTGCCCGGGATTTCAAGAATTAAGCCGTCTGCGTCCATTTAATGTTGGAATCGGAGGCCTTGTTGGGCACTGGCCGGCTGCTTATTCCTTATGTAATGCAATCGAGTGTCTTTCTTCCATGGAGTTATGACCAGAAAACGTAAACGGATGCTCAAAAAAATATGAGAGGTTATTTAATATTGCAAGATCAAAACATTTCCCTCAAGCGGGACCCTTTTTTGTTCCGGGAGCGTCCTAGTCCTCAATGGTTGGCGGGAGCCCTGGAATTTCTTTGGAAAACATTACTATCTTCTACAATTTCTTGAGATTGGTAGAATCGTTAACAGGCAGTCCAGCCCGAAACGATTCGACATCGGTATCGCGGCCTATACACCTGAGAGAAGTAATGGCATATTCGGCATCTATAGGTAGGGAAGCATGATTGCAACTCTGCTAGCTATAGAAGACAACGTTACCCATCAGTATGTGATCCGTCGATTTTGCGAAGTCTTCGAGTATGACGTCCACATTGTGGGCTCGGCCGAAGAAGGTTTAGCTGCCTTTGGCATGGCAACCTACGCAGCAATTCTTCTGGACATATCACTACCTGGAATGACCGGGATTGAATGTGCCCGAGCTATTCGAGCGGAAGAACACCGTCGTGGGGGAACCAGAAAGGTTACTCCGATAATCGCCCTGACAGCAGGTATCGGGCTCGTAGACAAACAGGCGTGTCTGGAAGCAGGAATGGATGACTACCTCACCAAACCTTTTGATCCGGAGGACTTGCGTAAGGTTTTGCTGCGCTGGGTTTATCAGCCGTCACGGCCAAATCTGAAAATCCTGAAGGGCTTACAGCTTGACACGGAAGCTCACAAGCGAATGTGGGACGAGCATTCCGGCTAACTTGCATCTTAACTTGCGCTGTTGGTTCTGTTCAACTTGCTGTGATTGCGTCCGTAGCTGAAATAGAACAAAAGTCCAAGCGGGCAACTTATTGCATAGACCTGCCACACAAGTTGGCCAAGGAAACAAGATAACGTCGCACACCCGATGGCTCCGGCTAGTGCCACCGCCGGATGCACTAGCTTGAGGCGCAACGCACCCACGCAGACGAATACAAAGGCTACCAGAGTACCAAGCACCATGATGTCGGAAACCTGATCAAACGGCACAAATCCGGCAACCAGTCCGACAATAATTCCGTTTACCAACAGTCCAAATGTAGGATTGCCATTATGAGTTTTCGCAAAGATCGGTGGCAAGAGACCGTCTTCCGCCATGTTTCTGAAGATGCGCGGCCCGCCCATGGACAGCACCAGTAACACATTAAATATTCCAATTACGGCTCCGGCTGCAATTAGTGTCCCCGCCCACGTTTCGCCTGCCGCCACCAGCAAATTTGCCAGAGGAGCCGCCGCTTCGGTGCCGATAAATAAAGGATTAGGAGCCTGGTCCGCCCCGTTGGGGAATACTGGTGCCATTCCAGTTGCAATTGCCATAACAACTACATAGAGGAATGCCACCAGGCCGATACACCAGC
>JAKFUT010000388.1 GCA_021732565.1 Candidatus Obscuribacterales bacterium
GAAGATAACATGAAGATCATGTCTGCGATGGACAACAAACTGGAATATATCCAGCGCTCCCACAAGGACGAGTGGGGCTTCAAAGACAGCAAAGGAATGTCGCTAAAAGATCTCGAAGCCTATGCCAAGAACGAAGAGAAAAACAGACAAGATCTTCCCACAACCCCTGGCGATCACAAATTGGAACTCACCATCGGCGGTGTCAAGCGTGACTACACGATGCACATTCCACCGGGGTACGATGGCAAGAAACCGATCCCGATAGTCTACATGTTCCATTATTTCACCGGCAACGCAGAAGAAATCGCAAAGACCTCGGATCTGAGCAGAAAAGCTGACAAAGAAGGATTTATTGTTGTCTATCCAAACGCAAAGGGATGGATCGGTAATCGTTTTCGGCAGTTCAACCTGAACAATAACAAAGACTATCGCGTCGACGAAATCGCTTTCGTTGAAACGATGATGGACACCATTGAAGCGAAACTGAAGATTGATAAAGATCGCGTATACGTAGCGGGTTATTCAAACGGCGGCATGCTCGCTCAAGAAGTAGCGACCAAACTGTCTGACCGAGTAGCAGCCATGGCTTGCGTTGGCGGATGTTTGACAGGAAAAGAAAAGACCCCCGATTTCCCTGTATCCACGCTACTCTTCCATGGCGAGAGGGACCGAATTGTTCCCTCTGACGGAACCGGACTGAGTGCAATGCGAAACCCGCGAGTCTCCTTTCCCGGAACAAGACCTTTCACACCATTGTTTCCCCAGTTCAAATCGTTGAATTATGCCCGCGATTTCTGGGCAAAAGTAAATGGCACTGATACCAGCAAAGTCGACGAAGCGGCCCCGGGCATCACCCGCGAGACGTACACAAACAGCAAGACCGGCAAACAGGTCCAGGTATATCGACTGAACGATTTCGGGCACTGCTACCCGGGAGATCCGCAGAAAACCCTTGACGGAAAGCCTTGCACGACCATTCATGCTACCGATATCATGTGGGATTTCTTCACAAAGAACAAACGTTCAGCTCCGGCAAAACCCGCCGAAACAAAACCTATGGAAGCAGTTAGCCCGCTGCGCAAATAATTCTTCACTCTCAAAGACGACGTAGAAAGAGACTTCTCCTCCGGGCCTGCGTCGTCTTTACAGGAGGAACCCTCGTTTCAATTCTGCAGGCGCCAAACTTGCCCACCTGAAACGGGTTTGAGGCTAATTAGTCGATTCCCGAATCGACACATCAGAATTCTTGGACACCGACGATGTGGAGACTTCAATCTCCAACATAGACTTATCCTGTAAGCGCGGGACAGCCGTTGCCTCATGGCTTACGAACAATGGTGTCAATCCAAAACTGATGGAAGTAACCGGCTATGGTGCCAGTCCCTCGAAGGTTCCCAATTCATCCGATTTCATCCGATGCCACCAGAGCAACCAATAGACGCGTAGAGATAGTGCTGTCCGATGATCAGCGAAAACGAAGCGCGAATTTACCTTCCGGGACTTGTGCACGTTCTTAACGTTTTAGCTTTCGTGAATCCTTCTCGGCCTGAGAACGGCTAAAAAAGCGGTTAAGATCAACTTATCCCCGATTGAGGCGATTATGCGGATTCTGCTTGCCGAAGATGACGAGTTTTTGGCCTCTGGAATTACGTTAGCTCTAACTGATAGCGGCTACGCCATCGATGAGGTGAGGACCGGTCCTGATGCCGATTCAGCAATATTATCTACGCCGTACGATCTAGTTATTCTTGATCTCGGTTTACCCAAACTCGATGGATTGGACGTTTTGCAGCGTGCTCGAGCGCGCGGGCAATCGCTGCCAGTAATTATTTTGACTGCCCGCGATGACGTTCGAGACCGCGTCACAGGTCTTGATGCCGGCGCTAATGATTACCTGACAAAACCGTTTCACCTTGAAGAACTTGAGGCTCGCATTAGAGCCTTGCTTAGAAAAGATCGATGGGAGAATCAGACAGTAGTAACCTATGGCCCGCTAACTTTCGACACGGCCGACCGTACAGCGACACTGAACGGCAAGCAACTCGAACTCTCTGCAAGAGAAGTGGCTGTACTGGAAATTCTTATGCAAAAGACTGGCAGAACTGTCAGCAAAGACCATATCACCGAACATCTCTCTACCTTCGAAAGCGAAGTGACGTTCAATGCCATTGAAATAACCGTTCATCGCCTGCGCAAGAAGATAGGAGTAGGCGGGGTCAATATTCGAACACTGCGCGGACTTGGATACCTTCTCGAAATCACCGGCAATTATCAAGCTTAGTGTTCCGGTCGTCAACAACTGTTGATCGCTGCGAAGTGGCGGTTGCAACCAACCCGGCACCAAACGGTGTAAACAAGAATCGTCTCTTGCATGCTTACAAGAGCAAAAATAGCCAACGCAACTCTTGAGACAGCAGATATAATTTCTGTGTGTGCAAAAGTCGGGCATCTTTCCCTCACTGAATTGCAAATGCGCGGATCAGCATTATCTACAAACATGCGGAGCGCTGACAATGCTAAATAACAGCCCGCACGTAGTTCGTTCGATAAAGAAAGATTTGCTGATGTGGCTGCTTTTGCCACTTTGTTCGCTGTGTGTCATCTCCACAGCTGTGGCGTATATGCTGGCTTCATCCTTTGCCAATGATGCCTACGATCGAAATTTGATAAATACGGCCGATTCGATAGCGGCACGGGTGCGCGTGGGTTCGAACGGAACTTTTGTAATCGACCTTCCGCCACCAGCTCAGGCGATTCTCCGACACACCCATTCCGACGACCGCCTTTATTACCAGGTGTTGACGCCCGACCTCGTAAGACTAGCCGGCGATGCACTTCCTACCCAACGTTCTCATCTCGACTCTGTTATACCGCGCTTGCGTTACGCACGGTTCAACGGCGAGACTCTTCGAGTAGCCCGAATTCGCATTCCTCTGGAACAAAAACCGGATCAAATAATTTTGGTTCAGGCAGCGGAAAGTTTGAAAGGACGAACAGATCTTACGCACCAGATTCTCGTGAGCATACTATTGCCCCAGATCCTGCTGGTAGTATTCGGTGCCATCGCAGTCTCTTTCGGAGTGCGCAAAGGTCTTGCACCATTAGGAGATCTGACCAGCGCGGTGGTAGAACGATCAAAATCTGATTTGCACCCTTTAGACGACGCCATAGCGCCCCTTGAGGCTCAGCCGCTGGCAAACGCAATCAATGATTTGCTTGGTCGATTGCGTGCAGACCTTGAGTCCCAGCGTCGATTTGTAGCCAATGCCGCCCATCAACTTCGCACGCCCCTGGCTGGAGTTAAAACGTATGTCGAAATAATGCAGCGTTCACAAACAGCGTCGGACAATTCAAAGAACCTTTTGACTCAAATCGATAAAGGAATCGACCGTATGAGTCACCTGGTGAATAGATTGCTGGCGCTAGCCAAAGCGGACCCTCACGCAATATTTGCATTCACCGAAGTAGATTTGAATTTGATCGCCTCCGAAGCCACGTCCGAATTGATCGGACAAGCGCTGGAGAACCAAATAGAACTAGGTCTAGGACCTGCAACCGCTCCTGCCATTATCAAGGGAGATCCCTCCAACTTAAAGGAATTAGTGACAAACCTGGTCGAGAACGCGATTATCTACACTCCGGCTGGCGGTTCTGTCTTCGTTAGTGTGGTTAGTGGAGACGGCATCTCACTGGTGGTTCAGGACACAGGTCCCGGAATTCCTGCCGAAGAGAGAGAACAGGTATTCGAACGATTTTATCGAATTCTCGGCACACAAGTTGACGGCAGCGGGCTTGGATTGGCAATAGTAAAGGAGATTGCCGCCACTCACGATGCACGAGTTTGTCTTGAAGATGGAGAAGGCGACACCGGTACAAAGGCAATAGTAAAATTCCCTGTTCTCCTGAAGAATCACGGACCGGCAAAGAAAGAAGAAGAACACCACGACAACTCTCTGGCACAAAAAAGGCTACAGACTTAAACACGCAAGTCACCGGACAGACACCAACCTCGACTTAAGGAAAAGTCGCCGCGTCATCCGTAAGTCAGGACCAAATGTGATTCCCCCAAGCCCGTGGCTACAATGATAGAAGTTCGGTGTTGAAGTTGCACAAGGCCGGGATCAGGAGGACGCGCCGCTAAGCTTGCGACTCCACAGACTCGTCAATCGATTGGGGTTGCGGCTGCGCAGTGCACTCAACTTTCACTGCCTGTGCCTCTTGCTCGGTCAGATAGAGCATTTTTGCATCTAACTTTGCCCGCACAGCCTGCGCACTTTCTTCTCCTATTCGCCCCTCGCGCACATACAATGCCATTCTATCCTTGCGCAAATGAAGCAACTCCAAACCGGTTTCGCTCAGTTCAATTTGCTGCAAAGCAGTGTTCGACAAATGCAAATCGTCAATTTGCCTGCTAAGCACAAGCGCTTCACCGGCTAGATCGCTCTTTAATATCTCGTAGGTCCTATCTGATACTTGTCCGGACTTTCGCAGAGAGTCGAGGTGCTCGCCAGCCGCGTTAATGCTCATAAGCTCACCTCTAAGTGCGCGGTATTGATCGAGAGTAAAATCGTTCGATCGAATCTTGAGGATCTTAATTAACGGCTCGACAGTCAACCCGGGAACTAGCAATGTAAATAGTACAACACCAAATGTGGTGATTACGATAGATTCGCGACCAGCTATCGTTGCGGGCAAGCTAAGAGCCATCGCCATAGAGAGTGCACCGCGAACGCCACCCCAGAAAAGCACGTGCTGCCAGACAAAGGGGATTTTCCAACGACGTCTAAGACCCGCAAGATTACATAAGCAATACACGATGATCACGCGCGCCAGCAATATTGCCAATATGCCCACACCAATCTGCGTGGAATATTTAACGAGCAATTCGTACTTAACTTGCAAGCCTATCAACAGGAATACAAAGGAATTAATAGCGAAAGCCACATACTCCCAAAATGAATTTACAGCCAACCGGGTAGACGGAGTCATACTCGTACGGCTGCCATAGTTGCCCATTACAATTCCGGCAACGATTACCGCTAATACCGGCGAAACGGCAAGTTGTTCTGCCACCAAATATGAACCGTAGGCAAGAATAGTAGTAAGAGTGATCTCAAGCAAATGATCGTCAAACAGCCGTGTAATTTTAGATGCGCCCCATCCCAGTATCAAACCGACAAGCATGCCGCCGGCAGTTACGATCACCAGATTTGCACCGAGTGCAAGAGGCGTGGCCATTACGCCACTAAGAGCGCCGGTCAATATAATTCTGAATAACACAACCGCAGTGCCATCGTTAAAAAGACTTTCACCCTCGATCAACACGTTTAAGCGTTTATCCACACCCATTTTTTTGAATAGCGAGATAACAGAAATTGGATCCGTGGCAGCCAATATAGCCCCGAAGAGAAAAGCCGGAACAGGCGAGAAGCCAGCAAAACGACTCATTAGCACGGCCACGATACCCATCGAAATGGCAACCCCGACAGTGGCCAGCAAGCTGATGGGCAACCAATCGAATCGCAGCTGTTTTAAATTGAGATTCCATGATGCTTCGAAAAGAAGCCCGGGGAGGAACACCAGCAACATCACATCAGGGTCTAATTCAATGGCCGGCAAAAGGTGCAAAAGTCCAATGATCAAACCGACAATCACCAGCGCAATCGAGTATGGCACTCGTATCCACTTCACAGCCACTGCAACAGCCGACGCCACAAGCAGTAGCGTAACGAATATGTGCAAGTAATACGCTTCGTGCATGGAGTTTGACTGACCGCGTTTGACCAGATATTTTGCTGCGTTCAATAAAAATACGTTCACAGCGCAGACAATTAACGAGGTCGGTCTTTTCCGAAAGAAACGATCTCATTGTGAGTATGCTAACACAAGATCTCAGTAGAACTCCTCCAGAGGCATCGCAACCGTCTACCCGGCAGCTGCTCGACCGATCCCGACGGGGTGATTAGCCGGTTCCGAAGAGACGCGAAGGATACCGTAGCGGTTAGTTTAAAGGCCGCAGCCAGACCTGATCCGGCGCAGGTTATCCGACACCCCGAATGAGTTCACCCAAGGGTGCATAACGAACAATAGTTGGATCATGCAAATGGGTGGGGTCCACAGATTCGGGCCGCGCAGACGCTCATTGGACACCGGACTGAATACAAATTATAACTCTTTGCAAATCCGACTCCCCTCAATGTCGTAGATGACGGCACGTACCATGGAAAATTGCTGAGTTTTACTTACCATCACCGTTAAGACTGCGCCTCAAGCGATCACGACGATCAATTATCTCTTTGGCGGAAATAGCATTCTCCTCGATCAACCGGGCTGCTTCGTCACAGTACTGAGCAGCTACTTTCAATTTTGATTGTTCACTGGCAATTTCACCGAGCAGCAATAATGCTTTGGCATGGCAGTCAGAGCTGCTAAGATCGAATGCGTTAAAAGTCTTAATCGCCTTGTCAGCCATTTGTTGGCTTTGAACCGACTTTCCGGCGTCGTGCAGATCCTCAGCCAGAAGCTCATAATCTACTCCTGAACCACACTCCAGAGGCAGCGACTCAAGCCGGCTACAAAGCAAATTAAATTCTCTGCGGCCTGCAAACAAGCCATAACGGCAACGTTTCACCCTTCGCAAGTTCAAATCTTTCTCTCGTGTGGAACACGCTACCGCCTTGGTCGCGACTTCAAAGGCGCGATTGTATTGCTTGTCCTGGAATAGTGATGCTGCTTGATTCTCCAGCAATTCTGCCGTGAAATCGTGTTTCACCGTAGGACTATCGATCTTCTCCACAATGTTCTCGGCGATGGTCAAATACCGGTTGGCCCGCTCAACATCGTAATTATCTCGTCGACAAGAAAAGGCAGCATGCTTATAGACCTGAAACTTAACACTGGCAGGAACATTCGGCGATTTTTCCAACAGAACGATCGCTTGCTCCATAAGCTCAACTGATTCTCTAACTCGGCCGCTGTATTTCAGTGCAGCCGCATAAGTCCAATAACACCGCAGTCTGGTCTCCACTGAAACAGACGAACTCTTTGAGGCGGCCAGAGCGGCCTTGTAGTAAGCCTCTCCCCTGTTAACTCCAGAATTTCTTCGCCAGAAGCGTTCCCCGTCAGCCAACAGTGACTCGCAGCTTCTACTGGTCAGTCCCAGTGGCAGCGATTTGTCAGTCTTCCCGGCCAAGTTGTTGATTTGATGAAGGTTTTGCAATTTACCTTCCTGGTCCAGATGCCACTTTTGAGCCACCGCAATTACAAACAAAGCAGCAGCGCCCACAAGAGCCAACGGCAATAAAGATCGCATGGCGCTTCGGCGCCATGAAGAAGAGCCAGTGACGGATGCCGTTTTAATTGGAGCCCTGCCGGTTTGCACGGATTTCAAATCTGCCTCGAACAGGGCCATGCTTGCATATCTGTCAACGGGTTCCTTCGCCATCGACTTAAACAATACATCTTGTAGCCCTGAAGGAAAGTGAACTCCGGAAGCCACCACAGAAAGTGCTCGTGGTGTTTGGCAAACATGCTTGTGTATGAGACCAACCGGTGTGTCAGCTTCCAGTGGCAGTACACCGGTTATCGCTTCGTAGATAATACAGCCCAACGAATATATGTCGGCGGCGAAGCTGGCCTGCTGCCCCTTGCATTGTTCAGGACTCATGTATTGCGCCGTACCGAGTATCGACCCCGTTTGAGTTAAACCTTGAGTGGCGTTCAACTCGATTACCCGAGCCAGACCAAAATCTACAACCTTAACGAAGTCGGGCTCCGGATTCTGCAAAAGCATTATATTGTTCGGTTTCAAGTCGCGATGAACCACATTTTGCTGATGTGCGTATTGCATGCCGCGGCAAACTTGCAGGGCAATCTCCAACATGCGTTGAACGTCGATTTTTCCTTCTCTGGTGAGTAGCCCCCTCAGACTGTCACCGGCAAGATGCTCCATCGCAATGTAAGGACAGCCCTGAAAGTATCCAAAACGAAAGAACTGAACGATATTGGGATGCTCAAGATGTGATGCGATTTTGCCTTCACGTTGAAACCGGCGGCGAGTCTCCTCATCGGGAAAATCGTCGTGCAAGACCTTCAGAGCAACCTCACGCTCCAGCTCAATGTCGACAGCTTTGTACACCGCGCCCATCCCACCTAGACCAATGAGGTCGAGGATTCGATATCTGTCGTCAACTATTGTGCCGGGGTTGTATTGCATAGGACTCAACGCAAGATGGATGATACACAGTACTGTGCTCACCCTAGTTATGCCCGGGAAGATACCTCAGCAAAGGACCAGCAAGGCGAATTGAACGCCGGTGCCGGGAGTGCTTGAGCCCTGTGTATGCGGAACTCTAAACCACCGCAGCTGGCTCATTCGGCGCCGGTTCTTCGGCGACACATTCGACCGCGATTTCGCCGTCTTTTTCGTCAACCACTGCATGGCCGCCATGTTCGAGCTTACCAAATAGCAGCTCTTCCGACAGCAGCTCCTTGATTTTCTGCTGAATCAATCGCCCCATCGGCCGAGCGCCGTAGAGTTTGTCAAAACCCTTATTAGCAAGCCATTCGCGAGCCCCGGGTTTCAGCTCTAGAGTTACATGTTTGTCTTTGAGCTGGCTAATGAGTTCACCCATGAACTTGTCGACAATTCGACGAACATCATCTTTGGTAAGCTGATTAAAGGCAATCCAGCCATCCAGACGGTTGCGAAATTCAGGGCTGAAAGTCTTTTCAATAGCAGTCTTTGCTTTGCCTGCAGCCTCTCCCACTCTGGCTTTTTCTTCCTTATCGAGCGAACCGAAACCGATGTCTAGACTGATCATTTCGCGAGCACCGGCATTGGTGGTCATAATCAAAATGACGTTGCGAAAATCTGCCTTCTTGCCGTTGTTATCGGTAAGAGTCGCGTGATCCATCACTTGCAAAAGAATATTGAATAAGTCCGGATGAGCTTTCTCGATTTCGTCCAGCACCAGCACCGCATATGGTGTCTTCGCAATAGCATCGGTCAACAACCCGCCCTGATCAAACCCGACATAGCCGGGAGGAGCACCGATCAGTCTGGAAACAGTATGTTTCTCCATGTATTCGCTCATGTCGAATCGCAGGAAATTCACCCCAAGCACACGGGCCATTTGTTTGGCCAATTCGGTTTTTCCTACCCCTGTAGGTCCGGAAAACAGGAATGAACCGATTGGTTTAGTCGGACTACCCAAACCTGAACGCGACAACTTAATTGCTTTTACAAGCTGCTCTATGGCGTGATCTTGTCCATAAATTACTGATTTCAATTCCTTTTCCAAAGCTTGCAACCGCTCTTTATCCGATCCGGAAACAGTCTTAGTCGGCACTTTGGCAACGCCGGCCACCACCAGTTCCAGATCCTGCATTGTCACTTCTCTGGAGGGTCTTTCTTCCTCCGTCATCAATTTTACTGCGGCACCGGCTTCGTCAATAACATCAATTGCTTTGTCGGGAAGACAACGATCGTTTATGTACTTTGCCGCAAGCTCAGCGGCATTGGTCAAAACTTCATCGCTATATGTGACGCCGTGATGTTCTTCGTAATATTTTTTCAATCCTTTCAAAATTTCGATGGTTTCGGCAACGGTGGGCTCGCCAATCTCAATTTTTTGAAATCGCCTCGCCAGCGCCTTGTCTTTCTCAAATGACGCCTTGTATTCAGGATAGGTGGTAGATCCGATACAACGCAACTCACCGCTGGCCAGAGCCGGTTTGAGAATGTTGGAAGCATCCATCGAACCGCCTTCTACTGCGCCTGCGCGGACAATGGTATGAATTTCATCGATAACGAGAATTACTCCCGGTTTCTTCTGCAGAGCTTTTATAACGCCCTTCAAGCGCTGTTCGAATTGACCGCGATACTTGGTGCCGGCAATCAAGGAACCCATATCGAGCATATAAACTTCAACATCTTTCAGCGCCGGCGGAACTTCACCATTAACAATCTTGAGCGCTAGCCCTTCTGCGATGGCGGTTTTACCCACTCCGGGGTCGCCAACGTACACCGGATTGTTCTTGCGACGGCGGCAAAGTACGTGAACGGTGCGCCTCAGCTCATTCTCGCGCCCCACGAGCGGGTCGATCTTGCCATCTTTAGCTCGTTGAATCAAGTTGAAGGTGTAAGCTTCAAGCGGATCTTTGGAAGGTCCGCCACGACTGTCATCTCGACCATCTGGCAACGGAGCGTCGCCCTCGGCCGACTCCTCGCCGTCGCGAGTCTTAGAGATGCCGTGTGACACAAAGTTCAACACATCCAATCGGGTAATGCCTTGTTTTTCCAGTAAATACACCCCATGAGAACGCTTTTCTTGAAACATGGCGGCTATGATGTTGCCACCGTCTATGGTTACCTGGGCCGATGACTGCGCTTGCGCCACCGCCCGATCCAACACACGTTCAAAAGCAGCGGTAGGCTCTGGAGGCTGATTTTGTCCTGCGGGAAGAGTTTCCATTTGTGTCAAATGCTCTTCAAGGTCGCGTCGCAATCCGGTTGATTCACCGCCGCAACTGCGAATTACATCGCTTCCGGTCTTCTCATCTAATAGAGCTAAGAGCAGGTGTTCCAGCGTCACATACTCGTGACGCCGTCGCACGGCCTCAGTAACTGATTTGTTCAGGGTTTTTTGAAGTTCTGCTGTCAGCATGGTTGTCTACCGTTATTCCTGTTCTAGAGTACAAAGCAGCGGGAATTCATTGCTACGGGCAAGTTGAGTCACTTTGTCCACCTTCGCTTCGGCGATTTCGAAACTGTACACCCCTGCCACACCAAGCCCCTGCTGGTGCACCGCCATCATGATATTGTAGGCAGCTGCATCCGTTTTTTGAAACACTGCCTTGAGTACGTATACAACGAACTCCATGGTGGTGTAATCATCATTGTGCAGCAATACTTTAAAGAGTGGAGGCTTCTCCACTTTCTTCTTAGTTTCTGTTATAACGCCGGTGTCATCATCGTCACCCTCGTCATTGTCTTCTTCATCGTCCCACTCGGACATTACTAGCCTACCCCTCCCGGCCTCGTTAGTTATTCGTTCCCGGAATATCACTCAACCGGATTCTTTCTGAAGCGCCCTGCCACAAATTTTAAGCCCTCCCCGGGACTGCCGGCGACCGATAAAGTTGCAGAATTACAGCGTTCGACCATGTCAACAGACCTGGCAATGTCGCAAGTACGCGAGCAGAAAGGGTCTCTGGATGCTTGCTTGCAGCCGGCACGGCGCAAAGAATTCGACTGAATGGTTACATCACGGGTCAATTCAAGGTGGCGGAGGATTGCTACCAGGGAGCAGGCTAGATGTCAGGACCTAGCGGGCAAACTTCCTCGAAAAGATTCGCACTTCACCCTAATTTCTTTGACCCTGCCGTTATCAACCATACAGGTTGCTAATCTAGGGATGACGACAATGACCGACGCCAACACAAACTGCATAGCACTGGTTGACCACGTAAAAGACATAGTCCTCGATTTAGTGGACGAGTCTGGTGAAGAGCTGAAGCATTACTGTTTGTCTCTCGTGAGCAATCTCATAGTCGGTGCCGTCGCCTTCATCCCTTCCCTGGCTGTGGCCGCAAGTGGCCTGGAATTCGCTCAAAAGATAGCAGCCAGCGGCTCCGAGCTGACTTTAATAAGCATAGCCACAATGGTTGCTCCCATGTTAGTGGCTTTACTTGTTGCAGTAGTCTGCTATCTCGGTATCTTGAGAGTCTTCATAAAGATAGCGCGCGGGTTGGACGTTAGTCTGCTAGAAGTCTTGAGCGGCTTTCGAAAAATCTGGAGCCTTACCGCTGTCAGCGTAGTCCTTGCCCCCGTGGTAATTACCGGCTTGCTTCTGTTTATGCTTCCCGGATTGTATGTGCTGATGCGGGCTTCACTGGTTCCGATACTTATCATCGACCAAAACGCCGGCCCCCTGGCTGCCATAAAGAGAAGCTTCCAACTAACCGCTGACCGTAACTCGGATCTGTTCCTTCTGGTTGCAGCAAGCGTGATGGCAAACTACCTCGTATTGGCAATCAGCCTGATGGCTGGAGGGGTGTTACCTGCACTGGCTCCAATGATTATGGTTCCTTTCTTCCTGGTATCCCAATTTCTAGTAGCCAAGTTCTATGTCTCAGCTAATCCTTCAGCTACCCAAGTTTGGGAAATGCTTTACCAGTTCAAGCTGAATCGCGCTTAATCGCAAAAGGACGCGTTCCACAGACTCGAACGAGCATGCTCCTCCCAGCTCAACGATGATGAATGGGAGTAAAGGTCGCCCGCAGAGGCGGTAGTTCGGAGAGCTTTTTCACCATTATTTGGATGAAGTCGAGAGAGTCCATGTTCTATAAGCTCGGATGGTGCGCCAAGGCAAACCGAGAAATACTAGCAGCATCTTTCTATAAATGTGAACATTCGGTATCTACACGATCACCGAAGCGATCGAGAAAAACGATTGATCGTAAAAAAGTGGGTGTGGTTGGTCGGGTTTGAAAGCAAGACAAAGTGATCATGGAATCCGTCTGAATTCGGTTCCTTTTCGGTGAAATCGCTGCCAATGGTATCGGCATCAGATAAGACCAAATATTCAGAATTCAGAAAATCAACTACTAGCAGCCATAGCAGACGCACGGAGATCCAGGAACATTTGTTGAACAAATGTAGGGCGCCGCACAGTCGTGCCGGATATCTGGAGTATAGATACAACGATTACTTGCCAGAAAGGAAAAGGTCCGGTTGAATTGGAGTTACGACACAACCAATAACAAGCCGGACTGGAGAAGCATGATAACGCGACCTGAGTGCGTAGCTCCTGAAGTTTTTTGTAATTTGTGAGATGAAAATGGGCAAAAAGGGCGAAAGTGGAGGACAGCATGACGCTGTCCTCCACTGTTCTTTCCCGGCAACACATCGCGACCGCGTCGGGTGCAAACTTTCGTGGCGGTCTACAAACAAACAAGAAAGTGATCCGGTATACATAAAAAAGGACCGAAAGTTTCGAAGGTGCCCCTCGAAACTCTCGGTCCTACGGAGATTACGGCTCCGCAGCTACGCTCTACGCAGTTGCCTGCACCTTGGTTATCCCGTCAATGAAGATACCCAGCTCCATGGCAAATACCCCCTCACCACCGCGATCCATGTGTCCCGCCTGCAATTCCACCAGGCGCTTCGGACCAGCAGCACTGGCCAGATTCCTTTTGGCATGTTCCAGACGAATCATATCGTCCCATCTGCCGTGAAGAATGAGCACCGGGACCTTGATGCGGGCCAGGCGGGCAGCATTGTCCATCTTTGGCCGGAAGAAGAATACCGAAGGAATGAACCTTGTAGCAGGAAGGAGTTGTGCGGCCATTTCCCGCAAAGACGAGAAGGCTCCGTGGAGAGCGAGACCGCCGCAAGGCTGGTTGTATGCCATCTCGCAAGCCACACCACCACCCAGAGAGCTTCCGAGATGCACGATGTTAGAGGGAGAAGTCCGACGCTCCTCGACGAGATAGCGGTAAGCAGCCTCGCCATCCTTGCAAATACCACTCACTGTCGGTGTCCCCTCGCTCATGCCATAGCCCCGGTAGTCGTAGATGAAGACCGACGCACCCGTCTCCAGAACGTCTTCGACCAGACTCGTCCACTCATAAACGTTGCCGGCGTTGCTGTGGTGAATCAGCACGGTAGCACGGGACTTCTCTTGCTTGAAGAACCAACCATGAAGTCGAAGCCCGCTGCTGCGGAACCAGACATCTTCGGCTTCGATGTTGTTGATTTTGACTCGCGGATAGCTGGTGGCCTTATCAGGACCGAAGATCAGCCCGCTGTAGAGACTCTGCCAGCAGCGCGGGCTAACCGCCAGAGCCACGAGCAGCAGAAACGCGAAGATGCTCAGGACGACAATCAACCAGATGGCCATGATATTTCCTAAGAGAAGAAGAGAGAAGCGGCCGCCGGGGCGACCGCAGTGAAATCATCGCACGAATGAAAGATCGACAACCGCTACTTGACCGGCCGCGAAGCGGCTACCGGCAGGTCGGTCTTCCACTCCTTCTTCAGAGTTTGCACCCGTTCGCGCCCCCGCAACAGTGGAGCGAAACTTGGTGGCACAGAGCCTAGCTCACTCGCATCCCCAGACCGGGATAAGAGTCGTGGCCTCCCTGCCCGTCGAGCCACAGTCGATTCAGGCAGCGTACAGTGTCAGCCGGCCAGCTCGTTCGCCCATGAAGATTGCGATGATTATCGACCACCAGCACGTGGTTCGCCGGCAATCGGAATCGAAGCTGGTTGGCCGGAGCGTTGACGAACTCGTAAACTCTATTGAACCCGAGGCGTGCCCGGGCCGAAATCTCAAGTTCTTCGCCGTTTCCACACCGATAGGCCAGGTGAACTCGACCATCTTCCCGCCAGAACAGCGGGCGCGTGCAGCGATCTCCGCCTCGGCCGATGGTGTAAGCGTTATCCTGAAAGAGCTTCTGCAAATCCCCGGGATAGTGGTTGGCCATGTGCCGGTAGAGGGAGTCGCCGAACACCAGGGTGGATTCTCCGCCACACAGACCACAGATCTCGGTTTGCAGCGCTACGATGCCCGGAGGCCGCAGGAGAAATGATCCGTCGGTGTGTGGTGTCTGCATGGCATTGGTGGTGCCGGCAAACCCCTGCTCCGGCTTGAACAGGTTCCGCACGGAAGTAATTCCCGTTTTGCCCGAACGCGGATGGAAAACTACCTGGCCGAAGTATTGCTGCAGACCAAGCAAATCGTACTTCAGGTCCAGGGTGTCCTTGCAGGCGAAGACAACAACTCCAAACTCCTCCCACCTCTGAAAGACTTCACGCAGCGCCTTATCACTGAGGTTACGGAGGCTCGGAACCTTGACTATGAAGTGATCCACACTGGTGAGCCGAGGGTCCAACGATCGTCCCTTAGTAGAGACCTGCCAGGCGGGCACCAGGAATCCCTGCTTTGAAACGGGCACGCCACCTTGCTCAGGAAACAACTCCCGCAGTAGTCTAGCCGCCCGCTCGGCATGAAGGAGAGACGCACCGGCAATCTCCTCCTGCAGAAACTTTCGGTATTCACCGAGAAAGTGGTTCTCGAAGGCCACCTGCCGCTGGCAGATACCCGCAAGCTTGGATCGTTCCTCGTCCGTTTCCGGCACGCGATAATTCCATTTTTCGCGAGCCAACTCGAAGACATCCTTGAGATGCGAATCCCACTCATCGATGATGTGCTTGCGATAACCGGCATAACTCGCCGACTTCGACGCGATGTAACACCGCGCCGCTCGCGTCACCAATGCAGTTGACAGCCAGCCCGCCACCACCACAAGTTCCTTCGTGCTGGGGCAACCATCGTCATGAACACGCGAGTTGTATCCGCAAAACGTGTCCTGGCAGTCGGGAGCCGAAACAGGAAAGCAGAGGGTGTCAGGGAATCGACGCACTCGAGCCATGTAGAAGTAGGCTCTGTGCATGTTCTCTCGCACGTACTCGTCCATGGGAGGCAACACTAAGACTTCCGGCGAGCACTTGCCGAAGATCTGAATGCCACCGAGCTTGGTGCGCACGTCTGCCCACGGTTTTATGTCCGATTCGAAGAACGGAATCAGGTCCAGATCGACCCCGTGCTTCTTGCTAAGCTCTGCGCTAAATTCGCGCACCGCCTGCTTCAGACAGGCGGAATGAGCGCCTTTAAACAGCAGGTGGAGATCCACATCGCTAGACTGAACTCCGCTACCGTCGAAGGCACTGCCCACGGCATAGCAAGAAAAGAGCCTGTCACCAAACACCCCATGCAGGTCTGCCACAACAGCGCCAAGCAGTTCATCAAGCTGTGGCCAGCCCGTCGTTTGAGTCAACGTGACTACTTCGGGCAAGTCGGGAGCGTAACCACCTCTGTCCATCGCA
>JAKFUT010000251.1 GCA_021732565.1 Candidatus Obscuribacterales bacterium
ACCCATCTCTGCTTCGATGCATCGCTTCGTATTTGGAATTTGGTTCTCTGTTGCATGATTGCCCTCGATTTACGATGGCTGAATCATGCGCCGAAGCTAATTGAAATACATCCCACCGGACAGACACAAATACTTATCGTCACTTCAGCTGACTGATCACGCTACGGCACGAGAAGTGAAGAGCGGGATTCAGGAAAGTGTCGTGTCAACTGGGGTCGATTCAAAGGGTAACAGGACCACCACATTTAAAGACGATCCTTCCGGAAAAGTGAAGCTGTTCGAATCAGAAAACGGCAATTACAAGCACACAGAATACAAAAATCGCGCTGACGGAGTGCAGTCGGTGAGTGAGTATAAGGGAAGAGAAGACGGAGCCGTGCGCTACACATACAATCGTGATGGCTCCGGTCATTATCAGTATGAAGATGGCACCATCAAAAGACACGGTGGCCAGGGCGATGATTCCGAAATGACCATTGACGCAAAGGGAAACAGGACCACAACATTTAAGGACGATCCTTCCGGAAAGGTGAAGCAGTACGAATCAGGAAGCGGCAATTACAAGCATACTGAATACAAAAATCACGCTGACGGAGTACGCTCTGTGAGCGAGTATAAGGGAAGAGAAGACGGAGTGATACGCTACGCGTACAATCGCGACGGCTCCGGGGAGTATCGCTATGAAGACGGAACCATCAAAAAACATGGTGCTAAGGGAACCGATAGCGAAACGACCATCGATGCGAAAGGCAACAAGACCACTCGCTATGAGAATGATTCTTTCGGGAAAGTGCAGCAGTTCGAATCGGCAAACGGCGATTACAAGCATACTGAGTACCAGCGCCGCGCTGACGGGGTGCAGTCGGTGCGTGAGTATAAGGGAAGGGCGGACGGTGCTGTGCGCTATACATACAATCATGACGGCTCCGGGGAGTATCGCTACGAAGACGGAACCATCAAAAAACATGGTGGTAAGGGAGACGATGGCGCAACGACCATTGATGCGAAGGGAAACAAAACCACCGATTACGCCAACGATCCGTCCGGCAAGGTGCAGCAGTACGAGTCAGCAAGCGGCAATTACAAGCGTACCGAATACAAAAATCGCGCTGATGGAGTGCTGTCGGTGAGTGAGTATAAGGGAAGAGCAGATGGTGCCGTTCGCTACACAAACAATGTTGATGGTTCGGGGGAGTATCGCTATGAAGACGGAACCATCAAAAAGCATGGTGGTAAGGGAGACGGAAACGAAACGACCATTGATGCGAACGGAAACAAAACCACCAACTATGAGAACGATTCATCCGGGAAAGTGCAGCAATACGAATCAGCAAGCGGCAATTACAAGCGTACCGAATACAAAAATCGTACCGACGCAGTACGATCTGTCAGCGAGTATAAGGGACGAGAAGACGGAGTCGTGCGCTACACATACAATCAGGATGGCTCCGGTGAATATCGCTACGAAGACGGCACCATTAAAAGGCATGGTGCTAAGGGAACCGATAGCGAAACGACCATTGATGCGAAGGGCAACAAGTCCACCCGTTATGAAAACGATCCTTTCGGAAGAGTGCAGCAGTACGAATCACCAAGCGGTAATTTCAAGGTGACTGAATACAAAGATCGCTCTGACGGAGTACGGTCGGTGAGCGAGTATAAGGGAAGAGCAGACGGAGCAGTAAGCTACACGTACAATCACGATGGCTCCGGAGAGTATCGCTATGAAGACGGAACCATCAAAAGGCATGGTGCCAAGGGAACCGATAGGGGAACTCAGGCTGATTCGGGAACCAGGCCCCTCGCAAGAAGAAGGCGCTAACAACTTGGTGCGACACATACTGAAGCAGAGTTGGAATTCTTTCCATGGACCACGTATGTTGCCACTACTAGCGGTTCGTGGTTCGCACACCTGTGCAATAGAATTTAGAGGTCAACGTGGATCGAACAACGATTAGCGAGCTCAATTGTGGTAATGGAGCAGGCGGAACATCAAGTTACGATCTTGTTATTCGTACCACGATTACATATACTGCCAGCGGGACGCCCGCGGTCCCGGCGAGGCTCAGCTGCGCCAATTCGCAAATTCGGGCCAATCCATCGAACACTTGATCTAATCTCCACTTTACTCCATAACGATTAGGAATGACGGGGTAACGGTGGTAAGCGGTCGATAAGTGAACCCTCGCTCTTTGAGGAGCAAAGTTGTTTCTTCCCGGGATCGGGGGTGGCCACTTCGCGCCAAGGCGCGCTCTATTCCTCCTCCTGGTATAACCACTATCACTTGTGCCGTAACAGTATGGAGCTGGTGGATCTCCCACAACATTCACCGTTGAAGAAATCTTGCCGAGTGTGGTGCTTGCGCTTGTGTTTGGTGGATACCGACTTGCACATCCCAAGAGTCAAGCTGACAGTTGCACAGAGCAAGATAATTGAAACAACAACGCGCGACTGTCGACTTCTCATAGCATGCACCTTATATTTGCTACACAGTTACTACGTGAGGGCTGTTAACTCGATATAGGAAGCGCAAGAGGCTTGTCGCAACCAAATTCAAGCTGAGCTTGTTTCTCTAAGTAGGTCGCGGATTACTGATTGTACGACCCCTTCAGTGAAACTTTTGGCGCCGCGGACCGCGCCGCTACAGGAGCTCAGCCGAAGGGCGAATTTGGTCTTACCTGTGATGTGGAAAATCGGTTTCAGGATACGGGAGCTGCTATGGGAAGGAAAATCGAGTACTGTAACTGTGGGTGGAAGATTGCCTGTGCAGCGCTTTTAGTTAACTGTTTGCACTTCTCTGTACAGCCGGCGTTTGCCTATAGTTATGACGACATCGTTAATTTGGTGAATACAGAACATCGGATTTTAGGAAACTTCGATTCGAAGGGATCATTAGAGGAGAGGCTTCGGTCGGTGGAGGAGTGTGTTTTGGGAGTCGTGGGGACAGGCTCTTTCACCGAACGTTTAGAGCGAGTGCGAGAACGCCTGGCTGCAGAGCCAGCCTTAGCCCCCACAGCCGCCGTCTCCGCAAAAGTCGCTGGTGTTCAAACTGCATTGCTATCACCACAACCACTTGCAGCAGAGTCATCATTCGCCTCCAAAGGTGCGGGTACCTCAATGCTGTCAATGCAGCTCCCCTGCAAGCCGCGCTCGGGTGCGTCCGTAGAAAGTGGCACCAAACGGGCTCAATCTGGCGATTCCATTCAGCCCGGACACTGCGGGCCATTCATTGATGCCAAACGAATCGAAACCACAGTGGATGAGAGCGGAAGAATGACTACGTCTTTGGTTGCTCGACGAGGCTCAGACCGAGGTAAGTTCAAAACCACGCACCATCTCGGCGGCTATGTTCCACCTCCACCACCTCTCACCGATTGGTATCAAAGCACAGCCCAATCACCTCAATACAATACACAAACTCTGACGGAGCAAGAGCCGGTATCTAACGTTGGAAAACTTACGGTACCGTCGGATTCCGAGCCGGAGAACATCGCTCAAGCCAGTGAGCAACTTTTGAATAAAAAGGATGATGGTGCCTGTCCAGTGGGACAAGCAAGTCACCGGACTGACACAGATGATCCGCGCAATTCGAGAAAGCAAGAATTCCGTGCTCGGTCGATTCCATCTCATTCAGATGCGGCGAGCGTGATGAAAGTTAGAAGCAATGACAAACTAACCGAGCGCACAACCTTAACTGTGGCTCTGGCCCGGTCGCAACAACGCAGCCCGGCAATCACTCCGCAGGCGCCCGCTGGAACTATCTTCTCGGCGATCTGTTTTCCGCCCTCAATTCAAGAAAAATCTGAACGACAGACGGAGTTGGCAATTGAGGACAACATATGTATCTCCCCAAAGGAGCGAGTAGAATTCACTGTGCCAGAGCCTTTCCAAGGACCAGATCCGGTCCTTCTAGGAGTCGTGGGTGTGAGTCTCTTGGTTAGTGCTATCAGTTCCTTGGCTGCGCTTAAATTGCATTCATCGCTCTTTCAGAACCACGGCTGCTCAGTTTGATGGTGAAGAAATTTTTTCGAGTGTTGGAACCAACCGCATACCCGATATCAGGAGTCGCAAATAATGCGCCAGTTCACTGGGCGCACTCCAACTTGAGTCGTGCAAGACACCGATGGAGTTGGCCATGTTGCGTGACATGGAGGTTGTGTCAGGGATGCTTACCGGACCGATTCTCTTGTGTGTGGATTGGGACGTCAGGCTAACCAGTGCAGGGAAAGACGGGTTGAAATGTTTAGAGTAGTTTGCTGGACTGCGTTCTCAACTCTCCACTCAATTCGACGTGTACCTTATCTTCGGATGGCTGAATTTAACAGCATACATAATTGCCTTATCCGCATCGGACTTTTTGCCGGCCTTCGAGAACAGATCGGCTGCTTTTCTAAGATCCGCTGCCACCTGGCGGTCTCCGTAGCGCTGATGGTTCACCGCCAGACCACGAATGTAATACGCAGAGGCATTATTCGGATCTAGCAAAATTGCTCTGCCAGCTTCTTCCACCGCTCGGTCATAGTAGCGACCAAGCAACCAGTCATTCGCTACGGTGGCATGCAATGCTGCCGACACGCAATCGATTCCATCACTCTTAACCTTTTGCAGAGAATTTTTCGCACTGGCGATGTTTGACGTTTCTCCGCGAGCCTCATACAGAGATGCGGCCTTTTCTAAGTCTTCCACCGCTTCTTTTTCTTTGTCGAGATATTCGTAAGCGATAGCCCTGCTCTGGTATACCGCTGCCATTTCAGGATCAAGTGATAACGCTCTGGTGGCTTCGATCAATCCTCTTTCATACTCTGCTTCACGAAAAAGAATAGCAGCGCGACCCGCATATCCCCTGGCAAAGGTACCGTCGATGTCGATGGCTTTCTCGTAATCGGCCGCTGCGTTCTTCAAGTCCTTCAGCATAAAGTTGCAGTCACCGCGGGCAGTACGATAAGCCGGATCTGCGGGAACCAGCGCAATTGCCTGGTCGAATTCTTTCAGCGCTTCGCCGTACAATGCTCTTCCATAAAGTGTGGTCGCTGCTTGAAAGTGTTGAGATGCCGCCGAATTCGGCGGATTTTTTAAAAACGCTTCAACCACTTGCAATTTGTCTCTTGCCTGTTTGGCGTGAACGTTATCTCTCCCCTTTTCAAAGAGGGTGGCCGCTTTTGCAAGATCATCGGCTGCACCATTGTATTTCTTCGCCGCAGCGAAGGTGATACCACGTCTGTAGTAGCCTTCCGGACTAGTCGGGTCGCTCTTCACGGCAAGATCAAATTGACTCAGGGCTTTTTCGCGGTCACCTGTTTCGGTATAGCACAATCCGCGCAAAAGATAGGCATTGCCGTAATTAGGGTTGAGCAAGAGAAGACGGGACAATTTTTCTATGCACCTTGAATATTGTTTCTCATCGAATAGTCCGCCTGCTTCAATGTAGAGCATGTCGCTCTGAACTGTGACGGACATGTCTTTCGCTGCCAGCACGCGATCGGGCTTATGTTGAGCCCCGTAAAGTTGCGCCGCCTTTTGAAGGTCTTCCACTGAGTGTTCGGAGTGGCCCAGTAGTCCGTAGGCTATTCCGCGGTTAAAGTAGGCATCTGCATACTTCGGGTCGATTCGTATTGATTGCGAATTGTCGTCGATCGCTTGCTGGTACTGTGCCAGTGACTTGTGACATAGCGATCGATTATTCAATGCAGACAGATGTTTGGAATTCAATTTTAGCGTTGCATCATACTCTTCAATGGCTTGTTCCCATTGGCTCTCTCTGAGGAAGACGTTTCCCTTATTGAAATGTATGTTTGCCATTCGCGTTTGTGGCGTAACTTTTTTGCCGGCTTCCGCTGCACAAATAATTGCGCGTTGTCTAGACTCTTCCGCGTCCTTGTTGTTGTTCTTTCTTTCGTATAATAGAGCGGTGCGTTTGAATGAACTCGCCGCTTCTTTGCTCTTGCCCAGCGCCGATAGAGTGACCGACTTGTTAAACCAGATATCCGGATTGTTTGGATCAATCATTGCTGCGGTGAGGTAGTCGGCGAGCGCTTTATCGAGTTGGTTAAGCTTTAGAAAACAGCTGGCACGGCTGCTATAACCATTCGCATAAGCCGGTCTCATCGCAAGGACTTCGTTCAATTCGGAAACCGCATTGGCAAACCTGCCATCGAAGACCAGCAGCATACTTGCATAATAGTGATCGTTTGCGGCGTCATTGCCCGCGGTCAGTAGTGCCGCACCTTCTATTCGTTCTCTTACGGCATCAGCATTCTTGAGGTCACCTGATCTTTTGTAGAGGGTCTCCGCCGACTGAAAACAATTTATGCTACGTTTGAGATTCGCGAGAACTCCAAAGCAAGAGCCCTCTTCCATAAGGATTTCCGGCTCAAGGGGATTGAGCCGCGCCGCCCGTTTGAAATCTGCCAGGGCCAGGACATAATGGCCTAGCTTGTAATGACACTTTCCCCGATTTTGAAAAGCGAAGAAAAAATTCGGAACGGACTTGATCACCTCACTATATTCGTTTGTTGCTTGTTCAAATTTGTCATTCTCAAGATAGTTATCAGCGGAAGACATGTGTTTCATTGCTTCGGGAAACACAACCACGAGGCATTTTGTTGCCAAATCGAGCGCTCGTTTAGTAAGGGCGTGGTTGTCGGATTTTGCCGCTATTGTTGCCAGCTGCTGGTAGTCATCTGCCGCTTGCCCGAGGCGATTCATTTGCACATAGCAATCAGCTCTGCCGAGCAGCGAATCCTTTTCTTTCGGATCCAGTATCAGGGCTTGTGCATATGCTGAGAGCGCAAGATCGTACTGTTTGAGTTCGCGGTGGCAATTGGCTTTCAGCGTCTGGTATTTCGCCACCTTTGGATTGATTCGGATAGCTTCGTCCAGCCCGCTGAGCGCAGCGTTGAATTTTCCCGTGCCGACAAGCCGTTGCGCAGAGCTAAACTGTTTCTCTGCCGCCGGAGTCTCACTGCTGCCTTCTCCATTGCCGGCGCTCACATCAGAGCTAAGATCTGTCTTTCTGGCTTGACGATGAGTCATCAGCGCTGTTTTTGCGTGAGTTTCAAATGCTTCTATCTCGGCACTGGAATGTAGCTTGAGCCGCTCTCGAACATCTTCGCTTCTAAGTTTGTCTAGACTTTCTTGAGCCTTGTCTTCGTAATTCTTGTTACCTGGAGATTTCGACAGAGAGAGCGTTTTCTTGAAGTCGTCTGCAGCGCTGTCGAATTGATTGCGCAGCACATTGGTAACCCCGCGATAAAACCAGCCCGCAGGGTCGGATGGATGCAATGCGATGACCTGGCTAAAATCTGTGATGGCAGATTGGTATTCTCTGGAGGCGCAGTTATTCAAACCGCGACCGAAAAAGGCTTCTGGTGATCTGGGGTTAAGCTTGATCGCATCGGAGCATTCCTGTACTGCTCGTGCATATCGGGTTTGTCCGTAAAGTTCCTCAGCTATCTCAAGGTGCGCCTCACAGTTTGCCAGACGGATACACGATTGTGCTTCAATACCTGGTTTGGATAGTAGCGCGATTCTCGACTCAGCTTCGCTCGCCTTTGATTCGTCGCAATCATCCTTAAAGGCATTCATTGCCAGTGTGTAGGACTGAATCGCTTTATCTGATTCTTCCAGCAGTTGGAAACACACCGCTTGCCTCATCGCTGCGGTTCCATCACCAGGATCTAGTTCCAGTGTTCTGTAGAAGTCGTTGATCGCTTTTTGATATTCGCCATTTAGCATGAGTAGAATGCCGCGATTAAGGAATGCCGACTCGCTAAGAGGATCAAGTGTGATGGACCGATCAAAGTCGGACATCGCGTTTTCCGAATCTCCTGTTCTTAGATAGCAACATCCGCGAAGAATCCGGGCCTTCACGTCATCGGGATGAGCGGTTAATATTACGCGGCACAGGTTGAAAGCAGTGCTGAATTTTTCAAGATTGTATGCAACTCTTGCTGCTTCGTAATCATCATTTGCAAGCGGTACGGCTGAATGCTTGCCGAATTTCTTCCCTGTGCCTGAAGCATGCTTCGCCGATGCAGGCAGAAGGGCACATGCAGAAAGAAGAATTGATAATGAAATGAGGGTGAGGGCCAGTCTACGTCGCGAACTCATGGCGGTCAATCCAACGAAGTAAAAAAGCGGTATGCAACCATTTACCCGAATTCGTGTGCTTATAACCGCTTTGATTGCGCTATTGACACAGTTGATTTGTCCGCCTCAATAGTTCTGCGCATGATTCCCATTTTTATGAAATAAGTCACTTCAAGTCCTGCCAACAAAATTTCGCCCCGATGAAATGACCATTCGCAGCTTGAAGATACTGCTTGCCAATGGTCATTTCGTTTGCTTCGAGCTAGATTGAAAGCATTGTCGCGTGCTTACTTGTTGGCCTGGTCCTTGCGTGCTTGTTCTATGCGGACCTTTTCTTTGGCTTCTGCCACCAATCTTTTGGCTTCTTCTGAGGCCTTTTGAAGCTGAGTTGCATTGTTGGATTCCTCGACTCGTCGCAGCACCGGACCAGCTGCGACCAAAGCGAGGTCGCCGGCTGCGACCGCGCCCTGGCGAGTGAGAGCCCTTGAGGCCAGGTATCCCGTTCCGTCGAGCGCTGCTCCAAGACCGACTGCACGAGCTGAGCCCGCGGCCACGGGCAGCATCAGCGTTGCTGCCAATGAAGTATTCAGCCCGGCATAACTCATCTCTTTCAGGGCGCTGTCAAAGGTGTAATCCGTGTCATCAGCGGGATTTTTGCCCAAATCGAATCCGATGACAAGTCCCTTGGGTGACGAATCGAACGTCATCGTTCCACCAGTCCCGATGTAGAGCCCTTCTCTGCCTGCGCCGAAAGCGAAGGCCGCACCGCCCGTGGAAAGAAAGTTGCCGACGGCTCTACGAGCATTAAACTGAGCGAATGTCATTCTGCCGGCAGCCATTTCAGCGGCTGCGCGTTCGCCGCCCATGCCCACCCATCTAAGGCCGCCGTTCCATTGCAAACCGGTATAGTTGAGCGGATTCAAGTGTTGGCCAAAACGTCCCATACTACCGCCAAGCTGCGCCTCTAAATTTGTCAGGTTTGCCGCTGCAGCCTGGCGAGCCTCTGCGGTGGCTGCAGCTCGCACTTCTTGTTGCAACGCTGCTCTTGCAGCCCAAATCTGGCGGGTCATGTTCGCACCGTTGCCGGTGAGCCCCTCGACGCCGAATCTCATTCCGTTAGCGCCCAGAGTCTCTGTGGTCAGTGCAGCTCTGGTGGGGTTAAGCGCCATGCCTTTCATGGCCAGCACGCTCATTCCGTACATGCCGCCGCCACGCAGCCAGTCTTTTCCTGTGCCCAGTTCGCCATCAACAGTCAGGTCTTTCGTCAGCCCCGCTGCACCCACTGCAAGGACAAAACCGCCGATTTTTCCGGGAGTTCCTAACTTGGAGATGTATCCGTTGAGACCGTATCGAGTACCCAAACCTACTGCAACGGCCGCCACGTCGGTGGTGACTTCACGCAGACTACTATGACCTTGGTTCACGGCCCGGTCCACTTGCTCCTGCGTGCTCTCAGGGTTAGACAGATAGGCTTGGGCTAGCTGCATCGTTGTTCGCGTTTGCATGTCTTTGCCACCGCCGAAGAGTATCGGTCCGGCCAGAGGAAGTTCTGTCGCTCGCTCGCCCGACAACGTATTTGCAAGAGCCGAACCACCAGGAACGGCCCAGTCGATCAGACCTGTGTTGTGAGACAAGATGGTGTTTTTTGCTGCAGCGACATATGCTTCCGCGGGGGCGGTTGCAGGATCGATCCTCTTACCTTCTTTTGCTTGTTTTAGTGCGCCCTGCACTTCCGGACTGGCAGCGAAGACCTGTGGATCATGTTCCTTGATTGATTCAAGAATTTCAATGGCTTTGGTCTTTGCTGCTGCATCGTCGTGGTTGAAGCCATGGTCGTTTAATGCAAGGGCATAACGGAAGCGAACGGCCGCGACACTTTCCGCCTGCTTGACTAGCAGTTGCATCTTCACTGACAGCTCTTTTTCGTCGGCTGTGAGGTCGGCTCTTTTGCCCGCCTGGATATCTTTCGAGGCAATCTCCAGCTGCAGTTTTATCGCATTCGCTGCAGCTCGAAGGTCCTCAACCTTTCTAACATTGCGATCAGTAGCGGCCAGTGCGTCGTCAAAAAGCTTACATGCTGCCACAAAGGCAGTTTTCTGCTCAGCTGGCGTCTTAGCTTTGGCATCAGTGATCAATTTGATCGCGTCGTCAACTTTCTTAGCTTCAGGGAAATGGCGGGCAGATTCCTGTTCTAACACAGCGTTGAACGCTTCGACGGCTGCCGTTGCGGGGTTGATTCTCTTCCCGTCATTGGCCTGTTTCAGTGCGCCTTGCAGCTCGGGGCTGGCGGTGAATGTCTGTGCGTCAACATCCTTAACGGATTTTAGAATCTCGATAGCTTTGGCTTTGGCTGCGTTATCGTCATGGTTGAAACCATATTCGTTCAGCGCCAGTGCATATCTGTAGCGCACCACTGAGGCACTTTCAGCCTTCTTGAGCAGTTCTTGCATCTTTTCGAACTGCTCTCGCTCTGCTGCGGTGAAATCTGTTCTCTTGCCCTTCTTTATATCGGTTTCTGCAAGTACAAGCTGCAGTCTTATTGCATTGGCCGCAGACCGCAATTCTTCAACCTTCACGGACTCGCGATTAGTTGCGGTGAGTGCTTCGTCAAAAAGTTTACCGGCTGCCGCAAACGCAGTCTTTTGCTCTGCCGGTGTCTTTGATTGGGCATCAGCGATCAATTTAACTGCATCGTCAACTTTCTTTAATTCAGGAAACTTGCGGGCTATTTCTTCTTCTCTAGAGCGCTGCGCAGGCGTCTTGATCCCCAGTTTCTCTGCCAGGGCAGTACCTTCGGCGGTGTTATCGATAATGTTTGTTACTGCGGGGTTCTTAAGCGCCTCATTGAAGTAGGTGCGAGCATTTGGTAAGTCACCTTGAATGGCAAGTGCCTGCGCATAGTACAACTTGATCATGTCTGGAGCCAGTTTAAGTCTATCAATCTGATCGGACAGCGCCGAATATTCCAGAACTAACTTCGTTTCCGGTTTTGCCATCAGAGTCGCTTCTGTCGCAAGAGCGGTTTTCAGTTCTGGAGTGAGAGCTTTCTTGTCCTCAAGGAGCTTCGCTGCTAACTGTTGGTTTTCGGTTGCTAACGCTGTCGTGTATTTCCGCGCGATAGCTTCTTGCTCTGCGGGCGACTTTCCAGCGAGTTCCGCCCTGCCCTTCTTGCTTAACTCGGCTTCTTTTGCTTGGACGTCGACCACGAACTTCGTTTGAAGAGCCTCGTAGGTAGCACGTTTGTCCGGTGTCAAAGCTTTGATGACGGCATCCATTTGATTGTGCGATGCGTTGAGTTCTCCTATTGTCGCCTTTCGCTGTTCCTCGGCTTGCACGGAAGTTAGAGAAGGATTCTTTCTGATTGTGGATAATTCCTTGAGGTATTGCGCGTCCAATCCAGCTACCAACCCGGATAGCTGCTCAGGTTTGACAGACTTAGCATCTTCGAGTGCTTTCTTGAACTGTGCGTCGACGGGCGCCCACTGATTTGGCGGCAATGCCTTTTGACCACCCTCTGTTGATTGAAACAAACTGGAGCGAATGCCCATCACCTTGTTAAGCGCGTTCTCCTGGTCGTGAGTGATCGCAACCAGTGCAGGCTTATCGTCAGTGGCTGGCTGCACCTGATCTGTGACCACCGGTGGGGCCACACGGTCGTCGGCGGTGGTCTTGCGTTCTCCCGCAGGCGGTTGCTTTACGGCGGGTTTTGCCGCGTCCATCATTAGCGCGACGAAGTTGAAATCCGGAAACTGCAGTTCCGGTGCACTGGTGTCTTGCTCTTCGATCCTGGTTCGGGTATTTTCCATGTCAAAATTCCTTCTCGGTAAGTGTCCACACCCGAAAAATTTCCTTCACAGAGGGTCTATCCTTAGCTGGAATTTATCCGACATTATTTTCGAGCTAAGACAATTCCGGAGAGATACGCTTGCGGCGACGGGGTAGCGGCGTAGGGGCCGGCACGCGACGCTATTGTTCAAGTGTATTTTCGAATGCCCAAGCTGCCCCTGTCGAAGACAGTCCGTTGAGTGTTTCACCAGGCGGATTCTATGCAAGAGAGTAAATAGGAATTGACTCAATTCGCAGATGCTCATTTAAAAGATCGAACGGATTCCTTGAGGGCACCGGTTCGATCAAAGTCGAAGCGAGCTCGGTCACGGTTTTCCCTTGCTGACGTGCTGTTTCGCTCCCGCGGCTTCTGTCCGGACTCAATGATGTGATGTCAATGCCACTTTTATAAGTTCGGAAAATAACATTCGGGTTGCATTTATCGTGATACGTTTCTTAGGCAAGTCAACCCGGCGGAGCTTGCTGTGACATCAAATTCGACTTGTTAACCAACTGCCTGGTTAATCTCATCAGTGAAACATGTCGCTTTGATTGTCGATTTGACAGGCCGTCGAACCAGCGGTTTATTCTATTGCCGCAACATTGATCGCAACGCCGTTACAAGTTTGTCGATATCTCCCGTATCTATGTATATCGGGCAGGATAACCTCATGCCTCTTCCCGGGGTGCTGGAGAAAGAATCCGGTTGTACCCAAATTCTGTGGCGCTCCCAGAGTGCCAATGGCAAGTCGTCCACCAGCAGATCTTTCTCTTCCCAAAACAGAGAGATCATTGCGCATGCCTCAGAAACATTGTTCTGCGTTCTGAAAATACACGTCACCGGAAGAGAAGCTAGCTCACGTCGCAGGTAACTGACTAGTTGTAATTGGCGCGCTCCGATCTGCGCTTGGCCCAGTCGTTCCTGTAATTCAATTGCAGCATACAAGCCCAGCCAGCGAACAGGGTCTGCCGTGCCTTGCCATTCCAGTCTGCTCAAGTGCGTATGTTTTGCAGGCGTTGCCGCGCCGCTGGCCGACGCGGTAACCGGGGCGCCGGCGCTTTGGATTGCTGCTGTTGTCGCTTCGTTATAGTAACGATCGCCAATGCACAATGGAGTCAATCGTTCTGCAAATTCCGGTGCGGCATAAAGGAAGCCCGTGGAATTAGGACCGCCCAGCCACTTGTGTCCCGATGCGACCCACATGGGATATTCAGCGGGAGTGCATAACCCCTGCCCCGGTACGTGCGCGCCATCCACCAGAACAGGAATAGCCTCTCGCTTTAGCTCAGAAATTAGATTCGAAATATCAGGACGCCAGCCGGTATAGCAATCAATTTCGCTAAATTCCACCAGTTTGGTTCTGCCGCTAACCAGACCAAGAACGCTGGCGGTGAAGGCGTCGCTTCCTTTGAGTGGATCCATGTCTGCTCGTTTTACAACGATGCCTCTATGTTCCTCGAGGTAACGGCACAGAGCGTTAATACAACCATGCTCATGATTAGTGGTGAGGAATTCATCTCCTGGACTGAGCAGAAAGCTTTGCATTACCAGTTGCAAACCATAGGTCGAATTTTGAATGAGAAGAAGACTTTCCGAAGAAACATTGAGAAGTTTTGCCGCGGCGTTGCGCGCGTTTTCTCGGGGATCATTGTCGAAAAACGTAAGCAGCGTGGGGTTACGATTGAGTCGTTCCCAGCCGTCATGCAGTGCCTGCACAACACTTTGAGGTTTGACACTGCAACTGCCATTGTTGAAATAGAGGCCGTCCCTCTTCTCTCTTGGCCATTCCGCAGAAATCAGCTCTTCGTCGATCAGACCCTCGGGGCACGTTTGCTTCGTTTGGTCGGCGTTGGCTGTTTGCTCTGTCATGTGTATCAGCGATGCAGTCGGAGCTAGTCGAACCTAGTCTTTGCGGTACTGTCTTTTGCGAGTTTGCTCGCGAATCTCCAGCAGCTGCCGCAGCATTTGCTGTTTCTCCGGTCCATCCCAGCGTTTGAGCCATTCGGCAATGGCAAGCTGAATGATGCCGCTCTTGTCTGGAGAGTGAGCGCCATACATTCTTTTCAATTCGAGCCAGATTAGCTGCAACGCCGCAAGTTGCTCCGAGGGGAGCTTCACTGTATAGGCAACGTACTTTCGACTGGATGCCAGGGCGCGTTCTGCCGCTATAGATGGTGGCAGTTCCTCCGCCTCATCGTCCAGCTCTTCCTCTTGATCTTCTTCTTCGTCTTCTGGTGGGCACATACGTATTGGGGTAAACCAGTTGTCCAAATCATCGTTGGATGTCTATCGTCAGCTACATGGTGGAATTCGAGAGGTCAGGGGCGATGGGCAAAATAATTGTGAATGTAGGCCGGTGAGCGCTTTCCAATTTTACAGGTTCATATGATCGTTGTTGCTCCTTCTGCCCAACAGAGTGAAAGCTTTAATCAGACCTCATGGGAACTCCACGATAAGACATCTTGATTTTTATTGGCTTTCTCCCACAATAAGTAAGTGTAAGCAATTGAGCCGAGCCAACCCCCGGGATTGGCAGAATCGGCGACCTGAATGGCGGTGGGACGGATGTTTTACGAACTGGCAAGAGCGGCGGTTCAGCGAGTTTTTCAAGACAAGATTCTTATGGGGCTTGTCATTGTGCTGATTCTGGCGATAGTGGTAGGCGGCTTCGGAGGCAGTGGTAGCGAGCGCGGTGAGCGAACCAGCGAGAGAACCGCCCCCACCGGTGGTCCCCGTCAAGCCAACGGCTCGCAGGCTAATCCCGAGACCGCAGCAGGTACCACCCCGCAGCTTGCAACCGATTTCATTAAGTGGTGGCTCACCGGAGCCATGGATTTGAACGGCGCGACCGCTCAAAAGAGCCACAGCGACGCTATTGCCTGGATGACACCCGAGACTGTGCAGGCTTTTCAAGCGAATTTCTGGCCGCCGGAACTGGCGGAAGGTATCGCCTCAGGCAGGGTAATGGCGAGCTTTACACCCAGCAGTGTTCAAGCGGTAGCCGCCAACCCGGACGGCAGCGTGGTCGTAACCGCCATGGGTAGTCTGATGATGCAGTCAGGTCAGCAACCTGCCATGCATCAATTTGTGGCCGATTTTCTTGTACGTAAAGATAAGGACGGTCTGCGCGTGGCCGGTGTCTATAACCGTACCGTGGCTGCGTCAAGCGGGCGTGTCTATTAAGGTTGGCGAATTAGGTTGCTGCCAGTGTAATATCGGTTTATATTAATGTTGGTGCCCTCCCGGAGAGGGAATAGCAAGATTGCTGAAGTCAGGCATCTTTCCAGAATGAATGTTTGTCGACAGATCATAAGCTGGTTATAATTGTTGGACGCTCTTCGCATCCCTTGTAAACACTAGATTTCCGCTAGTTGAATAATTTCTACTTACGATTCGCACTTGCAACTGTCCTCGGCATCTTCTTTGTTGCCGCGGTTAGCAACACCGTTTTGCCGAAAATTCTTGAGGGCTATCAGCAGGAAGTGGCTGATAAACTGGCTAGTGAAGCCCGTGTTCAAAAGGGCATAGCATCGCCGTTCATTCTTGAACATATGAATGAGCACAATCTCTCCTGGTATTACTTCACTAACGGAAAGGGCGCTCCTTCCGCAAATACCAAGGCGTTCACTCCGAACCTTGATTCCCCGGCAGATTCATCTCGCGAGGTGTCTCGCGGGGTTGAATGGGGCGGTCACAAGTATTTTGAAGCGGTTGCCACGGTCTCAAAAGACCGCAATTTGCACGTTGGTTTCTATTCTGGCGGTCCACTGGGCTTTACAGAGAATTGGTTGGCGGCTCCCCGTGTACCGCAAATTGCTACCTGGGGATTGGTCGGGGTAACCATTTTAATTACGCTGGTTCTTTACTACCTGTCGGTGGGGCTGCCGTGCCACTTGATTATCAGGTTCTATCAGCGTAAAGAGGCT
>JAKFUT010000100.1 GCA_021732565.1 Candidatus Obscuribacterales bacterium
AGGGAACCAAGAGGCAGACTGCAACGCGGTTTCCTGCAAAAGATAATGTCCGGGAAGGAAACCAGTTTTACCTTTCGCCCGACCTTTCTGTGATGTGTGTCGATCAATCTGAAGGTAGCACGACTATGCGCCTGTATGCGGGGCAAGACGGAAACTGTGTTTGGTCGCAAAAACTTCCTTACCGTGCCATCGGCGGTGATTCTATGGGTACAGTTCCTAGCTGTTTTTACCCGAGCCACTTCTGCTGGGCCCCGGAAGGTTGTCGCTTTGCCTTTGCAGGCACGCAAAGCGAGCAGCATGATCTTTGGACTGGCGCGTGTCCGCCTTTCCACAACTGACCTTTGTTCCTTTATCAATAGCTATAAGCACGCACTCTTTGTTTGCCATCTACGCTCCCAACCAGGCCGTGCTCAAGCAGGCAAGGTTGCACGGAACGCAAGATAGGGTCATCGGGTAAGGGTTCTGAACTTACCGATGAGGTGTAAGTGCCCGCAAAGTTGAGATCAACAAAGACGTGCTTTAACTTTGTCGGCACAGATGATCCCGTTACTTGTGATGTTTTCCTGCCAGGTCCTTCATTATTCCGCGCACACCATCGACCTGGTATTTGGTCATCTCTCTTGCATTCGGTTTGCGCATCTCTGCGCTGACTGAATCAAACACGAGCATGTTAACAGTTTGCAGATCAGGAAATTTCTTCTGCCCTTCTATACTGAGAAGTCCCTCTTTTCGAGAAGCGGCCAATTTCAGCCAATTTGAAACTGCACCAGATGGCATGGCAATATTGAGGTCAATGTGATCGGAAAATCCTGATGCTGCGCCGGTGCCATAAACTCCCAGTCGAGCTATTACCCGATTATTTATCACGTTATGGAACCAAAAATGGTTGAGGAATCGATTTTGCAGATATGCGCTTCCCTCGCCGAAATCAACCATTGGTGTGGTATCGAGAATCCGGCGAAAACTTGCCAGTGAATTGAAGTCGGATTTTTCCAACGCTCGATTGACCCGATGATCTCGCGAGATTGATTGAAGTACCTTTTTGCTTCCAAGTAAGGCTGTTATTTCCAATCTTGCGGGCAATTTTGAATCTAAGCTTACGATGCTGTCGAGATCTTGAGGGTTTCGCAGGTCTAAAGTTACATATGTGCCGTCGTTGCCTGGATTCGCTGAGTCAGGATTGCCATTAACGTAGGGCTCGCACGAACACGTGCATTCCAGGCTCAAATATGGTCCCACCAGCGATTTTATATGAAGACTTTGGAAGTAAAAGTAATCTTGAGTTTGTCCTTTTACGCCTGGCTTTATGCCGCTGTGAGCAATGAATCGTTTCTTTGCAAAATCACTTGCTGAGAAAACAATGTTTCCTTTCGATGAACGGCATACGATATCGTCAGTGTTCCATGTTACTTTAAACCCGGCGCTGGTTCCTGTAAACCCGGCCGAGGAGCCGGCCGCTTTGACGTTGGGCAAAGGGTTTCTTGCGATTGCATGAGATGCATAAAGAGTTGCAAGTAAAATTGACCAAACGAGCGCCATCCGATAGGAGGAACAATATTTGTCCATCGAGTAATCCTGACCGGTGAATGTATGTCAATTCTATGGTTTCACAGCGGAACTGCAATCAAGTTCGCGTAAGACCTCGGTTAAAATCTAGCGATTTGAAAGCAGCGCACAGAATTGTTGGTTGGAAGTCTTGGTATCATCGGCGACTGTGGATAGCGATATGAACTCCCTGTTGCCCATTACCGGGTGATCACTTTTCCGTGTCTCATCTGTCTCAACGCAGAGACTTTTCGCCTGTGGATTTTACTTTCTTCGCAAGCTCAGCTCGCCGTTTGACGGCGGACTTTTGCTCCGGTTCAAGCTTGATTACTTCGTCGAGGTCTTTGATCGCATCAGAGATTTTGCCAGATTTCGCCAGCGCGTCTGCTCGCAGTTCGAGATAATCTGTACTCTGAGGGTAGCGAGTTACTAGCGTGGTGAAATCATCAATGGCTTCAGGAAATCTATTCATGCCCTGATAGAGTAAGCCACGTTGGACATGCGGCCAGGAAGTTGTGGGATCAATCTTGATTGCCGTGGTGAAATCAGCGACGGCTTTATCGTTCTTGCCGAGGCGCGCGTAGAGTTTTCCTCTCCAGCCTAGAGCTTCTATGTCTTTGTCGTTCGATTTAATCGCAGCATCGAAATCGGTAAGAGCCTGCGAAACCTTCTCTTGCCCGTCGTACCAAAGTGCTCTTCTAAAGTGTGCAGAGGAGTTGTTTGGATTAGCAGCTATGGCAGCATCGTAGTCCTTCTTTGCCAGAGCATCCTTACCTAAGCGAGCATTCGCTTCCCCACGGTCAGACAACGCCTGCGCGTTCTTCGGGGAGAGTTTTAGTGCAGCATCAAAGCAGTAGACCGCTTGTGAATCACGGTCGCGTTGAGTAAACTTCTGTGCCAACTCCAACATTGCTTGCGCTTTCTGATTCTGATCTTTACTCTTATTCGCAAGAACAGCTTTGACTTCAGCTACCGGCAATTCTGTTTCCTTTAGCTGCAGACGCTTAACTTGCTCCTTAATTTTTGTCGCCTCCGCAGGGCGATTCTCAGCTGCAAGAAACTCGCTATAAAGCGTCAGGGGGAAAATTAGAAAAGGATCGTTTGCTCCATACTCCTTCTCCGCTTCGGCGATCATTTCCTTGTACAGCTTCTCTGCCTCTGTCTTGTTCTTGTCTTCACACAGAACTTTCGCCAGTTCCACACGCTCGCTGCTAGGCTTGAGACCAAGCGAGCGACGGTCGTCTATTATAGACTTGTACTTTGCAATCGCTTCTTTTCTTTGCCCCTTCGACCGCAGCACTTCAGCTTCTCGAGTCATCTTCATCCATTTAGAGCTGCCCTGCTTGATTGCTTCTTGTTTGTCGCTCTCAGACAATGCAAATGCTGACGTCATTGCCATGAAAAAGCAGAGGGCGGTCAGGACTATATATTTGCTCAGAGGTGCCATAGATTCCCCGAAATTGCGATGAGAGATAATCATCCCACAGCTACTCCGCAGTTCTGAAAATTAGGCACAGAGTTTAACTGCTCGGTTACGATCGTTTGCGTTGCTGCCTGTCCTGCATGTGCGCTTGAAGGAAAACTTCGAAATTTTGCTGGAAGGGGCTAATGTAAAAATCGCAATCGAAAATCGGCGGTCACGGACGGTAGTTGTCTTGGCATATGACTGGAGGCATGAGCGGTTGGCCGGTAAGCAGTTTATCTCTTCATCTTCATGCCACCACCTAAATCGGCTACGACGATGTCCTCAATCAACTCTCGGCCGTCCTTGGCTATTTGGAAGTTTCTGACATATTTCTTGAGGTCTTTAACTGTGACGAAAGAATAGGTATCAAGCGTATTCACTCCTGCCAAATCCAGAACAAAGTTCAACTGATCATGCTTATCTATCTCCTGCCCGGTAAGCAACTTGGCTGCAATGATTGCCCTAGCGTTTGCTTTGTTGCCCGCGTGCAGAAGCAATAGGTCGCCCGGCTTTTCGATGCGAGCAATGAAGCCGTGTTTCTCGGCCGCTTCGCATATTTTTTCAGCCCAACCAGCAGCCAGAAAGTTGCCGAATCCCTGATTGACCGGCATCAATTTTCCGTTCAGACCGAAATTCATCGTCATGGCAAATTTCGTAGTTGTGGTGGTTTCCTCCACGTCCTTGTTTAGCTTGACTCCGCCAAGCAGTGAGAGCAATCCCGACTCCGGTTTTACTTCGGAGTGCTTATGAACCACTACCCCCGGTGCAACGACAGTCACCATTCCATTTTCCTGTGCCGTGATTTTTAGGTGACGCGCATTTTTAGTTGCACCATGGCTGCCGCCAACTGATCGGTAGATATCATAGCCGTCGGCGTCTGTGCCGATTCGTTCGAACTTGCCCGTTCGGTTTGTGTAACTCTGCGCTTTTCCGTCTTTGAACTCATATCGATTTCCAGTTGCATCTTGAACAAAGGTTGGCTTTCCCTGATTATCAAGGCGAATAATTCCCCCCTCCTTTCTGACAATTTCAGTGGAGCCATCTACCATTATTTTCAAGGTTTGATCCGCTGTGGTGACAGTGAGAGCAACATCACCCTTGCCAGGTGAAATCTTGCCTTTTAGGGAGAATTTGTCGGCTCCCTTGTCGTCACGGAAGGAGATCTTATCGCCGTCCACTACTATTTTTTGCCCTTTGTTATCGGAGATCTCTTTTAGTTTGTCGCCGTCCCACTTATAGACAAACTGAGTTCCGTTTTTGCATTTGAGTTGTGTGATGTGTCCGAACTTGTCAAAGGATGTCTGTCGCTCGATTCCCTTGGTTCCCGGAATCTCGATGGTCTTGCCACCATCTAACTTTTTCAACCCCCGAGCAATAACAGTCTTGCCCCCGTCTTTGTCTGGTGCTTCGGTAATGGACACATCGGTTTTATAGCGGACTTTCGTACCATCAACACCCATAGTCATTTTCCAGGAGCTGCCAATCCCTGTCTCATGGTACTTGCCGTCTTTGATTTCGACTTTCCCAATCCACGTGTCAGGCTTTGGCTTATTGTCGGTTTTCCAGGTCTTTCCGTCTTCGCTAGTCCATATCGCGGCATCTCTATATTGTGATTTGCACGGCTGACCCTTCTTGTCAAATTCGAGCATGTAGGAGAGTTTACCCTGCGAGTCTTTCGCAGTTACTCTCTTGCCACCCTCTTTCGTTGGTTGCTCAGTGATGGTGCCTTCTTTGGTTTCTGTGATTTTAACGCCGTCGGTTTTCTCAAAAACCCGGGTTCCATCGACCAAAGTCGTAACCTTTTGGAGTTCGCTGTTTTCAATGAACGTTCCGTCTTTAAGTGCGACCGTTCCCTTCCCGGTCGCATCCCCATTTACTGTTTTCCAGTTGTTCCCCTGGGCTTTGGCATCGGCCGATTCACCATTCACAGGCTGTTCACCCTTTTCGCTGTCCATAGTGATTCTCAGCAATGGCAAGCTTCCGGCAGTAGATTCCACCTTATCTAGCAGAGCCTTGAACCCTGCAGCATAGACCGAAGACGCCACATCTTCAAACACGTTTGGCTTTCCTGCGTCATCACCCTTCAATCCGATCAAATCTTCGCTAGTTTCAGGCATAGTCGCTGCTCCGTTTCAGTGATGCCTTTATATTCGGACCGGCATTGAAAATTTCTTGAGCGCCTCGAAAGTGGCTGACGACTCTTTGTGTCGGGTCGGCAGTCGACAAAGCGCCATTGTACAAGCAGTACGCTGTGTACTTTTCAATCGGGGTAGGACTTCGGAACTCGATTACTTTTATTGCTTCGGAAACAGCGCTAACGCTGCTAGTTGCGCTGTTCGGTGGTGTCGCATTCGTCAACTATCTGCTGGCCTTCCGATCAAACAAGTCTCTACGGCGCGGCCGTAACAGGAGGCACCGGCAGTGGGTTTGGAAATGGCATGCTATCGTTTCTACACGATCATGATGTCATCGAAATGGCTACTCTCAAATCAATGAAGCGCACCTGACAAATATCACCTTACCAGGTGGACCGGTGGAATAGATGACGGGGTTAAACGGAGATAGGATTGAAGCATGAAAAAAATTGATAGCAAGAAGAAGCTGTCAGCAACACAGCGAGAAGAATTACTCCGGGCGTTGCAAGCCCGTTTTGAGAAGAACATGAACCGCCATAAAGGTATTGAATGGTCCAGTGTACAAGCAAAGTTGGAAGCTGATACTGAAAAACTGTGGTCACTCAGTGAAATGGAAAGAACGGGCGGTGAACCGGATGTTTGTGGTCATGATAAAGACACGGGCGAATTCATTTTTTATGATTGTTCAGCGGAGAGTCCTAAAGGCCGAAGAAGTCTTTGTTACGACCGTGAAGGACTGGAGGCAAGAAAAGAATTTAAACCAGAAGATAACGTTATTGATATGGCAACGGCTATGGGTATTGAACTTTTAACGGAAGAACAATATCGAGAGTTGCAGAAACTCGGAGAATTCGATAAGAAAACGTCGAGCTGGGTAAAAACACCTTCTGATATTCGAAAACTCGGCGGTGCCATCTTTGGTGATTGCCGTTACGGTAAAGTTTTCGTGTATCACAATAGTGCGCCCTCTTATTATGCCGCACGAGGGTTCCGTGGCTCGCTAAGGCTCTAAGTCTTACAACACAGAGAGGAGGTGTCTGACCGAGTGACGGTAGCACCTGTAAGGGCGATGCATAGGTGAAATCATCAGCCATAGTGCCTTGTTGCCTCGGACGGCTAGCAAAACTCTCAGGTTCTGTATCTGTAGTTTTCTATCTCAATGAATGCCAGACCTGTCTCGCGCCTTAGGCTGATTTTCATAAAAACGTCTAAACTGGAATAGGAAGCATTCCCAATCGACGCAGTATGGAGCAGGCTGTATGACGGTGAGTCGCCGACTAGACTATTATGAATATTTCGTGGAACCATCGGCACGCAAGCTGAAACAGAAGTCTAGCGCGCTTAAGAGCGTCATTCAATTGCGGCATCGGGAGATCAAGTCGCTGAGATGGCAAATCGCACAGCTCGATTTGAAGGTACATTGCTCTAGCAAGTTAGGGCTCCTGGCCAATGCTGACCGCCAAACACAGGCTGCCAGTGCATTGACTCGGAGAATCGCGGAGCTGGAACGGTTGATCAAGCCCTATAAGTCTGAGCTGTCTGTCGTGACATGGGCTTTGATGCTGAGAAATCCCGCCGAGTTTCGGGCTGGTGTATCTAAGTTGCAGAAGTCGTACGAGGGTCTTGGCGAAAAACTTAAGACCATTACAGACCTTGAGCAGTCTATCCGAGGGGCGAGGGCTTATGGAACGGCTGACGCTGCCGAGGCATCTCTTTCAGCCGGAGGTGCAAAGAAGAACCAATTCGAAGACAGTAGTTTTGCCTTCACCGGAATGGTGCCTCCTCGCATTGTTAGTAGGATGCTGCGATCTGAAATTGAAGGACTTGAAAAACTAGCATATGAACTTTTGTCGATCCATTTGCAGGAGCTGCAGTCCCTGACAGAGTTGGCTTGCAGACGTGAAATCTGTAATGAAAGACTTTCGGAGAGTTTGGAGCTGGCCGTCAGTGCGGACGAAATGAAGGCGGTCCTCGCGCAGATCCGAGGTGCAACCCAAGCAATTCAATCGACCATCTGGAGCATACCTGCGTTGAAGTTATCTGCAGCTGATGCAATCTCATCGCACTATAGTGCTGTCCTCGATCATGTTTCGAATGTTGTTTCCAAAAAAGAAGTGGCCAACCGTCTTGACCGAAGTAAGGTGTCACTCGAACCTCTGGTCAAAAACATCAGCAAGAAGACCGAAAGCTTGTCAAAGCAAGTTGTAGTCGTGAATGCTGCCACGGCGGAGTTGACCGATCAGCTAAAGCAAGACCGGCATGTGTCAAGGGAGGATAAGTGTCGGCGGCGATTGAAGGATGCTCTTCATCGCCTGACGGACCTGGCCGAAGACCTTAGACGTGAAATACATCTGCATTTGGAAAAGCCTGAGTTGCGGTGTCTGCCCATTGCAATAGCGGCTGAAGACGCGGTGTTGCTTGGCTGCAGGTGCGTACTGAATGCCCACATGGTGATCCAGCCGTCACTTCAATCCGAAACCAGCATTGTCATTGATTCATTGAGAATCCGGCGCATGGAGGGATTAGAGAATACCAGTGGCGATCTTAGTAAAGAATACGAATCATTGATGATGGAGCTGCTGTCTTGTCTCGACAATGTGTTAGCTCATGAGGTGGGGCTTCGGCAAGATTTACGCCGCAGAAAAACAAGTGCAGCATGCGCCAGCGAGACCATTGTCTCTGACGGAAGTGGCGGTGTCGATGCTAAACAGCTTATCGCCACAATGTATGAGCAAGTACAAACCTCGGACAATTTGCTAAAAGAATGCGCTGAAATTGCAGCCAAATATAAAATATCAAAGTCTGATATTTCTGACCAGCTTAGGCAATCAGGAATAATTGACTATCGCACTCCCTTCGATCGATCGTTGAGGAAATCGAAGGAAAAGCTATCAACCGATCTTAAAGCCGATCCGCGCAAGGAGATCAATCCAGGGACATTCGTAGCTACAATTGAGGAACCTCTAACCCGGATCGTGAATTTTTTGGATGACTTAGATCGAAGTTTTTTGGTAGAAGAGGGTACGACTGAAAAATCTATCTCACCTTCTGGTAGCTGGAGAGATGATCAAAACTGTACTGAGGCAGAAGCAGTACTACAACGCTCTCGACAGTACCCCAAACTCAATCGTGATGCCATGCGATTGCGGCTTTCCGAAATGCTAGACGCGGAGCGAGAGTTGCGCGAACTAACCACGTCCCTCTTGGTGGAGGAAGAGGCAAAGTCGGAGCTGTGGCTTAGGCGGACCCTTGTTGCTAAGAAAGTTGGCGATCATGAGCTTGCAAAAGCAGCTGAAGAGCGAAGGGGCATTCACGACGAAATTATTGCGCTACTCGTTACATTGATTGATGGATCCGCTAGCAAGGATGTGCATTTACCCGACAGTTTCATAGAAGCGAGAAAAGTACTCGAACGAATGGAAGCAAAACTGGGTTTGACGCCCAATAAGGTGCTGTTCGAATCTAATCTTGTAGTGGCATTATGTTTGTTTGATCGCATTGTTCTGCTCGTTGAAAATCTCAACAAGTTCATTGAAAATGACGCTATCACTTCAAAAGCTTGATTCAACGCCATTTGCGAATTGCTATTCAAGTCCAAGTGACCGATGCGGGAGGTCTGGCGTGTTATTCATGCTTGGTCCACGGGGTTGAAAGGGATTGCAGTGTCGGCTTGAGCTGGCTTGTAAAACTAACTCTGTTCGGTTCGGCTTTGGCTAGGTCTTCTCTGCACCGCCCACGTTGCTTTCTGGATCCCAGTAGGCGAACAGCACCAGCGCCGGCCAACCCATTGGCACAATCCACGATACGAATGTTAGCCCGAAGATTACCCACGTTTTCGAATGGTGCCTGGCGCCTGCGATCATCGTAGGCAAGAATCCAAATCCGAATGTGAGGCCGAACAGCAGGGCATACATCATAATGGCCAACATCACCCTTGCTGACGGATCCTTCATCCCGCCTGTGAGTAGCCAATTAGCCAACGCGGGGGTAGAAAGTCCGCCGATCACGGCTACAGGTATGAGAAGCATTAGAATTGCTCCGACAATCCAGCCTCTCTTCACAAATGCGGCGACGCCAAAGAAAAAGTTTCCCGCGGCGCCAACACCCCGGATTTCCAGTCCTTTAGCCGCAATATCAGTCTTCACACTTTCCTTGATTCGCCGCGTGAGTTCATCCATATCGACGGCGGTGGCATAACAATTCTCGGCGGTCAGTATCGTAAGCCACGATGTAGTTGCGTCCACCGTTATCGCGGTTGGCAGGCGTTCCATGAGTTGCTACGTATATAACCACCAGGTCACCCGGCTCGGCCATGTTGGGCAGCCACTTGCTTCCAAAGGCAGTCAGGATATTTTCCCTGGTCGCTTGTTCGTCAAGTAGGAGAGCAATGTGGTCGGGTTGGAAATGCGCTTCCTTAATCTGGTCCCAAACCTTCAGTAAACTTGCATCCGACAACAAAGCCGACGAGGTGAGTGGATGTATAATCAACGCTGAGTAGTATGTAGGCACAGGTTCCTGGCTGTGGAATGGACAAGAATATGTGGTAATTCGGCTGCGATTCTCGCATTGATATTGCTTGGTGCCTGGTTTTTCTGCGGCTTAGTCGCTTTAGCTGCTGGAAATGCGGAAAGCAAAGTAAACGTTGAGCAATACATTCGCAATTCCGTCATGTCGAAAGTCTGCAAGAATTGGATTCCAACTCGCACCGCCAAAGCGGTTCCGATTAAGATCAAATGTAAGATCCATAAGAATGGCACCGTGTCTGATGTTCAAATTTGTAACGCAGGAAAAACACCCACAGGCGAAAAGAGAGCCATTGATGCCGTACTTAGGAGCGCACCATTCGATAAATTGGCAGCCGGAAGTCCTGAGTTTATCGAAGTCGACGTTCAGCTTGTGACTACGAATGCACTGCAGTTAACGGTTCCACAGGCAATACAGCACTATGGACCGCCTGCAAGGGAAATCCTAAGCGAAGAATGCAAGTGCGCTGGAGTTTCCTATCCGCCAAAACGTCTTACGATGATCGGTTTGAAGCAAGAGAAGAAGTTGTTACTCTTTGCGGGCAACGATCAGATGAAGTTCATCCATTCATATCCTCTTGTTAGCTATAGCGGAATCCTTGGACCGAAGCTCAAACAAGGTGATTTGCAAATACCTGAGGGGGTGTATCGCATCACCGGTTTTCAATCGTTCAATATGTTGGCGTTATGTGTGAATTATCCGAATGAATTAGATCGAAGGAACTCAGTTGCAGATCGTCGCACTAATCCGGGTGGCGACATTCTGATACACGGAGGGTCGCACTCTACAGGTTGTCTTGTTGTCTCGGACGATGATATGGAACAGCTTTTCGTCGCTGTTCACGATGTCGGGTGCAACAGCACTGAATTGATTATTGCCCCTTGCGACCTGATAAACTGCAAACCTTCAATCGATCTGACGACACAGCCAAAATGGGTACCGGGTCTGTACAAAGCCATAGAGGCTCGAATGCAGGGGTACCCGTCGCCGAAGTGAAGTTGCGCTTGTCATTTTTTTGAAACAATCCCCTTCTTAGTAGTTACTATTGTCCTCAGAAACAAACAAAAGGTGGTGAGATCACGAATGACAGTGGTATGAGCTTTCGTTAATATGGTTTCGCTTCGTCGAGTTTGCCATTTATAGATGAGTCATTTGGAGCTTTCGACGTCTGACACCCTGTTGTCAGCACCCGAAGCCAATCTATCACGAGAATTTTTGTTTTCGGCCGCCTACTCAGGGCTGCAGGCGCCAGTGTCTGGACTTGCGCAGATTGTTGATAAAGTCGCGGGCACAAAACTAGAGCCAACGTTGCAATTTATTGATGCGCCCAAAGAGAGCGAGAGCATGAGCTATCGGTGGCATGCTCAGCAGTTTGGCGCGATGGTTGGAACAGCTTTACCTTTTCTTCTTCTTCATAAGGGTGTGTCCAGGTGCAGCAATGCGCTTTTCGGAAAGCTCGAGCAGTCAGCATTGAATGAGGGCTTGCTAGCACGTCGACTGGTCGGGGAATCGGCAGCGACTGGCGCGGTTTTTGAGGGTGTCTTTCGTCCTGTAGATGAGCGCAGAGAACCGAATTTCTTGCAAGCAAGAATCAATCACAGCGTCAGTGGCGCGCTCACTTTCGCCGCACTCAGCGCTTCTGCGATCAAAATTCAATCAAGCATTCAAGGAGAACGCGGAATCCTTGGTCGCGTTATTGGAAGTGAGATTGGCAGCAGCATGCTTGCGGGTATTCCTGCGGGCTTAGTCAGCGCTGAAGTAAATTCGGTTTTGGGTAATGGCACACATGCCAGCTGGAAACAAATAGGCGAGTCGATTTATTCGTTTTCTGTTTTGGGCGGAGCAATGGCTGCCGGCAAGCGAGTGTTTGGCGCCACCGAATCGGAGCGAGCGCATCGGCAGTTGCGTGAGACGCCGGTGGAGACTGAGACCACAATCGACGTGAGGGGGGCTGAGCCAGTAACAGAACAGCCCTTCATCGATCTAATAGTGGAGGCCACCTACGGCAAGAAGTTCGCTCCGGCGCGACTTCGTGAAGTGGCTTCACGGAATGTTGAACGTGCTACCACCTCTGGTAAGTTCGAACCGTTGCCGTCTACCCCGGAAGTGGAGGACCTCTTACGCAGGGTATATCCACAGCTTGTTAACGAAGGGGTGCTCAACGATATTGTTGATCGATTGCGCATTTCCGTTGAAGAGCAGCCCGGATTGTGGGGCAAAGACCTGAAGGCGGACATCGAAGCTTACAGTCGCCACAGAAAGTTGGCAACTCATCTGGACAATCGGCGTGCAGACATGATGCACGAAGTCTTGCTCGGTAAGCCTGAACCTGCGCAGGAAGCGTCTCTAAGAGCAAGAGCAAAGAGATTTGAAGACGCTTCTGAAAAGCATGCTCTGGCTGCCACGGAATTGAAGGCGCAATTGCTTCCTGCGTTACGCAGCCGCGCACAGTCATGGACAAAAACCTTTAATGAAGCGCTCGTTGCAAATGATTTACTTCCAATGAAATTTATCCATGAAAAAGGATCTCCCGCCTACGTGACAGGCTTCGGAAAAGCGCGGATCGGTTTAACTGGATTTGCCGACACAAACTGGCAGCGCTTAGCGGTTTCTTCATTGCATGAGTATCTTCATTTCATGCAAGATGTGCTGGTGGCTCGTTCAGCGGAACAACGCCATGTGGCTTTCGCGAATGATGGCGCGCTGGAATATTCTCCCCGGCACGTGAGGGAGTCATACAATAGAAATACTGATGCAATTTTGTCGAACAGAATGCTGAAGATTGCTCGACAAGAGAATAAACGTGTTGGGGGGGCGCCAGACAGTTTGGAGTTATGGCAGGTCTGCAGAGATCTTGAAGGGGCTAGTCGCTCTTACCCGGATACCTCATCATCATCTCGATTACTTGATCGATCAGAAGCATTGAAAGACGCTATCGACCTGGTGAAGGAGGTAAGCGTTGAGGCTCTTTTCCGTCGGTTAACAATGCCGGATGAATCCGTCAATATATTCTATAAAAGCGAATACGGAGAGGGCTTGCGGCGTGCGCTATTCAGGCGAGCTCAGGTGCCTGGTGCCACTGCGGAGTGGCTTGACACCTGGCAGGCAATTCAGAAGGATAGGAGCTTAGCTGAAGACTGGTGTCCGCGACTGGCGCGGTCGACAGTGCTGAGAGATCTTCAAACGCAATACAAAATGACCAACAGACGCATCGATAGGTTAAGAGAAGCGTACTTCGGAAATTATCAGGAAGTGCAGGCATATGCACTTGAGCACATACTGGAGTCTAAACTGGGTAAGCACGGACTGTCAACACGCGATCAGGGAAAGCAATGAACGGTCGTTTCGAAGACTTCTGGTCATGCCGACTCCCCGAATTGGCCAATACGAGCGAGTAAGACAGATTGAGTTTTAGCGGAATTGCAATTAAAATTGCCGAACAAGCTGGCAGAATGCTTCGCGATCATTTCCTGATGCTCACCCGGAAGGTATAAGGCGCTTAATTCAAATTTGCTGAGGTCGCAGTTTTCGGCTGGTCTCAAGGGCTGTGAGTAACATAGTGGTGAATTCAGTCTAGCGCTTTGTCATTCGCAAAGAACTTGCGATAATGGAGTGGTGGGGAAGCCCGGGAGTGCTATAAGAATGCGGCTACTTGTTTCGGTTTTTTTCTGCTTCCTCCTGTGTAATTGCTCCAAGGCCAACGAGCCTTCGACGTACCTGGAGCAAGTAAATGCAATTTATAAAGCAAATGGTTCTAAGCGGATCTCCAATTCTGTCTCGTCGTCCTTCCAGAGCGCTGTCTCTGACAGGGATCTGAGAATGTTGGAGCAGGGTATCAGTGGTTTTGGCGAAGCGAAAAAGCGTCAGGAGCTGGAGAAAAAGATTGCTGAAGTAGAAAGGACTCAGGGTTCCAATAGTATTGCTCTCATTCCGTGGTTGATGCAGCTTTATTATTGCCCGCAATCCGTTGCAGACTCTGCTTTGACGAGTCGAGCTGATCCCGGACTTCTGGAACGCAGCCTCAACATTACTGAGGCCTATCTTCAAGGGGGCAAGTGCTCACCAGGAGATGCTTCTTATATCGCCAGGTTTCTAACACTGCGTCCGGTTCCAGGGTTCAGGGTCACTTTGGATTCTCGCCGGATTTATGAATCGCGTTCCAGTGAATCAGACAAAACAGAGGAACTGGCAGAACGAATGCAGAGAGCGATATACAAACTTCGATTGATAAGTGTGGGGTGTGATGGTATCAGCTCTCTTCCTGCCTTGTGTGCATACTTGCAAGGAAGAGGAAAAGGGAATGAAGGCGTTGCTCTGTATCAGTCTTCTTGCGATTTTCTGGAAAAGCTTGATGCTGAGAACAAGCAACAAATTCTTTTGTCATTGTACCCTCAGTATATGAGTGCGTTACAGCAGATCGGACAACCATCTGCCGCTCAAGACATTAAGAAGAAATTGGAGGTTATCCAGGCGAAGCAATATGACACACAAGCCGCTCGAGCTCAGGAAACTCTCCTGTTGGCCCGAAAGCGGGCTGAAGTCGACCCTGTTGGTTTGGTTGAGAATCTGTTGAGCAGTGCGCAAGTCAGTCTTCACCAAAAAAAGAAGACCGACGCGCTTGCGCTATACAATGAAGCCTTGAACGCATATTCATCTATTCCACCGGAAGACGATGTCTCTGACGTTGCTGAGTCATTGTGGGCAACCGTGAATTTATTTCTGGCAAGTGCCGAGACGAAAGCTGATGAAAGCATACTCTATCAGCTTGTCGACGCTTTCGAGAAGCGCGAAGCAAGTGTGAAAGGTCGTCACCGCGCCCAAGCGGATATCGATGGTGCAGTTGATCGTTTCACCGAGCTTCATCGCACCGGAGATGCTATAAAGTTCCTACGGTATGTTCTGGAGAAGAGAAGGAAGCTTCGTCCCGGCGATGCTGCTGCTATTCAAGATATCACCAGACGATTGCAATCTCTATATAGCGAAACCGGCGACTTCGATAAGTCGGAAGAATTTGCTCTTGACGCGTTGAAGTCTGCGGAGATGTCGAAAGACGAGGGTGTACAACTGAGGGCGCTAATTGATCTTGCCACGACATACAAGGCTGAACATAAATTCGAGGGGGCCGATGCTACGATAACAAAAGCGGTAAACATTGTTCTTAAGTCAAAGAATTCCCAGGTCGTTTCAGAGCATGGTTATGCTCTGATTTCCTGGCTTATTGAAGATGGCAAACTCAAGGAAGCTGAGACGATTGTTCGTCATGCTTACGATATCGCGCCATCAACAAATAACGGACTACCATTTTTGCAGCACGGTGTCTCACAGCTGCTCTCGGCGTATCAACACCAGTCTAAGTTTAGTGAGCCAGAAGCATTGATCGATTTCTTGAAGAACAAAGACCCGCTGCACGCCAATACCTGGATGCCAGCGGAAAACGAACTTTATCTGGCAATAGCTCGAGAACTCAAGAAGAATGGTAAAACAGCAGAAGTGAAAGCGTACCTTGGAAAGTCGAAGATCGTCTTTGATAAGCAGATTGCTGAAATTGAATTGAGAAATTTGGATCGCCAATATGTGGATAGATTGAAGAAGGAAAGGGAGGCGACGCTTGCTCGCTTCGGTTTCGCTTCGGCAGAATGAACCAGGCAGTCCGCATGATTAAGTGGTGTTTATATAGTCGCACCAACGGTTGCTGTGTTTCAAAGAGTAAAGAAACTTGTGGTATCACGCAGCCACAGGCCGGGTAAGAGTAATCGCCTGTCGATCAGCTACCGCTGGCATGCAATAAGTGTTTCCCGCATTGCCCTTTCGTACACGCTTATAGTTCGTTCCTGCATGCGCTAATTGTGAGGACGAGTATGACATTGCGATGGAACGATTCCACATCTGCTAAACGCGACGCCACGGCTGAAGGTTCGTCGGGAGAGAAGGATTGGGAGTCGAGAGCGCACGAAGCAGAGGACAAAGACTGGGAGTCTAGAGAGCGTGCTGCTGCATTGACGAAGCTACAAGAAGAAGCGCTCAAC
>JAKFUT010000307.1 GCA_021732565.1 Candidatus Obscuribacterales bacterium
CTCATTATTGGAGCGTATTCTTGCCAAGTTATCTGATTGTTCGTGGCTGTCACTGTCAATATCCGACAACCATCTCTATCAGTTGGTCGATCAAGTAAGCCCGGCAACAACTTAAATCTGCTCTTGAAAAATCGTCCTCGCGAGCAGCTACAGGTTCGCCCGCGAAGGACTCGTCACCTTCGATTCCGTGCGCCTGCGTTTTGCACGCTGGTGCCGAACAACTCCGAAGCGCGGTACCTCTTGTTAGCCGCGTGCACTCCTTCGCACCGTGGAGCAGCTGGACGAATTCTGCGACAGGGCGAAGAAGTTGTTCCCGCTTACACGACGCGTTTAACCACGCCGTAGTCTTAACCGGTGGCGGCCCACAGGTGATGTCGTCATGTGCAAAAAAATATCTCAGGTGTGGGATGTTTTCTACTTGACGATATCGCTGATGATGTTTTTTCTCGAAAAAGATAGCAATTGTGGCGTCGTCAAGTGCGATGCTTGCCACGTAGGCCCAGCGAACCCACTCGATGGTTGCGCTGCACGTGTTCGGGTTTGTGTTGATGCCACCGTAGATGGTGGCGTCTCTGCCGATTGCTTCGCTGCGATGAATTTGTCCTGTTGTCAAAGTTTGCCGCGGACTTGGTGTTTAGCGGACCGCACGAATCGATTGAATGTATGAAAAGAATTATGCCTGGTCAACTTCTCGTCCATTAGAACTGAGTCATTTTTATATTTCCTATACAAACCCGAAATGAATTTTATTCGATTGAGCGAAGATGCCCTTCATTGAAATCAACAGCTCTTGAGCATATATCACCCTTTGATTTAGATTGCATTACTGCCTCTCTCTCTCAATCAACCACCCACGACATCGATTCCCGTCTCGCCTCTACTTAGCGCCCAAGAGCCACCAGATTCGTGGACGGGAAGGGTGTCACCACAAGTTCGTCGCAACGTAATTCGTGATGCGACAAGTATTTCGGGAACTAAAACATGAACCGACTGATCCTGCTCGCCGCCATCGCAGTTTGCATGCTACCAGCCATCAACTCGGCCAGCGCCGCGGAACCCATTGTTCGGACCATCTACGACATTCCGGACCGGTCTCAAGACGAGGTCTCGCGAGTGCGCGAGGTGAGCGTATCCGACAACCAGCCGGTGCGGATCATCCTCAACTACAAGGACGGCCGTCACAAAATTCGCCAGTTCGTGGAGGGCCAGCTGGCTCGTGAGGTTGAACAAAGCAGGGACGGCACCCTGCGGACAATCCGCTGGAAGAACGCGAAGAAGGTTGAGGAGCAAGTCACCAAGAATGGTGTCACGGATATTCGCGGTTACCGCGAGGACGGTATGTTGCTATACACAACCAGCCGCTCGATGATGGGCGAATCCGTTTCGACCTACTACGACAAAACCGGCGCGCTTCGCCTGACGCGAACTTTTCAACGTACCGGGCGCATGGTCGTGGTGGTCGTTGACAACAAAGGCAACGAACTCTACAAGCAGACCTGGGTCGCCGGCATCGGCGGATACGTCCTTCTCCAGGTTGAGGAAAAGACTGCCGTCGGAATTCGCCGCCTGACGCTGCGCGGTCCTGATGTCGCGACCGCCGACTACCTGAAGAGCGATGGCTCCGTGCTTAAGACGGAACAGGGTAACGCATTGAGCGAACCGGTGGACCGGTCTCGCTTCGAGGAGGCCGGTGGACAAGACGATCCCACTGTTCCCCCGCGTCGGCAGATCAACCGCATCTCACCCTGATTGAATTTAGCCGCGGTGCACCTGTGGCACCGCGGCTCTCCTTTCGGAGAGAGCCCATGCTATTAGCTTTCATGCTATTCTGGCTGGCTTTGCCGGCCATGGTTTTTCTTGTTCCGGGGCCACTGAGAAAATGGCTCGCCGCAGTGCCATCACTGGCAGTACTGCTGGCAGCCTTTACCTGCAGTCACATGATCAGCTCCGGAGAACGACTCCTGGTTGCTTTCCCGGCCATGCTCTTCGCATTGAAAGCTGGTCTGCTGCTTGGCCGCTATTCGGCGGAGCGCTGCCGCGAATGCACTGGCGGCTTCTTGATCTACCTGAGCGTTTGGCCAGGATTTGACGCCGAACCGTTCACGAAGCGGGCACCGGGTATGACACTGGATGCCGGGCGATTCATCCGAGGTTACGTACTAATGTTGGCCGGATTAGTCGGGGGCACGGCTCTTGCCTATTGGTGGCACGGTATTCCCGCCGCCGCTCGTGGAGTACTAGCGCTTGCCACCATCATGATGACCGTGCATCTGGGATACTGCGACGTGCTCAGTTCGCTGATGCGGTGGGCAGGCTACCCGGTCACACCCCTCTTCGACAAACCCTGGTGCAGCAGCTAGTTGCGCGACTTCTGGAATAAACGCTGGAACCTGGCTTTCGTTGAAATGAACAGGCAGGTCTTCCTGCCCTTGTTGCGGAGATCCGTTTCGGTACGAGCGGCCGTTTTCATCGCATTCCTGCTATCCGGTTTGCTGCATGAGTTTGCCATCAGCTACCCGGCTGGAGCCGGCTTTGGCGGACCTCTGCTCTATTTCCTGATTCAGGGAGTGGCTTGCATGGTCGAGTCTCGGCTGGTCGGTGGTACCACCAGTGGTGTGCGACGGATCTGGACCTGGACGGTACTACTGCTTCCTGCGCCCCTGTTGTTTACTCCCTCGTTTCTGCAAGCCGGGGTGGAGCCGCTCTTTTCCGAGGTACACCAGATCGGGGCTTCGGTGGGAGCAACTCAGTTGCTAGACAAGTCCCTCTGGTTTGCCGCAGCGGGGAATCTATTGACCATGGCCGCAGGAATTCAGGTGCCGAAACGCCTGAACTGGAAAGAGGAATTAAGCAAGCTCACTCCGTTCAATCGCAAAGTTTTCCTCAACTACTATGCGTTCACCGGCGGAGTAATTGGAGCCTGGGCATTGCTGACGTTGGGGATGCACTACGAACTCCTGGCAGGCAACCGAGTAGCCGGTCTCGTCGCTCTGGTGATCGCGCTGTTCTGGGGAGCCCGCGTTGCAGTGGACACCTTCTACTTCAAACATGATGACTGGCCTCCCGGATCAGAACTCGTCGTCGGACATGCACTCCTCACCACGCTCTTCGTTTGCCTCACTTGCGTGTACGCTTTCTTCGCGGTGTGGTGCCTCTGGCTGTCTCACTAATGGATTGCGGTGGGCGGGTTTTCTACCCGCTTGTATCATCTACTAACTTGAGGGAGGCGTTTCTGTAGGGATTCGTTTCTCTCGATGCGGACCCTTCAGCGACAAACGGTTAAGGAAGAGGCTTAGCGCAATGAGGCGTTAGCTTTGACGACAACGCAGGGCAGCAGATAATTCGCTGCCCTGCGTTTCAACGTGCTGCGTAAGACCTAAGCGAGCAATGGAGATGCTGATTCACTGGTAGACTTACCCGAATTTTCGATATGCAGCATCACTACACTTCATTCCAAATAAAATCGATCCAACAATCCTACTAGTGCAAATAGCAGCGGTGTGGAACAATGTCAAAAACAGAGCCTGCAGGGACAATTGGAATTTGCAATTACGATTCACTGAGGCTTTTCTTTCGGTTCAAATTTATGCACTGGAGAACCGCCAGCTCTAGTAAAGTCGAACTGTTTTATCCGCTGCGACGGTAAGGCTTCAAACTCCAAGTATAATTCGCAATGGCACCACCATTCCCTTGCGGGGTATCAGCATAATATGAAAGAAAAGGCAATTCAAATTGGACTTGCATTAATTCTGATTGTTGCTCATTGCTGCACGAGTGCTGAGGCAAGAAGGTCGAAAGAAGAGTTTCTTAAAGAATATAATGCTGCACAAAATATCGGCGATGTCACAAAAATGGCGGAAGTCATGACTGAAGGGATTGCCGAGTATCCGAAAAACGCAGATTTCTACGTCAAACGCGCAGCGGCTTGTAATGTACTGGTAAAATATGAAGATGCAAAAAAAGATGCTGATCGAGCCATTGAGCTAGATCCATCTTGTGCTCTTGCATATGCAACACGCGCATCGATCTTTTTCTTCCTGGGCAACAAGGAAGCATCCATGCGTGACATGACTCGACGGATTGAGTTGGATCCACGAAGTCTTGACGCTTACAACACGCGAGCAGCGTCTTACATGCAAGATGGAAAAAACAGTGAAGCAATCAGCGACTTCGGGAGAGCAATCATGCTTTCTGTTGAGTTTCCTCCGAAAGCATCAGACTATGAAACAATGATGCGAAGACACCAAGAGTTGTTACAGGCTTATGGATTTCGCGCGGCTCTTTTTTACAAGGGTGCACAGTACGACAGAGCAGTTGAAGACTACACTCACGCAATTGAAGATCTGAAATTCATTAATGCCAAGAAATTCCTGGGTGTTCCACTTCCCACACCATATGAGGGTCGAGCTGCTGCTTACAGAATGCTGGGCAAAATTGATTTAGCCGATGCAGATCTAAAGGCAAACAGCGAATTCAAAACTAAATTCAACATTCCTGGCAACCAGCCCCCCTACCACCAATTGCCATGACTTCACAGCATGAGCTTAAGAGTCATCGCTACTGCTACTCACTTTGCCAGGTAGGGCGAAAGAAGATCAATGCTTTCCTTCTGCCCAAGCCTTTTTCGAGAGTGTTAGTTTACCCTGCTCACGCAATTGCTACCGTGCTTTCTGCCGAAAGACGCTTCTACACACTGCAACTATGCGGCAGATCACAAAAAGCGATGAAACTACCACTGAGAACAAGCGTCGAGATTGTGGAAAGACTCTTCTGCCAGGATGCAGATATCCGGAAAATCACAAAAAGCGACGGAAGATGAATGCTTTGATGCATTCTTCTTCCGTCGCCGGTGTCAGTCTGTCGTTGCCACCACCGGTAGTTCAGGGCGACTGCGTGTGGCCGCCCTGAGGGAAACTCTTTCACTGGTCGCGCATCGTCCGCGCCTGCATCGCTCGGATGGCGGCTTCGCCCTGCAGTCCGTCCATGTCGCGGACGTACCCCGGCATACCGCACATGCAGACGCCGCCGCGCTCCGTCTCGCAGTCGTCCTGGCCGTGCGGGCAGCCCTCGGGGTTCATCACCGCTGACGTGACTCCCGGCAGGGCGGACAGCTCCGCGTGCCCGTCCTTGCGGTGCCGCACCGATACGGTGCCGAACATACCGTTGTCCGAGAGCACCTCGATGCCCCGGGCGCGGCACTCGGCGGCGACCAGCTTGCGGGTGACCTCGTCGTGCCGGCTGCCCACGAACAGCATGAAGCGTTCCGTCATGATTAACTCCCTTGATTCTTGGGTGAAGTGACGAACGTAAACCGCGGCTTTGAAAAACGATTCAAGCCGATTCTCGAAGGGCGTAAGGTCTGGTGTGTATCCGAGCGGAGACGAGAAGCGCGGAGGTCCGCGCTTCTCACCCCTTGCCGTGGCATCAGCCGGCGCAGCGGGTGCTCGCAACAGACGGCTCACCAGTGCTGTGCAGCTCGTTGCCCTCGCCCTCGTCCTCCAGCAGGCCGCAGTCGAAGTCCGGCTCGCGCATCACCCGCAAGGAGTACGCGGCGGCCGTGGCGTACATGGCGGCGAGGTGGATGTCCAGGCACAATTGGTGGTTGTCCGCGGACCGCTCCTCCAGCGCGCGGGCCACCGCCGGGGCTTCGACCAGGGTGCGATCGCAGGCGGTGAGCAGTTCCTGCAGCCCGTCCAGCGTGGTGTCGTTGGTGGTGTCGATGCCGACTTCGGCAGCCGTCGAGACGCTGGACAGCTTGTCTTCCGCGTCGACGACCAGCGAATACAGCTTCGCCGTGAGAGCATCGCTGTCCGCTCCCGCACGCAGAGTCGGCAGGTGCTGGTTCAGCCCCTGCTGGCACAGAGCTGCGTCGCGGATGATGTGGTCGATGTTCATAGCAACAGACTCCTCTTTCGGGGTGTGAAGTTCTCCGAACCAGTTCCCAAAAACGACGCCCGGATAGGCTTGATCCAGGCCTATTGCTGAATGAAGTAAACCTCAGTCCAGCAGTCGTTTCTTTCTGTTTTTTGTAAGGACCAGCCGTTGCGGCCTCATCTACGACAGTCATTCGAAAGTCGGCAAGGAGTATTGATTTCCAGGAGTCTTTGTAGCGGTGGATTGAGAGACTTCAGTGGCGGGAGGGAAAGGATAAAATCAGGTTAACCAAATATCAGCAAGGTTATCAAGCGGAAGGCTTGCTCTGCGGAGCCTCCCTTGGGGTTTAGGCGGTTTAGAGTGCGTAGACCTCCCACAACAGCTAGCCCCTGGCTCGCGATACATGGCGAGAGCCGTTTCTACAACAACATCTTTTCCGATTCTCAGAGGAGGCCTTGCAAAATATTATCCAGGCCACCAGAAGGTACCGGCCTGGTGTTAAGGTGTTCTTGTCTTACCAGACGCGCTGCTTCCAGCGCGCAGCCCCAGGACATTGTCACTCCTGAGCCACCATGTCCGTAGTTATGCACGAGGAGTCTGCGATTCCAGGTTGAGTTGCGATCTGCTTCAAGCCGAATTCCAGCTCCGTCAGGATCGCGGTAAAAGCGATAACCCTGGCGCCCCTTCAAATTTTCCTCATTGAGGGATAACTGGCGCCACTGTTTCAGTATCTGCTTGTTGAGTTCGATGATGGGATACGGCACGCTGACCTCGTCAAGTGAGACTTCCTCTGCGCAGACTGCGTCGCCGTGCCATTCTCCTCTTTCATTGATGACGCCAGGTTCTCTGGTTTGCCCAAGTATCCATCCGTCTTTTCGAGCAAAGAAATGAACATACTCTGCCGTACCGTCCGATCGAGGGAAGCATTCTGCAGCAGGAGTGTAGTTATATGCTGCCGGTATGTTGGATCGTGACACCACCATTGGTGCCCCGGGAACAAGTATCTGTCGTCCACGCATAATAATGCTGGTCGCCGCATCGCCAAACACAGACGTGGATCCGAAGCCAAGGCAGTTGACCACAGGAAGATCGGCTCCATGAACAGACAGTCCTTCGTCCAGCGATGTGCGCGAAATTCTTTTCTGTAGGAAGCCACCTTCGCGTTTTGCAAATAGTTTCCAGAGGTTTTGCAAGTAGATGGGCATATCGGCAAAGTAGGTCTCAAATCGCCAGCCCCACAGGTAGTTCGCTTCAGGACGGTACGGTACGTCGAGACTGGCTAGACTCGTTGGACTGCCATTGAACACTTGGAAGTTCATTCTGCTTGAGGCAAATGGCGGATGTGAGGGTTCGTGCTCGAAAACCTCGAACATTGTGTAAAGTTCCACACCAAAGGTGCCGAGTTCGTGAAGGTAGCGAAAAACAGTCTGAGAGTGGCTGCTCACTTGCTCGAGATTTTGTACTCTCAAGTTGTGAGGATAAGCAGAAGCCATTGCATAGCTGGTGGGGATAAAGGGATTATTCTCGCCAGGCACCTGAAGCGGACTTTGTTCGCCGATTATGGAGACATGATACCCGAGGGACTGCAATGTTACTGCGGTAGTGAGGCCGGTTATCCCTGCTCCCAAAACTATAATATCCGTCCCCGTTGGCAATTTCACGATGTTCTCAACCGGTGAACCCTCTCGGCTTCAAATGCAAGCAGTGTTGACAACTTCCGCACTAGCCCGATAAGCTACAGCGAGGGCGCGATCTAAGTCGGCAATCAGCTCATCTGGTGATTCAATTCCCACTGAAAGTCGAATTGTGGTGTCATAGATATCCCACTTGCCCGTCTGTTGCTCCGGAAAAGATCTCGCGTAGAACAACCATGCCGGGTTGGCAATAGATTGTGTAAACCCGGTGCCGAAGGCAATTCTAAAGACCCGCAAATTATCCAGCGTAGCTCTCATCGCGTCCGCTCCGCCGGAGGAATCGAAAGCCAGAACCGATCCGAAATCCTTCATCTGTGCTGTTGCAAATTTGTGATCCGGATGACTGGCAAGCCCCGGGTAAATGACCCTGTTTATGTTTGGATGTTTCTCCAGATATCTCGCAATGGCAAGAGCGTTGCTCGACTGCCTTTCTATGCGAAGCTGATAAGTTTGCATTCCCTTCCAGATTTCCACTGCTGCATGGGTGCTCAGAACGTCTGTATTCCATACGTTTCGGTTCTTTACGCGAGAAACCATTTCACGCGATCCAAGAACTGCTCCGCCCATAACGTCGCCCACGCCCGAAGCAAATTTCGAGAGGCTGTGAACGAACAGGTCTACCGGTAAGTCGCCATGTTGATGAAAGCCCGACAGCGAGTTATCGAGGATTGTGATAAGACCATGTTCTTTGGCTACCCTCGCGGCTGTGTGCAGGTCGGGAACCCTGGTCATCGGGTTGGTCGGCGATTCCAGAACCAGCAGTTTTGTGCGACCTGCCTTGATCCACGTATCCAATGAAGGAAGGTCGTCGACGCCAATTATGGTTACCTCTACGCCGAAGCGTTTTAGCACGGTTTCCGCAAATAGTCTGGTGGACTTGTATCCTTCACGCAGAATAATCAGTTCATCGCCGGCATTTAGTAACGCCAATAGAGTTGATGCTATGGCCGACTTTCCGGTGCTGGTGAGCCAGCAACTTTCGGTTCCCTGCCAAGTCGACAGCAGCCTTTCAAGGGCTGCCAGAGTTGGATTCCCGTCGCTCAGGTAGACCCACCCGTCTTGTTCTCCCTTGAGCAGCGACTCCCAGCTTTGCAAGGTCGGCAACGAAAAACTGATGGTTTCAAATGACGGCACGACGAAAGGATCATTGGACTCTTTCACCGACCAGTGACGATTTACCATGGCACTTTCTCCCCCGAAGCATGTATAAATGTGGCTGTTTCAGAACGTTTTTCAACGAGATCAATAATGGCTCGAGCTGCTTCGTGCGGCTCTGTGTCAGCATCTTGTGGTCCGAATCTGGTTCTTACCTTGCCCGGATCTACAGATAGGACACGGATGCTTTCTGATTGCAGCTCCACGGCCAGACAAGACGTGAGCATATTTAGAGCTGCCTTTCCGATGCGATACGGATAGGTTGCTTCAGTATGAGGGACCGTGCCGGTGGCAACCCATTCCAGTGAACCGAATCGGGAAGACATGTTGACGATTACGCCGCGCTGCGACTTTCGCAAAAACGGAAGACATGCTCGCACGCACCGAATCGGTCCATAACAATGCACGGCCAGAACGTTATCTAATTCGCTGTAGATTAGCCCGTCTATTCCGTAGCCTGAGGCACCGAATCCGGCATTATTCACCAGGAGGTCGACGCGATTTGTGAGAGAGCCGATGAAGGCATGCAAATTAGCTTCAGTCGAAGCCTCGGCTACGTCGCACCGTACTGCAAAAACATGCTCTTTGTTGACAGCGCAGAGTGTTGGTATATCCGCCTCATTGCGCACGACGCCGCAAACGGTGTAACCGCGAGAGTACAGTTCGTCTACCAGCGCTCTGCCAATTCCACGCCCGGCTCCGGTCACCACGGCAAAAGGGCGCCCTGATACCGGCATATGCTATTGCACCTCGCGCCGTTGCGGAAATACGTCGACAATTCTGCCGCTGCTGTTATCGAACAGGGCATTGCGTGGCAACGGATTGCCGTGTGTACTGATCTCCATGTGATGAGCAAGGTAGCCGGAAGTGTTGATGAATGCTACGGTATCACCTGGCTCTGGAAGAAAAGGCAATTGTAGTTTGCGGCGGAAGATCAAATCGCTCTCGCCGCAAAGACACCCTACTAGATATGCGCCTTCGCCCAGGTTTGCGCGAGTGACTCCACGGGGAATAAAAATCGGGTCTGAGCAAAATTCGGCGCGGAAGGGGCGCAGGTTGGTTCTGTTCATAGACACTCCAATCAGGAGGTTCCCGTCCGTATCTCTTTTCCTGAATGCCACTGAGGCCATCGTCAGACCAGTGTTGTCCAGTAATGCTCTGCCGGGCTCGAAGAACAGTTTAAGACCGCGATCTGAAATTTCGCGGTGCAATACATTGCCGCTTTCTTCATGATCAAGAATGGCGGAAAGGAATCGCTCTTTAGACAGGTTGTTCCATGCCGGGTACAAATCCGCATTACCGGCCAATTGGTCGCCGGCGCGGAAATAACCGAGACCGTCTTGCCTGTAGGTGAAGGAAGGACGTTCGCCTTTGACTGAGGCACTCAACCCGTCGACGAAATCATTCCATTGCTCCGGCTCTTCCAGGTATCGCATTAGAACTCCACCGCCAAGGTCCAGCGATTCGATTTTGGCACCAATTATGGCGCAATAATCTGCAAGTTCGATTAGCTGGCGGGCTGCAGCTGCACGTTCGTTGATATCGTATCGATCTAGATGGGCATGAAGGCATTCTAGTTGAAGCCACCGTGAGTGCACCACTGACGATATAATTGAAGCAGATTGATCGATGGGAAATCCGAAGCGGCTGAATATTTTTCTTCCCTGCACGGTGAATCCGGCAAATCTAAGGCCGACTCGGGCGCTCTTCCCCAGCGATGCGGCAACCGTGCGAAGAAGAACAAGTTCGTCTTCGTTGTCGACAACTATCAGGCAGCCAGCTTGAATCGCTTTGGAGACCAGGGTTTCGTCTTTGCCCAGAGCGGTCAACACCACTTGTTGCGGCGGTACTCCTAATGCCAGTGTTTCTTCTAGTTCCTGCAAGCTCGCGGTATCAACGCCAATGCCTTCTTCTCTTGCCAGAGTAACGAACCATGGCAGCTTATTGGCTTTTCGAGCGAAGTACAAACCGCCTTCGATGCCTCGATCGGAAAGTGGCTGTAATAAGTCGCGCACATTTCGGCGAAATTCGGAGCCGTTCAGCACGTGAAGCGGAGATCCATAAGAACGAATCCACTCGTGCAGTTTGTTTGGTGTTTGCAAGACTTGTTGCATCCACGGCGCCTGCTTTGCGGTCAGAGGTGGAGCGATGTCGTGAATAGTGCCGACGAGTGTTTGGCTAGGCATGGTATTTGGGCAGCTCCGGTACGGGGTGGACGATGGGAAAATACTGTTCTCCAAGAACCTGATAGTACTCATCTATGTGAGCCAGCGGAGAATCGCAGCACAGAAAAACGCACCAGAATTCTCCTCCTTGAGCTGTTACCAGCTCCCTGAGGGCTCCAGTGGTCTTCAGTTTGTTCAGATAGTTGAGCGCACCGGCATAATTCATGCCGGAACTCGGACCGCCAAATATGCCGCGGCGCAAAAGCGCAATGCTTGCGGAAAAACCCTGCTCAGCTGTCAGCTCCAGGCACTCGTTTGCCACTGATTGCCAGGGGAATGCCACATCGCTCAAGAGCGATTTTTCTCGCGGACCTGGTATGGCCTGACCGGCTGAGGGCATGCAGGCAACCACCTGAATGGAAGGATTGTGCTCTCGCAATGTGCGGCTGACACCGACCATGGTGCCGCAGGTTCCTAGCGCGCATGATAGAAGCGAGATTCGCCCGGAAGTTTGTTTCCATACATCTGGTGCAAGCCATCGCGCGAAACCTTCCGGATTGTCAGGGTTTGAGTATTGTCCCGGGTTGAACCATCCTGATTGCGCTCCCATCTTGGTGGCGCGATCGCTGCGAGGTTGAAGGCGTCCGAAATGCTCGTGCCCCGGCCCCGCATGCAAGTACAATTCGATGCCAAAGAGCCTCAGCATTCTTGCCAGCGATGGATCAATGGAGTGATCGACTAGTGCACAGGTTGTGTCTATTCCGAAGAGTTTAGCCATCACACTCAATGAAAGCACCGTGTTGCCGGATGAGCTTTCGATGATCCGGTTTACTTCGTCTAAACGGCCATTTGCGGCAGCTTTACTGAGCATTGAAAATGCTGGAATAGATTTGATGTTCATCAGTGGAACAGCCGGCATCATTTTTGCAAAGATACGCACACCATCTTGCCTGAGAGGATTCAAATCGGCTGGCAGTTCCACCAGAGGTGTAGGCGCATAGTTAGCCGGACACAAGTAGTCGAACAGTCCGTTCTCTCCGGCAAATACATTTACAGGGTCTAGTTCTTCAGTTTGAGAGCGCAAGTCTGCGTGGAGCAGCATCGGTGGATCAGCCTTGTCAGACGGTGTAATGGTGAGGTCTAGCGGAAGCCTGGCTGAATTTTTCGCCAGCCACTGGCTGGCCTGATTGAAAATCTCAATGAGAGATTCAGTATTATGAATCGTTTCTGTCCCGATAGCGATGCGCAGGAACGGAGCTTCAAATGGTGTTGAGGGAGCTGTTACATAGAGACGGGTGATATCGAATCCGAAGCTGGTGCCGAAGGCTACGGGTAGATTTCTAGCTGTGGCTAATTCCAGAACCTTCTGTTCGTACTGCTGGTAGTGGCGCACCGAGCGAAACTCGGGGCGAAAGTGGACCGAGAGGCATGATCCTTTGAACCAGGGAGCAAGCGAGCTTCCCCCTTCCAGCCATGAAATTGATTGCAAAGCGTCGGAAGGAGACTCTTTAATTCTAGTTTGAAGCGCCTCTGCCACCATACGCGTATTGCGCGAGTGGCGTTGCATTCGGCGCGTAATCCTCTCTCGATGCGGTGTAGGCAAGCTGCCGACGCTGCTATCGGTTATGTTTCCGCCCAGTCGTGCACGGGTTTTGAGAAAACTGTCGTGGTGCGCCTCAGAAAGGTGTGCAACGACAATGCCTCCAGTTACCATGTCTAATCCGTATTGATGGTGTTTTGCGAGGCTTTCGATCAGGAACACGCAAACCCGCTCTGGCACGCCCTGAAGAAAGCCAGGTCGAACAAGCGGCACCGGCAAACATGTGGTGTCTACGATGATAGCGACTTTGTGGTCGGCCTCGCTGGCTGCCCAGTTGAAAACAGTTTCAAGATCATGAGCCAGAACCTCACCGCAATTTGTTACGGCATCGCAGATTACAACGGCGGGTTGCCTCTGTCGCAGCAGGTGTAGCAAATCCTCGCCGGTCAGTGCGCTTGTTTGAAAGAGATCGGGAAAAAATGCACGTGATAGATGGAGGTTCTCAAAGTATGCAGGAGCTAATGCAAGCGCACGGTGATGCTGTGTCGCGTAGGAATTACTATGCGCCGAAAGTTGCAGCTCATCTGCCACCCAGTGAAGTACTGTGGTAAATGCTGCCATTCCGCTATTGGCCAGATAAGTGCGCAGGAAAGGAGAACCAAGGTGTGAGGTGTATTCGGATACGAAAAGTTCTTCATAGGATTGAGCATCGAGATGTCCATCTCGTTTGTAATCGAGACGATGTTCCTTAATACCGGTTGACAGTCTGTTCGATTCAAACGGAAATGATCCAGAATAGAATGGACTCTGCCAGTCGCGTGCGCACAGAAGAGCTCCGCGTTGACGATAGGCCGACCGTGCCACGGCTTTCATGGCAAGGAATTCACTTCGTACACTATTTATAAGGAAGGATAGATCGTCCTGTCTGGCCGAGACTCTTTCCAGCAAGCGAGTGCACCGGATATGGTGCGCATTCAATTGCGACAGCGTTTGCCCGTAAGTCGAGCTATCGCAGAAAAGGGATAGTAACTGGTCCGCTGTGCCAAACTCTGCGTCGAATGTCGCGGGAGTATTCAAATCATTTAGAATCTGAAGCATTTCGCCTAGATCGTCTTCAACATCATCGCGTCGCGGGTTGCTCTGGGAGAAGGCTCCACCCGTGGTGCCTTCGTATCGTCGTAGCGGTGCAAAATTAGTAACGTGCCTTGTGACCATGAAGCAGTCCTTTCGCCTGAGTCGACCTGCATTCGAGAAACCGCCTTACTTGGCATGGTTGCATGCTTGTGAAGGGGCAGCTAATTGAGAATGATTCTTACTTAGGTGGTGAAGACTACATTGTGGTAATGGTGATGTCAATGAAGTTAGCAATCACATAACTTCGTCACGGGCTCAAAATCAGGTGCCTGAACGGTACCACAAGACCTCTCGATATATCTTCATGGTTCCACCCGAAAGCATCTTGGCAGCGAACGCTTCGGGTATTCCCAAGAGGAGGCAATGAGACTCAATTGCAAAATCTCTTTGAACCTTGCGGTTGCAAAGCGGGGATCTGATTTATCGATTGACATCGGGCACAGACTTTTGTATCCGGTATGGCGATTGGATAACTGGCAATCACGATGAACATCGGGCAACCTTCCAAGAGGGCTTCAACGAGGGTGAGTTTGAGGGTAGACCAAGGTTGCACCTGTCAGGCACAGTCCAGTTAAAGCCGGAAGATAATGTTTGACTGTGCAGGTAATACCCCGTGCTGGAATTCCGTGTCTTACACGCACCCGTGAGCTACGCTAGTAACTTACGGCCGGGATTCTTGAAAACCGCTTGATATCACATCACAAGTCCCGGTCCAGGTGTGGCGCGCCTTCATCCAATCGGGAGCGAGGGAAATTCTTTCCGCTCGACTCTGCGAACTTTTTAATATTCTCTTGAATTCTCGGGCTGGCACCCGGGTATCATGAAATCCTGGTTCGTTTCCACATCTTCTCGGCGTTCACCGAAAACCGCATTACTGAGTGAACTTAAGCGACTATCCAACACACAACCTGGCTGTCGCCCGGTCGTGTCTCAAACCGTTTCGTCAACCTGAAACCCATTTTCAAGGAGTCGGTCTTCAACAAATTCTTCATCACAACTGCAATTGACTACATCAACGCTCGGCCGCACCTGGGGCACGCGTATGAAAAAATCGCCGCAGACTTCCTGGCTCGTTTCAAACGAGCCAGAGGACACGACGTACGTTTTCTGACTGGTGTGGACGAGCACGGCAGCAAGATCGCCCGCGCGGCGCTTGATGCTAATCGTCCGCCACAGGCATTCTGCGACGAGCGTGCGGCAGAGTTTCGTCAAGCCTGGTCGAGTCTCGATATTGTGCCAGATCGTTTCATCCGCACCACCGATGGTGACCACGCCGGTGTCGTGCAGCAGCTGTTTCAGAAGCTTGAATCGCAAGGTGATATCTATCGGGGCGTCTACACAGGCCTCTACTGCGAGGGTTGCGAAGACTTTCTCAGAAAAAGAGACCTCACCGCTGATGGTCTTTGCCCCAATCACCTGCGGACCCCGGCCAGTATCGAGGAGGAGAATTATTTCTTCCGCCTGAGCCGGTACAAGGGTGCGATCAAGCAGTGGTTGGAAGATCATCCAACGGCGTTGCAGCCGGAAGGTCGGCGACAAGAGGTGCTGAATCAGCTTGCAGAGGAAGGCTTCGCAGATTTCAGCATCTCGCGGTCGCGTCATTCGGTTCAGTGGGGCATTCCTGTTCCAGGTGATGCTGATCAGGTGATATACGTCTGGTTCGATGCACTTCTCAACTACGTCACTGGTAGTGGCGACGCCGAGGCTCCGCTGCGCTATTGGGCTCCCGACGTGCAGCTGGTAGGAAAGGACATCACCAAGTTCCACGCCGTGTACTGGCCGGCGATACTGCTGGCGGCTGGCCTGCCGTTGCCGCAACGAATCTTTGCGCACGGGTTCATAACCGTCGAGGGACGGAAGTTGTCCAAGTCTCTCGGCAACGGTATCGATCCGGTTGCTCTCAGCAGCAAGTATGGATGCGATGCTGTTCGCTTCTTCTTGCTGGCGAAGACTTCTTTCGGGCAAGACGGAGACTTCTCGGAAGCGGCGTTGAAGCGAGAGGTGAACGCCGCCC
>JAKFUT010000392.1 GCA_021732565.1 Candidatus Obscuribacterales bacterium
TGGTGGAGGAAAAAAGCGAACGGGTGTTGTTGTAGGGGTAGGGTTGTTTGGTTATGACCGCAAGATGTACGTGTCACCGAAATCTGCTGCCCATTGAAGCTTTGGGTTGACAGCAGATTTCGGTGACACGTACATCTTTGACACTATTTGCGGTGGCACGACTTAATGCGTCAGGTCTCGATGGTGGTCTTGTGTTAGTTATCCACTTCCCACGTCATCTTGTCGGCTTCGTTCCAATGAGGCGTAACCCAGCGCAGTTTGGACGATTGAGAGAAGACGAACCGCAGCACTCGCAGGGTCTCCTTATGCATACGCTCAACATCGTTGAAGGCGTCATCCTTCTTCGGCGACTTGAGACCCAGCAGCTCTAAGTCACGCACCCCGGTTCCGTCGATGACGAAGCGCACCGTGATCTTCAAGGGAGGCAGAGGCCAGCGCATGTCTGGCGACCACCGGCGCTCCTCATCAATCACAGACTGCTTGAGATTCATCGTCATGGTGACGGTAAGATTGTTCTCGAGGATCTGCCACGAACTTTCGGATAGGGCTTTCTTCCTGTAGGTCCACTTGCACGAAACCGCGGCAGCATCGTACTTGTCCGCCCCCGTCGTCTGGTGGCGCAGGTCGAGTGATTCCTCGATCATCATGCGCCACAATGTATGCCCGTTGCGCTGGACCCACTGTTCGAGAATCGGAGCGTCCGCTTCGTTGAAGAAAGAAGTAGACCGGATTTCCTCTCGTTTTTTCTTCAGGGCGAACAGCCTGATATTGGTGCTGTATCCGTTGGTGCGGTCAACAGCGTCTCTTACCTCAAAGGTGCCGTTGGCATCCTTGCCTGCTAACGCGGCCGCCTCGTTGAGGTCGACTGCGTTGATCATCGGCAACTTGTCTTGGTTGCGAAGCAGCGCCTCGTTCTGATAGTGAAGCCGAATGTTCCACGCAAGCAGACCGGCGACAACGGCGACAACGCAAGACCATAGCAGTATCTGTCTTTTCATGGCTTGTTCCCGTGTTGGAGATTCTCGCTCGATGGATATCGATGTCTTTGGAGAATCCAGGTAAGCTTCTACTCGACAGCATGTGCCATCGAGTCTGTAAAACCGCACTTGAGACCGAAATGGAAGCCCGTCTGCTGGCGATTACCCGTTGCTTGTCCGTCGGCACTCAGGCACGAAGACATGACGAACAGACTTATCGCCCGCTGGATGAATTACTTCAGATGTGGACCTCGTAACTTCAGGTGGATTTGGAAACAGGACTCCATCTTGCTTCAAGCGGATTTTGACACCAACACGCTTTCAATCGGCATCGCCGTCAATACGTGGGAAAAGTACCCGGAAAGGGGGTTCCTATTTGTAAGAGGTAGCGCTAGCGGTCGATTTGCCAGTGCTGGAAAATACTTTGAACCGGATGTCTTGAGAAATTTGTCGATATTTGTTTCCATCGATTTTGTAATTTTTCCCAGTTACTGCATCAATACGGTTGGTTGAATAGTTTTCGATCTTTTCTTGCGGTCCTTCGAGCTTTTCAAGAGTGGGAATTAAGTATTGCTTTCTGCTGCTCTTCGAACGACTTTAGCGATTTGCGGGCTTCACCAGCCTCCGGGCTATCCCAGCCAGAAACTGCATTGATTGCTTCTACTCGTCTATTCGCGGCAGCCACCGCATCTTTCGATCGACCAAGTTGCATGTAGAGCTCCGTTGCCAGTTGAAAGAATTCCGGCGCCTGTGGATCAAATTTAGACTCGTAGTCTTTGGCGGTCTGTTTCAGCAACATCAGCATTTCCGGGGTTCTCCCGGTGTTATGGTATTGGATCAGTTCTTGTGTCGAAAAAAAATGCAAGTCGGACCCTATGGTTTTCGGTGTAATGTGTCTTCGCGCCGAGGCTAACCAGTGCTCAACTTGTGCCGGCTTCTCATGACGGGTGCGTGCGCATATCGCCAGGCATGTTAGCGGCCTCACAGGATCTAAGTCTTTGCCTTGACTCGAAAGAGCCGCAGCCGCTTCATAAAGGGGTTCTGCTTCAAGATACCTGCCTGCATCAAAAAGAAAGGCTGCTCGAAGCATGTAGGAATTCATATAGGCATTGAGATTCTCTCGTGTGCGCGGCCAATTTGCCGGCAGAGGAGGCTCTTCTGCGAGATATTTTCCTGCTTTCTCAGGTTGTCCATGTGCGTGCAGGGTAACTGCGAGTGTATTTGCGGCATTTATAGCAAAATTGGTATTTCGGTGCCTTTGTATAACATCCCGCATGCACTTTTCGGCCTCTGGTATCATGCTAAGTCTTCTGTAGGACGAAAAGGCTTCCAGTAATGCAGTGGTGCATGTTTCTAGATTCTCTTTATCGCTGTCATGGAGTGCTGTCGTAATCATATTTTGCCCAGCTGCACTTTGCCCCAGGTGGATTTCGCAGGTGCCGGCTTGAATGAGAGCCTTATACAAGGTTATCGATAGATCCTGGTCTTTTGGTCGTTCATTCCTGGCCGCTTGGAGATGTGGTAATGCAAGTCTGTACAAGCGTAGCGCTTCAACATAATTACCTGAATATTCGCTAAGAATACTGGCGAGGCGGCTACGGATGGAGGCAAGGAGGAAGTCAGAGTCGCCACTGCGGTGGCTGAGAATTCGTTCGCATGACTGCAGATATTTTACCGATAGCATCGGCGATAGTAGCTCGGATAACCGCATGTAAAAATTGTAAATCGCCCTGCCGTCAGCAATTTTCTGTTCTCCCTTGAGCTCCAGTGAGGGGGCTATTCGTTCAAGATCTGCTAAATTTCCTAATTCAGCGCACGTAAGGGCAATTGATTGCAGTTGTGCAGAATTCAATTTTGTGCAGCATTGGTTAATAGCGTCTTTTGCTTCTTTTTCTTTCTTCATTCGAAGAAGCGAGGTTGTTCGCGTTAAATACCACGACTGTTCTAATTGAGTGTCGTGGAACTGCGGATCAGCATCAAGAACTTCGGACACTATCTTTTCCGCTGCAGCCCACTGGTGGTCCTCCAAGAGAAGCTGACCTGCAAAAATGCCAGCGGCCTGGATATCAGCTTTTGGTCTGGACTTTTTTAAATGATCAAGGCACAGCTTGACTCTTGGCAGGATTAGCGAATCTTTCTTTGCTGAAGTCGCCGCTGAGCTCCACCTCTGGAGCCAGGCGAGGGAGTATGGTACCGACTGGGTGTCAAGCAAAGACATGGTGTTGGAGAAGAGACGCTTTTCCCGCGGGGAATTTTCTAAGAGTAAGAAATAACTCAATTCTGCTGAGACGTCTGAGTAACAGGTGGGGAGATGTCCCGACGCCGTTTTGTCAAGTAAGTCTGTCAGTTTTTGCACAAGAGCATGTTCTGGAATCGCCTGATCAGTTTCAACAGGTGCTCTATTGCCCTCGCTAATGAGGTATAACAATCGGCGCCGGCTGTTGGCATAGGAACAAACCGCTGCGACTTGGTCTTGAAGTCGGGCGTCAGGAGGCAGCAATTTATAAGCCAGAGCGGCATCGGCTCCAGCTTCGTTGAATTTGGTCAGATCAAACCACACTCTTGAGCGAGCCATTAGCAGTCTCGCTTTTGAATTTGAGTTTGGTCCTTGTTTGCTTAGAAGGGCGATTCCTTTTGTCAAATGATCTGGAAGTGAAATTACATTGCCGAATAAACGAGTATCTGCTTCCAGCTTCAAGAAGATTGTTTCTATTTCGTCGGTGGAAGCGTGCGTGCCAGATTCCACCAATTCGGCCAAAGAAGTCACCGCTCTAAGCCGTTCCCGAGAGGGCTTTTCCTGTCGTATGTGGTCGACCTGAGAATGCACACCAAAGGTGCTCTCTTGAGTTGTTTTTGCAATTGTCCGGGAGTGTGGCACGTTCAGTTGCATGACTACCATTGTTCCAGCCGCAGCTAACAATGCCAGTGCAATTGCTCCATAAACCAACGGTCGCAAGTCGGTTCCAGGGGAAGGCGGCATGGGGAGTTTGGAAGGGAGACCCTGCTGAAGCAAGAGAAGATCATTCTTAAACTCGGCCATCGTTTGATACCTTGCCGAAGGATCTTTTGACAGCGCTTTGAACATGATAGGGTCGAGATTTCGCAGCGTCTGTCTATCTTGAATCGCTTCAGTATGAACTTGGGAAGAAAGTGATTTTGGCGACTCGGTTGTGTGCTTGTGCATTAAACCAATCGGGTTGTCTGCCTGGAATGGTGGATTACCTGTGAGGGTTTGATAAAGTACACATGCCAGGGAATAAATGTCTGAACGCTGATCGGCTTTTTGCCCGGAGCACTGTTCAGGACTCATGTAATAGATGCTCCCAATGAGAGCTCCAGTTTGTGTCAAATGCTGAGTATTTGTTTCTGACTGAATTGTTCGTGCCAGCCCGAAGTCGACCAGCTTGACGTTGTTGGAGTCTTCAAGAAAGACATTGGATGGAGTCAAATCTCGGTGAATGAAGTTGTGTTCATGAGTGAATGAAAGGGCCTCAGATATCTGGATCGCGATTTTAAGGCACTGAGCCGGGGGGAGAGCGCCTGTGCGCTCAATGACCGTGTGGAGAGAGTTTCCCTCCAGGTATTCCATTACTATGTAGGGTGTTTTTTGCCATAATCCGAAACGGTAGAATTTCAAAATGTTCGGGTGAGAAAGAGAGGAAAGGATTCTTCCTTCTCTTTCAAAACGGGCACGCTGATCCTCGTCAGCGATGAATTCGCGGTGCAGGATCTTAATTGCTACTTCCCGGTTAAGCTCAATTTCACAAGCTAGATAAATCGAACCCATTCCACCTTCCCCGAGTTGTCGAAGGATGGTGTAACGGGTGTCGAATATGGTGTCTTGAGTTAACGCAAGCATTCCCTTCCCTGAGTTCTTCTAGCCTTATTCCCTGATCGCCCCGCTATTGCTGACATATCTGGAGTTGGAAAGACGGACAATTGAATAGATTCCCCTCATCGAGAACAATATCGGAGTGGGTGGGTGTAGATCAGCCGTTCGTTCGTATATCTATTATTAAACATAGTAATTTTGTCGCGAATGGTCAGCTCGATGTTTTAAGTCGAGCTGACCACTCGGACGTAGGTAGGTGTAGGGCACAGCCTAACCCGGCTGTGCCCTACATCTCGGTTACATCACGCCGCCGCGCAGACGGCGGGTTTGCCCCCGGGCTTGCAAAGCCCGGGTCTCGGAGAACACCTTCACCGCCGCCGCCAGCGCCTCGCGGGCCGGCTCCAGCTTGTTGGTCTGGAGCAACTCCAGCACCTTATCGCAGACCTGTCGTCGCTCCTGGCGCAGGTCGCCGGTCACCTCCTTGACCTCTCCACGCAATGCCTCCAGCTGCGCACTCATCTGCAGCTTGGCGCTGCCGTCGTCGTCCAGGGCCGGCAGTTCACCGCACAGCCCCGCGATCAGCTCCGCCGCCTGGTCCAACTCGGCCGAGCCCTGCAGCCGTTGGGTGGAGGAACCGAGCATCAGTTGCACCTGGTCGATCCGTCCCTGCATCTGCGTCAGCCGGTTGAGCCCCCGGGCTTGCAGAGTGAACAGCTTCAGCTGCTCCACCATGCTCGATCGGCGCGACGCTCGAGCCTGGATGCTCTCCCTGACGTGCGACTGGATGGCGTCGGAGACCCTGAGCAGGTCGTTGCCATTGGCCGGCAGTTCGCTCAGTTCGCCCGTGACGGTCAGGGCGGACAACCAGAGGGAGTCCTCCAACCCGTACGGAGATGCAGCAACCGCCGCCTGCTGCTTGAGCCAGACGCGCACCAGCTCCACCGCAACCGACACGGCGGCCGCCCGGTCGGTGAACGGCTCGCGCTGCCCGTACATCACGAACAGCGTAGCGCTTTGTCCGTCAGGGTGGGTGACGGTGAACTCGCGCACCAGAAGGCCAACCTTGCCAGGCAGCTCAGGCTGACCGGGGCGATTGACCTCGGTTTCCACCTTCCGACGCAGCCCGTCGAGGTCCTCGAACGAACCGCTGACCGTCACACCCCGGTAGTGACTGCTGCCGCCGATACCCGTCACCATGACGCGAACCGTGCGGTCCGACAGCGCGGGAGGCAGGTGCTGCAAGGTCAGCCCGGCCACAACCGCACGCTGCGACTGGATGTTGATCTCGATGCAGGCCTCCTGGCCGTCGGTGCCCTGGCTGTACCTGATCGGCAGGTCCACCCCGGCGATGTTCACCATGGTCGGGCACGTGGTCTCCAGCTTCAGGCGCAGAGAGGCCATCTGTTCGGGCTCCATGCCGCATGCGACGGCCATGTCGTTCCACCCGATGACCAGCTCACCGGCCTCCTTGCGCCGCTGCACGTTCGCCCAGCTGGTCTCACCGTTGAGCTTGCGGCCGAGCGCCGCGACCAGCCGGTCATTGGTGAACAGAGGGAAGACCCCGCCCGAGAGGTGGCTGAGCTGACGACCCGCCACCACCACCGGGTCGAGTGGCTTGCGATCGCTCATGTAATCGTCCGGATCGGGGCGACCGACCAGGGACAAGGCGAAGGCCATCCCGGTTTCCTCCGACGCAGGCGCGATCGCCCCCTCCCGCGAGAAGCAGACCCGCCGGCTCAGATCGCTCCAGCTCTCGCGGCACTTCACCGTGTCGTTGTCGTGGCCCCACTCGCGGTGGTAGTGGCCATAGCGATGGACCTTCAACACGTTGCCGTGCTCGGCCTGGCGCAGCACGGCGGTGCTGACCTCCACTGCCTCCGTGACCATGGCGTAGCTGCCCGACCGCGACCGCTTGCTCTGGCCGCGTAGCACGAAGAGTGAAAGAACCACCTTACTGTCGGCGCACCCGCGGAGGCTGCTGCCCGGGGCGAGCATCAGCATGTCGCGATGGGTGCCACAGTAGAGCTGGGAGTGGCCCCGGGTCACCTCGTAGTCGCACAGGCCGTCCGACAGTCCGTGCAGTAGGGCCAGCACGAGCTTGTCCTCCGCTGCGCGGTCGCTGGAACGCTTCATGCCGGCCTGACCGACGATTTGGAGGAGTCCCTGGTGGCACCGGTTGACCTCGACGAACACCTGGTAGGACAGGAAGTTCGCCTCGCAGAAGGGCTGGACGCTGGAATGCCCCTTCAAGCGCTGCGCATCCACGATGGCGTCGTACGAGCCGAGGAGACGGCCCAGGTCGGTGGTGTAACCGGTGCGCGCCAGCCTCGAGTGCGCAGCGTCGGCCTGCTTGCAGCGGTCGCGCTGTGCTTCGTCCACCCCGGCCGGTTCCGGCGGACGGAAACGCAGCGTGCGTCCGGGGCGCAGAAGCGCCACGAGTCGGACGGCGTCAGCGAGGCAGCCGAGGTCGTTTGCTGCCGTGAGAACACGCGCCAGGTGGCAAGGGAGACCCTGCTCGACGAGGGGAACCAGGCGCTTGCCGGCGTCGGTCACGTTGTTGCCCGCGACGGCACCGATGCGGGTCAGCAAGTCGCGGTCGACGCCGTCGGCGGAATCCAGCAGGGTGCCGACCTCGTCGCCGCTCCGGCGCGACAGGGCGAGCAGGAGGTCGTCAGCCCCACCCTGATTCACGGCGATGAAGTAGTTCGCGTTCATCCGTCACCTCTGTGATTAGGAAAGAACCAATTTTCGGCAACAAGCCGAGGTAAAGCCGCAAGTTTGAGTCGACGGAACCAGAGGAACACCGCTAGATGCTTGGACTTTGAGTGCTGTTGCAGATACGCTGAAGCCTGGTGTTCTTTCCGCCGAGTTATTTGAGAAAACTGAATACAAACTCATATTGGCATTTCATCACCACCAATACCAAGGGCAGAGGTACCCTGGAATGAGAAGGCGGCGTGACAGAAATGCCCTCGTTCATCAGCCTCTTGAGGTGTCGTGCCCGGAAAGGGGATGTGAGAAATCCCATGGCAGGAAGTGGAAGAATACGTAGCCTCGAACGTTTCCGCCGTTGGCCCGGTTCGCGCTGCCCATGACCTGAACTGAACTTTGATTGTTGCAATACGGCTTTTGCCGGTGCGAACCGATTTGCCTACGGTTCGTCCCAACGAATCACACCCGTTAACACCGCGAAATTCAGTCAACAGCTTTTGCGTTGTCCGCTAGCAGATTCAAGGTCCGTGCCGCCGGAGTGGGGATTTTACGTAGTGGATAAACAAGTGGCTAGCGCGACGAGGAGCCGCAAAACCTGAGATATTTGCGGTATTACATATGGTTCACCTTCTCGAAAAGTAGTATTGGCGGGCTGCGGGACAGTGTCTCCAAAATTGAGAGCAAAGAAGGTCCGGGCAGCGAAGAGATTCCTAACCAAAATTGCTTCAAGAAACGAGATTTTCTGGTGCACGACCGAAGAGGCTCAGGCGACTACCCGACACCCCAAACTCAATTCTGAGCACCCGCTAAACACACATCTGTCCACTTAATCCGCAATTGAGTTTGCTCGCAATAGCCGAGTATCGGGTAGGTCCTCCGTCCAGGAAATCAGTCGGAAAATTCCATGCAGGAGCTCGCATGAGTTTGAAATTCCAGGTGGCAACGGGCATCATTTCCTTTCGCGATGTGGTGGCCTTATCTCCCCGAGAGGCCATCCGGCAAGTCAGGAAGACAATCAGTGATCGCCGTCACGTGCGTAAACACCCCACCATCGGTATGAGTCTTGTCGAGGCCCTGGACTCCGGCAAGCTTCACTTTCTGGTATTCGATGCGGATCGAACGTTACCGTTGGCGGGCGAATTTAACGGAGTATATCAAGAACCGCTTTCGCTGGAACTGGTTAGGGCAATGCAGTACCACCATCTCTCGCAAGAACAGCTCCATAACCTGTTAAACAAATAGTGTTCAGACTTGCCGGAGATAGCTGCTTTCAACGGAGAGAACATTGGCAAACAGCTTCTCTGCTCGCGCACTGAGCCTCTCCGACGAAACTGATCGATGTGATCCGGCGCCCTGCCCCTGGATGACGCGTCAATTGAACCAAGTCAACCTCAAGTCTTCCGGGAGCTTCAGCTCCCGCTTTCGAGGGAAACAGATGTTGATATTCGACGAATTCTTCAGGAACCCCCGCTCATCGGAGCTGGAGCTCATTCAGTCTGTTCTTGCGGACTACGCATCAGTGATCGACGAGGGCATAAGAACTGGCTCCTCCGCAGAGTTCATCGCCATGCTCTCTACGAATATGCCACCACCGGTGGAGGAACGCATCGCCTCGATGCTTGCTCCCATGGTCGGCTGGCTTCGCCGAGCCAACATGCATGCTCGTGCAGATTGGGTCCAGAAGGTCTGGATTGAGCAGAGCACCGCGGCGGATCGTCTCTTCGCAGAAGGCGATTGGCAAAAGTTCACGAGACAACCGCAGGCAGAAGCATTCTCGTGTCGGTTGACGCGGGTAGAAATTCCGCCACCCGACGAAGATGCTCTGGTTCGTCATTTCATGAAGACCAGGAAGATTGCATCATCGCCGCACACTGCTATGGTGATGGCGTCGAACCTGTCGGTTCGCAACAAGTTTGTCGCAGTGGAGTTCCCGGATCTCTTTCAGTCATGCTCCAGCAGCAGTCCGCCCAATCGTGACTGAAAACGTTGGTTTCTCCACGAAAGATCTAAGACGATGCGGTGGAGTACTGAAACGACATCGATTTAATTTAAACCGATGTTGTTTCGGGTCTTTGCCAAGAGTCAGACGGGAATACGAAATTCTCGGTGGGGCAGCGCAAAAATCCGGTTGGAAAGTTTCGCCCTGAGATCCATTGGAAGCAAGAGGGAGAATGAACGTGAACTCGTTGCCTCGGTTTGGTGTGATTGCAACGGCGGTCATCTGTGGTTCATGGTGTTTCTTGTGTGCCGGGTGCGGTCGCAAGGCAACAAATGAGAGCCCGGTCGACAAGCCAGCCATTGTGAAAGTAGAACTGGTGCCGGAAGAGTCCGATATCGGCGTTTTGACGCACGTTTACAACGGAGATGGTGACATTCTGGTGGAAACCCGGGTCAGCTACCGAGACGGACGCACGGGAGTTATCCGTTACAATCCGGATACGGGAGCAATCGCTGAATGTAGCGAATACACCAAAGCAAAGAAACTGCGCAGCCACGCGGTCTACAAGCGTGATGGCAAGACGCTTCAGAGGGGCGAACTCTATCGACCGGACGGTACTTTGAAGCTAGTCAAAACCTCGATGTCCGACGGACTGCGTGCGGACTACTATTGGATAGACGGGAAGTTCGTGTTCTTCAGTGATACGAAAAAGAGCGACGATTCCGTGGAGCGAACGATTTTTCACGCGGATGGCACCAGGTGGGCCCGGAGCCGGCTGGTTTACCTGCAGGGTGTGCGTCACAATCCGACCGAAGAGACGGTGCTCTACTCCGACCAGGGCAAACCGCAAGTCAAGATGCAGCGGACTGGTCCTGGCAGAATCCACGAATTCCTCAGATTAGATGGAACAGTCAGTCATAGGCAGGTGTGGCGCTACGCTGGAGATTCGCTCCAACACGAAGTTCTGGAATCGGTATTGGAGTTTGCCAAGGACGGCAAGACGTTGTTGCGCTCTGTGCAATTCGCAGAAGAGAAGGGAGTCGTTAGGGTCGTCTCTTCAAAAGACGAAGTGAGCGGGATGCTCACTTCGTTCTCGCAGAACAGCAAAGGCTCGGGCCAACTGATCGATGTTTTTGAGAATCCGTACACAGGTCAAAAACGCTCGAGATTCTTGCAGGACGCTTGGGTCGAGTCGGTCGAAACTGTTACAAACGGAATCACTCGCACCGTGTCCTACAAGCCAGGGGAGAAGCCCGCTGCATTTGATCTGCACCGATATCTGACATTTCCGGCACTGAGTTCTCTTCAAGCAAAGGGATGGCAATACGATCAGGTTCGTGAGTGGGCACGGTGGGACGAAGAGCCAGTGCCGACTGCCGACGACATCATTCGCCGTTGGTACTATGGACAGTCCGAGTGGTTACTGATTTAGGTGGGGCCGGCGGTACAGAAAAGCGGGAACTGTCGATTTGCTTTCTGAAGTTGGCTAGATCGCTCTTCAATAATCCGGCATGGTGAATCATAAGCGCCTGCGGATTTTCCTCCGTGCGAAGGAGAGGCGATCTGCTCGGTCGGAATCAAGAGGAAAAAGGAAAGGCGAAATGACTTTTCTCTCTCCGCTTGATTCCGACCGAGCATTTTTGGTTCGGGATTTGATACTAAATATGGTGCTCACTATATGAGTAAGTAAGATGCTGCTCTTTGGAAAGAATCGGTCAAGATGGCGAGAATGTGCGGTGCTGCGGAAACAACCGATCACGACAACCCCTGCTCCCTTGTAGAGTGCCCTGTTTCTATGTCATCGTCGAAAAAAGCGTGTTGTATGGATGGGATGTGCAGTCACAACCAATGCGATGCAGAGGCGACAGCGACATGGTTCGTTCGGATGGAAGCGGGCATGAGCGCGCAATTACAGGAGTAGACAAAGCAACGCGCTTCGTCCACTCCCGTAATTGCGCCATACTCTTCAAGCGTTAAGCTCAGTAGAGGCGCCCCAGTTCCTTCAGTCGAGCCTTGGTGGGCTCACCGACAAGCTTTGGCTCTTCGCCATTTGCTCGTAGAACACAGGCTTGCTCATCTGCAGGCAGCGGCTTATTCCATCCGCCCAGCCCTTCGAACGCGTGCAGGCTAATCGTGCGGAATCCGAGCGCGATATAGCGTTGCTCAGCAGCGATGAACGCATCGATGAAAGATTCTTTCACGCTTGCGCCATGCGGGAAATAGGAGATGGCGAGCCCAAGGTCTTTGCCCAGGTTCAGGTACTCGTCCACCACCGTGCGATCGGTCGAACTGAGAGTCGACGGAAGTTTCACTGCAGGATTCTGCGTTCCCGTAACGATCATCAAACCGTCTTTGGGATCGTAAGTGTGGGCATCATCGCCAGTGATTTGCGGCTGGCTGGCCGCGGGTTTCACATTGGCGGCAGGCAGCTTGCTCCGGCGAATGAAAGCTTTGCTCAAGATGAGCGCCAGGACTGCAAGACACAGTAACCCTGCACCAAGCAGAAGCAGATTTTCGAACATGTGATTCCCTTGTTTTGGGACTTTCAATCGTGCTGCTCAAGATATTTGAGCCAGCCGGCACCGTACTTTCTGCGGCAGTGCTTTGACACTTCGAATGCCAGCCTGTTGTTCGGGCGCACAGGGCGCCTGAACAGAGTCATACCTGCTTCACGGGGAAGGCGATGGCCCTTCCTCTCGTTGCAAGAGTTGCAGGCGGCGACCAGGTTTTCCCATGTGTCGCGACCGCCTCGGCATCGTGGCAGCACGTGGTCAAGCGTTAGGTTGTTACGCTTTACTCCGCAGTACTGGCAAGTGTAATTGTCCCTGTGAAGGACGTTGCTGCGGTTGAGCGCAACCTTCGTGTAGGGGATGCGCACGTAATCGCACAGCATGATGACGGACGGACCGGCCACGCCATTGATTTCGGCGCCCTTGTGCTCGATCGCCACTGCTTTGCCCTTGTACATGAGGACAACCGCTCTGCGTCGGCTGCAGATGTGAAGCGGTTCCCTTGAAGCATTCAGGACCAGGACTTGAGCTGCCATGATGGCTCCTTTCCGCGGGGGTATCTAGCCCATATCGCGGTTTCTCCAGGCTCTCTCCTCCGCGGCGCGACGCACATCCTCTGTGGTGGCATCGTCGGGAAGGTAGAGGCTACGGCGTATGAGGACTTGCTTTCTCTTTTCTCTCGCAACCGCGAGGGTCGAATCATCGGCGTCGGGTGAGACGCCAAGATCGACACATTCCAGGATGAGTCGCGCCGTCTCTGGATCGGCGGCGATGTCTCGACACAGTCTGAGGTAGCGTTCGTTGTTTCTTTGCACGTTAGCTCCGTGGGATTGCGAAGAATGCTCTTGCAAGCATTCTTCGCAATTTTCCGCGTTGATGAAGACTGCTTCGGCAGCCTTCCTCGTGGTCGACGAGTTTTCAGTTCTTGCTCTTATCCTTTACCGGCGGAGTCGCGGGCTGAGTGGCCGGCGGAGTCGCGGGCTGAGTGGCCGGCGGAGTCGCGGGCTGAGTGGCCGGCGGGGTCGCGGGCTGAGTGGCCGGCGGAGTCGCGGGCTGAGTGGCCGGCGGAGTCGCGGGCTGAGTGGCCGGCGGGGTCGCAGGCTGAGTGGCCGGCGGAGTCGCAGGCTGAGTGGCCGGCGGCGCCTGCTGCGTGGCGAGCCAATCCTCGATGAATTTGCGCAACGTCGCCTCGTCAACCAGTTTGGTCCTCATCAGACCTTCCATGGTTGTCGGGTTGAGAAGGACATGCGTGGGTACTTTTTCCACACCGAGTGCCTTGCTAATAGCCGATTGCTTCGACGCTTCAATGCGCACGAACTTGACCCTGCCCTTGAACTCTCGGGCAAGCTTTTCGATGATCGGCGCCTGCTTCTCGCACGGTTCGCAGTCATCGGTAACATAGAATTCCATGAAGACGGGAATCTTGGAGTCGGCAACCTCTGTCTGGAAGTTCTTCGTGGTTACTTCCACGCATTCGCTGGGCACTCGCGTGGCGCGAACGTAGAAGATCATTCCTGCAAGTCCTGCCAGCATACCCAGCGTACCAATGAAGACCAGGGTGTTCTTCAACTTTGTGGTCATTGATGGTTCCTACTCACCACTATCAACGTGGTGTGAATCATTGTCTTTATCGTGGTCATCTGAACGGGGTTTGGTCGCCCCAATCAGACCGCCAAGTTCGTAGAAAACGGCTGTGAAAAAGCCGTAACACACCAGCATCACGACGATCAGGTCGCGCAGAAAACTGGCGGTATTGCCATTGGTGGCGATTGCGTAGAGTGTGAACTGCAAGAGCCAAGTGTCAAGGGCGAAACTCACACGGTAATGCAAGTCATGATCATCTCACCAGGCTATAACCGGGAGTCGTTAGTGCTTCTAGTCGACTATGCGAAGGTGATTTGGACTTGCAACACTTTAGAGGGGAATGAATTAGACGCGAAGATTTTAATCGCTAATGGTGCATCGCTTCAACCGTCTCCATGGACGCAATCCAGTTTCCCACCCTGTAATGTCAAGTGTTCGCTTGGTGATCTGATGCCCGAAAGAACCGTGTAAGCATAGATTTCAGCTCCATCGAATTGAGCTCGGGTGCTTGTCTTGTTGGTCGTTGCCGGTGGAGACCGTAGCTACAAATGTAGCGTAGCTGGTACAGTCGACCAACTGTCATAGATCTAAAGTGGCTGCACCGGATCAGTTTCGCGAAAACAGTGGCCATCCAGAGCGTCGTCATTGGTCACTTGTCGAAAGCTCGTGACATGGGATCGCTCTAGCCACCCGGGCTCAGGAGAATTGCCCGAGAGGTGTATGCCCCCGGCTAATACCACACGAATTTTGTATTGTTCACCTGGATTGGTACGACATTCGTGAGTCCAGCTCGTCAGGGGTTCGAATTTGTCCGAACGGTGTCCGAACTATGGCTGCGGCCAAATCTCCAGTCCACGATCAATTCTTCCTATAGGCGAGGCACCATTTTCAGTGTCACCGTTGCCACTTCGCCGTGCTCTTTCGTCCGAATCTTGTCACTCGGACGGATGGTGAGAACAAGCCGTAGCAAAACGGTGCGTCAACGGTGCGCCAGAAGTGATGGCGAAAGTACTGGATGATATCCCCACCCCTGACAGCAGCTCGCGATACGTTTGCGCGCTCTGTCTTCATATTCGTGGCGAATATACGTACTTCGCGTCCCCCGGCAAAGTCGTGTATGTGTTGTTCCAGTCGGTGAATTCACGTACGGTAAGTTATTCTGCCGTTTCTAGTTCTTTTAATACTTTGGGACTTTCTACCCCACACAATAGACACCATCACTTTCCTTTCCCAAACCGAAGTTCCGGTGGCGATTCAACTCCCTCAGAAAGGAGCGAGCTGTGACTGTTGTAGAACAAGCGTTCCAGCTCGATGAAGAGCCGACGCTACTGATAATCGACTTGCAGCAGATGTTTGTGAACCTCCTGGATGACGTTGTGGAAACCGTGGTCGACGTAGTCGTGAGAGCCAAGCAACGTAATGCCCCCATCGTAAGCGTTGAGATGTGTGGTTGCGGAGGCACTCACGAGTCCGTGCGCAACCTGCTTGAAGGGTATCCGCGTCACTGCATCGTGCGCAAACCCGAGAACGATGGCTCTGCTGAGATATTGGAAGCCTGTTGGAACCGGGGGTTCGGCACCGCCAGATTCACACTGTGCGGGGTCTCATTCAAGTGCTGCGTGTTGAAAACCGCAGAAGGATTGGTTTCCTTCGATCCGACAGCATCGATCTCGATACTGGTCGACGCGACCGACGCCCGAAAAACCTTCCCGAAGATCGCCTCGAATTCTTCCATAAAGCTTCAGTGGCCATCTGCGGGATGATCTTGACCGGCAAATTGCTGTTTCGCTATCTGTAGGTACCTGCTTACTTACTATCAAAAGGACTGAGTCCTGCGCATCGCTGCGGGCGAAGCCTTTTGAGCCGGCGACGTCTTTGACCCGAGTTTCTTTTTCGGCACTCGCCAAGCGCCGGAACCGATCTCGTGGATCTCCTCTCGGGCTGTTTTGCTTGTAAGGTAATGGGGGACTTGGCTTTAGAAGCCAATTTCGATATAGTTTCTTGTG
>JAKFUT010000256.1 GCA_021732565.1 Candidatus Obscuribacterales bacterium
GCGCTGTTGGTCGAATATCCGTTGAGTGAACTTCACTCAACAGCCATTATCAGGATCAATAATAATGCTACTAGAGGAATTCTCGTTTTTCGAGCCGCCCTTTGCTGACCTTGAACCTCCGGAAATCGAAGGACCATTCTCAGACCCGCTTGATATTTCAGGTCAAATAAACACTAACCGCCACAAGAAAACAGAGGTCAACGGAGCCGATATCGCACCACCAATTGTTGCGCAAAGCGTACCGAAACCCGCCGCTGAAAATCACCGTAAGAGTGATGCGGTGGGCGTGAACGACGAGACGCCAGAGGTGCAAGAAAGACCTGGCGGTATGGCTCCAACGGCGGAGAATGATATCGGCTTTGTATCCGGTTCGCAGTCTAAGAAAATAGGAGCCGACGAAACCAATGATTCTCTTCCTACAGTCCTGGCAATTGGATTTGGGGCCGCTACCGGTCTAGCGGGAGTACTTGCCGGAGCAGCGTGGATTAAACAGAGTATCAATTCATTGTGGCGCTGGCCGGGTCCGGCGGATCCGTCTTTTCATAGCGGCGTACACGAGCTAACGGCCGGGCGTGTGAGAGCGGATGGCTCGGCTAAGGTCGACGTTGTCGATTCATTGATCGATGCTAGCGGTGATGCGATTGTGTCGGGACGAGGCATCAGCCAGGTTCGAGCAGGAGGTAACGTTGAAGTCAGCTTGTACGACAAAGCTGCTGGAGTTGTGAGCGGTGACAGTGTCACTTTGGCGTATGGTGATGGAAATAAAGTATGGGCCACAGACCGTGCATTTGTGGTCAACTTAGGCAAAGGCAGGGTTCATGCCTCCAACGATGCAGTGGTACTGCTCGAAGACGGCAGTGCAACGGCGGACCAGAACTGTGTAATACTCGGACGGGGACCGGCTAAGATTGAAGTGTCTGGAAAGGCTCAAGCTTTTCAATCTCGCGGCTCCACGGGGCCACTCCTGGTTCAAGAAGATGCGCGCGCGAAAACAGAAACAAGCGGTCGGGTAATCGTTCGCAATCGAGGAAAAGTCGATCATGGTGGCACGGGCAGTGTCGATGCGTCCGGAGAGAGCGAAGTCAATACAACTGGAAGATTTGTGCGCGGGAGTCAAAATGCAGTTATCTCAAGCCGCGATGCAGAGGAGCTGATTCTCACCGGAAAGGCTTCCGCTGATGCACGCAACGTGGCTACCGTCTCGCTTCACGAAGAAAGCGTTTTGCGTGATGGTCAATCGCTCGGTCTTGTAACAGTCACTGATGCAGCTCGCGCCACCATTCACAGTGCCCGGTGCGTAAGTGTAGGCGATCGCGGACAAGTCGAGTTCCTTGGTTCTGAGGGAAACGAGTGTCAGATGTTTTTGGACGGCACTGCGCGCGCCCATATTAAAAGCGGTGTGATTGATGCGCAGCTCATGGGAAAATCGGATCTGCTGGTCGCGGAAAAGGTAAAAGGCAACATTGTCGTCAAAGATCAGTCTAGCTTGAAGACTTCAGGCGATAACATAATTACTGTAGAGAATAAGGGAAGTGTTGAAGCGTCCGGCCAAGCCACAATTAAGGTTTCCGCCAGTCAGACCGAAGGTGAAATCGCCACAGTCAAGCTGAGTTCACGCTTTAGAGGCGCGCTGGAAGTGAACGGTAATGCGAAGCTTGAGCTCTCGGGAAATCGCGACATTCTAGTAAACGAAGGCGTGGTTGAGATCAGCTGCAAGAATTTTACAGGGCGGTTGTTTGTGCGAGGAGGCAAAGTATCATGTCGAGGTACAGCTGAGATCGTGGCGTCGGGCTCCGCAGAGCTAGAATACTCAGGCGAGCCGGGCGAAAGATGCGTTATCTATGCCAAGGATCAAGTGAAACTCAGATGCGAAGGAGATCGCGGTTTAATTAGGGCGGGTGGGGAGTGCAAGGTAGATGCGAAGTTTAGAAACCTCGAACTATATGCCAGCGAAACTGTAACAGGAGTGATTAAGGCCGCCGAAGGGAAGGTGATGTTGCAAGGAAAATGCGACTTGATCACTGGCGGTGAGATCATTACCTATGCTTATGATGATTCAACTCTGACGGTCGGGGAGGGTGGAACCTGCTTTCGATATGACCGCGCGTTTATAAGAGGTCGACCTGGCTCCGCCGTCCATGCAGAATTTGATAGTGCCTCAGTGAAGATGGCTGAGGGGGCGCGTCTCTTCATTCGTCCCAAAATGCCACCGCGCGAAGTTATGCCAACCATGAAGGCGCCGACCTATACATCGGCCGAGTCGGCACCGGATGCAATACCAGGCACCGAATCAAGAAGTAACCCGACGGCCGCGAAAAGTCCATCATCAGGGACTTCCGATGATCCAATGCGGCCTGGTCTTTCAGAGGTAACAAATCGGCTGGCACCAGCACGTGATAGTCGAACAGTTTCCGACGGTGGGGTGATCCCGAAGCCACAGTTCGCAACGCTAGCTAAACTGGTGCGCAGTGATGAAGGATTGACCTCTTTGCAGACCTTATGGAAGGATTCGATTAAAGATAAAGCCTTCGACTTCAAGGATAATGCGGCGGCCGAGAGATGGGTGTCTGAAGCATTGCAGACTCAGTTCGGCGTGACGCTCACAGAACAGCAAGGAATTGGTGTAAAGAGACTCACTCGCAGATTGCTGCTGGACAACTGGCACGAGCTATCCATCGACCCGTACCTGACCGATGGAATCTCGCCCGCGACTCGTATCGGTGACCAGCAAGCGGGCAAAGCCAACTTTGACGATTTCCAAACCTATCTCGACCGCTACATGATGAAACGTGCGAATAAACCCCAGTTTGCGCAGGAGTTGATAATGTTGCTTAGCGGCGAGGGAGAACGTCTATCCGACAAATTGGGTCTCTATGTGAAAGATGCAAACGGTAAGCGTCAATACTTGTTTGCTGAAGCAATTGAACTTGCCGATCTTGGTGGCGGCGGAGCGTTCGATCGATCCAGGCTCGGTTTGCTACTCGATGTTTCGCGCGGTGAGGGAGTGGGTCTTCTGGCTCACGAACTGGCTCATTTCGAAAGAGAACTGCAAGCTCTTGCACTGAAGAAGGCGGATCCGAAAGCGTTCGACAATGCCGTTCTGGAAGGCGTGCTCTCCAATACGGGAAATGGGCAGCAGCGGGCTTTGTACAAGGACAAAACCGGAGAACCGAGTTTCCTGTGGAGGCTGCATCTGGAGGGTGAGGGACTTGATCTCATGAGAGAGATGTTGCGCACTTACATCAAATCCAATGAAAGCAAAAATGATACTGCGTTTTTGAGTGAGAAAGCCATCGAGGAGTTTGTCAATTCCAACAAGGCGGATCCTAGATTCGGTACGCTTTTGCGTGATGCGTTCGATAAATCGGGAACGTTGCTTAACGAGTTCAGACTGGAACTACTGCACTACAGAGCTGTTGTGGATTTCACGCAAACCCCGGCCCGATTTCTGGAACAAGAACCTGCAAACCCTGCGGCGGCTGAACGATTAGCAAAGATCAAACAGTGGATACACGAGCGTGCCGAAAACTATGCCCGGGCACGCCAGAGCAGGGGAGGTTCATTGGAAGGTCACCCGCGCATGGTGGAAAATGCTAAATCAGCTTCATCGACACTTGACGGCATCTTTGGATCATCTCCGGAAGTAGGTGGCAGTAGTTGGAACGACGTCTATCGCTCAGCCTCTTCTGAGACTGCGGCTTATCGATTTCAATTGATCGAACAGACACGCGGCTGGATGATGGAGAAAGGCTATTCCATGCCGGATGCTTTGCGACCACAACTGAAGATGATTCGGTTCTTTGATGAGATCTCCAGGAAGCTGGAAGAATCTCGTACAGCAGCTACCAGCGAGGGTAAAGAGAGCGCCTTGCTAGATGCCAAGCTTCTGGCGCAAAAAATGTTGAAAGAGGGCTTGCCGGAAAATACAGGATCGCGACGCACAGCGCTTTTGTTCTTGAGCCACAATAAATTGATTGAAGACTCCGACGTTGTTGAGCGTGATTTCAATTTGATGTTGTACGGACGGCGTATAGAGATTTCAAAAACATTTATGTTTGGGCCTCTCATGAGAGGTGCACCAATTCTGCAAGATATTGAAGGTACGGATCAAAACAAATCAGATAATAGTAAGCCGGGGCCACAGGAATCTAAACCGCAGCAGCCAATTGAAACGCAAAGAGAAACGATGCAGCGCCCGGGAGCAGACGAGTTATTCGACGACCCGGTTTCTCTGCGCACCCGCCCACAAGATCGCATGTCCGAAAAACCCCTGGACCTGGATACCATTGAGGGACCAAACGGTCTTAGAATACTGGCAGACAAGGTCTCCGGGCGAGGCCGCGAGTTAGCGAAACGGATGGAACAATTCAACTCAGATAAAGCCTTCCAGGAGATGCTCGAGCGCGAGATCAAGCAGGCAAAAGAGGACACCAAAGAACGCAAGGCATTAGAACAAGAATTGGAAAAATACAGGTCGCTCACCGGGCAAGAACGCGATCTTACGCGCCAGCGAACCCTGCGCGAGGCAATAGATTTGCACAACGCTCGAATGGAGGGACATTCCCCCGGGCGTACTGCGCTGGAAGTTTTCGGTGTGGCGGGAACTGTGATTGCAGTCGGGATGCTGGCAGAACTTATACTCGCCAATTGTCAGAGTGGCAGCACCACCTACTCAGTACCGGCTAATCCTACGATTAGATAGTTTCAATAGCACAGAGGCACGAATCATAAAATTTACTTGGCAGCGTATCTCCTGACAGTGACTGTGGTAAGAACCGGCTTTTCATGATCGTCAGCTTTTGATACATTCTCCTTCTGCGAAACCCTCAATCACCCCGTGGCCAAGTCGAAACTCGTAGAATTTATCCATTGTCCATCCGGGTAGAACTGTTGTTGCCTGGTGTTCGAAAGTCTTCCTTTGTTAGTACCCTTCTTGATGAGGGAGGTAGTGGGAATTGTTCGGATGGTCGGAATTCATTATTCTGCGAGCTTCATTCTGCGAGCTTCTGTCACAGTCTTTCTGTTGTAATGGTCCTTCCTTGTGGTGTTATAATGACTAAAATGCTTATGAGGGAACAGTGCGGCCACTTTTGTTCATTGCAATCGCTTCAATGTTTGGCTTCCAGCTGAGCGCATCGGCCGAAGTATCAACCGAAAAGATTGAAGAGGGCATCGTAAGAGAGAAGGTTTTCGCACCTGAAACAAAGCTGCGTCTCTCCGTCGAGGGGGCCGAAGCGACTGTTACGACATTCAAAATTGCTGGTGCAACATCAGACGACGATTACAAAAAAGACGCAGTCTTGGTGGGTAAAAGCGTATTCGGTACCGCCCCTGGCATTGCTCGTGTTACGTCGCGTTTTATGACCTTCGCAATCCAAGGAATTATTTCTAAGTGCAACTGACTGTAGGTGATGTAAAAGCATTCGGTGCCGGCAGTATTTCCCCGTCACAAAGCACTCCGAACCTGCGGTCACCACACCATCAACTACGGGTTTATCCAGCACTGCATCATCCTCGCAGACTCCTGCGAAAGACAATTTCGAGCTAGATTCAGAAAAAATCGCCAAACCGATTCCGGCAGGTAAGACTGTTTACAAAAACTACGGATATCCGATAACATGGACCATCGACCATCCGAGCGATGGAAACACCCTTGCACGTCTCTATACTCGCGGACAGAACGCGCAACCTTCAATCGTGGACTTGAAAGTATATTCAGGCACCGTTACTGCGCCGCAAGCGGCCTTCATCAACCCGGAAACTCTATTTGGAAAAATCTGGTCGATGGCGCTGAAGGCATTTATGGCGGAAGCTATGGGTATCGATACTTCCACACTGGGCGGTCAGGGAAATCATCATCACAAATCGCGAGGAAAGCGTAGTTGGGCTCGCAGTGGTGTAGTGTCGAATTGCAAAGACAATCCCGGAAGAAGATTTTTCCGCTCACTGCTTGCTCAGTGAGTGGCGGCTTCGCCTACCAACTTACCCAATCCGCTTCCTGAAAGGGTTTCGCCTACGCCTTCCTCTACTTCTTGAGCCGCGCGTTCACCTGCACGAACGGCGCCTTCGATGTTTCCGTTCCACCCCGTCGATGTTTCGGTTGTCGCCCAGTGAATTCGGCCCACCACGTCACGAATGACATGATAGAAATTAGTCAAGACACCTGGCGCGTAGTGTGTCATGTGGCAGCCACGGCTCCAACGATCACTGGCCCAGTCGTGTTCGATATAGTGCAGGGGATTTGCAGCTTGCTCGCCGAATCTCTCCGTAAGCGACTGCAAGAACATGCCCTTGCGCTCTTCTGCACTCAACATTGCGATTCGAACGGCAGCAGGACCAAATGCATAGGTTGCCATGACACCGTGAGACCCCGAATTCGGAGAAGTATCAACAGAAAGCCCGATTTCATGATCGATGCCGGCACACTGGCCGCTCAGTCCGTCTTTACGCCAGAAGGGTTCCGGGAAAACTGTCATTGAACGAATGACCCTGCCGCAGGGCATTCTCTGCAACAACTGTGCACGATAGGACGGCAACGGCGGATCAAACTCAATGTGGTCCGCAAGATTCGGTGGCACCGACACGATGACCCGTTTCGCACGGACACCGATGGTATCTGATATGACTTCAACTCCTGAATCGCTTTGAGTGATCTTGCGCACCGGCGAATCAAAGTGAATGGCAGAACCTAACTTCTCAGCAACTTTGTTGGCGACAGTTTGCATGCCTCCAATTACCATGTCTTGCTCCGCTCCTCCCTCGACCTTCAGCTGCAACATCACGTCATTTTCAGCACAGGCCACATGATATAAAATGCCAAGAAACGACAGCTCAGATGGATCTGCGGTAAACATTCCAGTGAGCAACGAACGCACCAAGGCGCGCGCTGCGTCGGTGGGTAGATGAAGCGGATTGTCGATCCATTGAGCAACCGTCATTGAGTCCCACTCTCTGGCTCTGGTAGCCTTCCACGGGGCCTCGGCCGGAACTTCCTTTGACATGTGACTTATCATTCTGAACGCATTCCAAACGCTCGCCAGAGATAAGATATCCAGATCTGGCACGAGCCCCTTGCATCGATGAACTTTTCCCTCGTAAATGAGGAGGTTATCGCCTTTCGTCGGCGTCGGAAAAGTTTCGCAACCCATCTCTTTTATCAGCGCGTAGATGCGATCCTGTCCCGGTCCAACAAATGTTCCTCCCATGTCGATGCGGACTCCGTCAGGCAATTCGAGGGTCCAGACTCGACCGCCCACACGACTGCGAGCCTCCAGCACAACTACCGAGTGGCCCGCTTGTTTCAAGCGGTACGCTGCTGTCAATCCGGCGAAACCTGCACCGGCGACACAAAAGTCTGCTTCTAACCAATCCATAGTTTCATTCCTCCGGTCCAATCTTCAAGAGTGCCACGGCACATTCTGACTCAGTTCAACCATCTCGCTTCTGAATTCCGCCTCCCGGCCCGGAAGATCTGTCGCAGATATTTTTTCAATTGTTGAGAAGTACGGCTAAATCGGTGTCAAGGAAAGCCCCGGGTCAATCGGCGATTATGCTGGCTGGCTCGATGTGCTTGCTTGAATCTGACCATTTAATCAGCTTGAGATCCAAAACGGTGATCGCGTAGACAATGGGAACCAGCCCCAACGTGACAAAGGTAGCGAAAATTAGCCCACCGATTTGCGCATAGCATAACGGTTGCCACAAGGGCCCCCCATGCATTGCCAACGGTATGAAACCAAGCACGGTGGCACCCACCGTCACAAGAACGGGGCGAAGGCGGATCATACTGGCTTGCAACAGAGCGTCTCTCAGTGGCATGCCCGACTCTCTTCCCTCTTCGATGAAATCGAACAGCACAATGACGTGGCTGACAATTACACCGGCCAGGCTGGCCACGCCCATGAAAGCAGAGAAACCGAACGGGGGCTGCATCACACTCAATCCGACAAGCGCGCCCAACAGCCCGAAGGGCAAGCCAACAAAGACCAGCATCGGTTTTATGGCATTCTTGAACTGAATCACCATGCACAAGAAAATGCTCATAATAGAAACCGCCATCACCACAGCCATTTCATCAAATGACTTTAGTTGTTCCTCTTCCATGCCGCCAATCTCCAGTTTGTAGCCGGGAGGCAGAGAATCGCGAAACTTATCCAATTGCGGGTGAATACTCTCCATTACTTCCGACGGCAACACGCCCTCTATGGGAAAGCACGAAACGGTAATTGTTTCAAATTGATTGCGCCGAATGATTCTCTCTTGCTCCATGGTGTAGTTCACAGATGCCACCGTTGGTAATGGCACCTTGCGCTGATTATTCACCGAGTAGACATACAAGTCGGAGATCCCCTGAATCTGCGCGCTTTCTTCTGAGCGCAATCTGGCCACTATCGGTATTTGTTTATCGCCCTCTCTCAATACGTCTACTTGATACCCGTTGAGTCCGGTAAGCGAGGAGTCGGCGATATCCATGTTGGACAAACCGGCCAGGTTGGCTTTGTCGTTGTCTACCCGAAGGTTCACCGAAAATGACGGCACACCCCAGTCATCGCGAATTCTTTCTGTCGTCGGGCAATTACGCATTATCTGCGATACTTGAGCGGCAAGTGTTCGTAACGTAGTTCCTGAACTACCGGAAAGGCGAACTGCAACAGGAATTCCTACCGGTTTGCCGCCCTCCAGAATGCGCACATCACATCGCGCCTCAGAAATTTGCGCGGATAAAGCGCGTTGCAGTTTTGGAATGAACGGCGCCGTATCATGTTTATCGCTCAACTGAATTAGAACCTGAGCGTAGTTCATTTGATCAAGCTCGGGCAATATTGAATTCCAGAACCGCGGGCCGCTTCCGCCTGTAAAAATCGTGAGAAGCTGAAGCACGTCGCGAGGTTTACCATGATCGTCGCGAATCTCTTCCCCGTACTGCCGAGCAACGTCTTGAATGACGCGTTCAACGTGAACAGCCGCAGCATTGGTAGCCGCCAAGGTCCCCGCTTCAGGTAACCATACATCAACCCAACAAACGTTAAACTCATCGTCGGGAAAGAACGCAGTTTTAATTTTGCTGAGTGCAGCGAAACCGCAGATAAGAAGCCCGACCGCGACGCAGAACACCATAACGCGCCGATCAAGAACCTTGTGACCGATGCTCATATAACCATCGATGATGCGATGCTTCAAATTGCTCAACCTGCTATTCTTGCTTGGTCCGGGCGGTCGCAGCAAGTAATACCCCGGGAGAGGAACAAACGTCATGCTTGCAACACGCGAGGCGATCAAAGAGCAAGTTATAACAATAGCCATGCTAACGAGAAACTGTCCGATCGTGCCTGTTATCATAAGAAGAGGCAAATAGGCCGCGATGTTGGTGAAGGTGGCATACATGATGGCATGAGCCAATCGAGTCGGACCCAGCCACGAAGCTATAAGCCTGTGGTGCTCTTCTCCCAGACAGCGTTTGATAGCATCACCTGATACAACAGGATCATCCACTAATAGCCCCAGCGCAATTATTAGTGAAGCGATGGAACACTGCTGCAAATCAATGCCTAACATGAACATCATCCCGAAAGTCATGGCAAGAGTAGCGGGAATCGACAGTGCAATTAGAACCGCCGACCGCCATTCCCAAAAGCCGATCAATGCCGTAAGCACGACCAGAACTATGGCCTCGTAACTGTTCATAAACAAGTCGACGTTATCTTCCACTTGCTTGGGTTGATCGGATGTGCGTAACACAACCAGATCCTCCGGCATCCGTTGCCGCAGGTCTGCCAAAGCGACATCTACCGTTTTCGCGAATTGGTCTATATGTTCTTCGGTTCGCATGAAGATAGAAAGAGTAATAGCTCGAGTTCGATGCCATACTCCTTTGGCATCGCGCCACTTGAGGAAGTTAAGATAACGAGCGGGGCTTTGATAATTGCGACTGATATCCACCAGTTCGCGCAGATAAACTGGTGCCCCCTTGCCGGACGTTCCAATCAGAACACTGCCGATATCGCGCTCACTCTTAAAATCGCCGCTAGGCCTGACACGTACAATCCGCCCGTCGACTTCAAGCATTCCACCGGGGTCCTCAATGTTTCGAGCCCGCAGCCGCTCGCGCAAATCCGCGGGCTGAATTCCAACGGAAGCGAGCCGCTCTTGCGAAAATTCCAGATTAACTTGCTCCTCAAGCACACCGTGCCTGGTGATTCGCGCCACCTCAGGCAATGTGTGTAAACTGCGCTTGATGAAATCTGTATAGTTGTCCAGTTCTCGGTAACTATACTTTTCTCCGGGAGCCGCCATTAGCGCGGTCTTGGTCTCGCTTGAATCATGTATAAGAACAGGGTCCCAGAGATCAGGATGCAACTGCGAAAGTTTAATGCTGTCATTGAGCCAACGCTGAATCAATTGTTTCGCCTCAGCATCAGTATGCAGACAAATTGCATCAATGCCGACAAATCCGTTGCCATTTATGATGCGTACATCTTGAAGAAATCCTTTTTTAGCAACGTATGCAGCAAAGAGATCTCGCTGGCGCCGGGGCACCCTTGATGGTGTGGAAGTCGGATAACAGACAATAATGGAAACACGCTTAACACGCGCGCCGGGTTCGCACGACAAGCGACAGTTATCAATAGCTCGCTTAACTGCATCTGCTCGCAGAGATATTTCCACAGGGCTGGCCGGCGGGCTGGCCACAGTGAGCATAAGCGTAGTGATCTCGCCATAGTCTTTCAAAAATATGACAGGACCGGCACCGCTAGGAAGATTATTCAAACTCTGCAATCGCAGGGCCAGGTCGTCAAACTGAGGCTGAGAATCTTTGATTCGTTCGTCGAGCTTCACGCGAACAATTGAGACATTACTGCGCGAAGTAGACTTGATCTCGCTAACCTTCATGTTCTCGGAGATCTTTTCTTCAAGCTTTCGAGTTACCAGTTGTTCAACCTTCTGTGCGCTAGCACCGGGCCATTGGCACACGGCAACGGCAAAGACGTTGGTGTAATAAGGGTCCTTTCAGTTATAGGCAGATTTTGTCCATGGCATGATAGTAGCCGTAGTACCCCCAGAGCAGGGTCGCAAAAAGCAAAATCCAGCCAACGTGGCGAGTTTCGACAAAATAGCGAGCTAGATTGTGTGTCTTTTCGATTAGCTCTTCGTCCGTTGCACCACTCATCGAATCGTACCGTCGCGAGTTGCGGTACCGATGTTGCCCTCGTCTAGACCGGGAACAATTTGCTGCCCATTGACCAGGCGAGTGCTACCGTTAGTAACAACGGTAGCATCACTACTAATACCGCTCACCACGCTGATCAGATTTCCATTTGACTCTCCCAACTCAACCGGCTGTTCCTGAGCATATTGCTTGCCGTCTCGGTTCTTCACCACAAAAACGGCGTACTTGTCTGCCTGAGCGCTAGATTGAACCACGGCGCTGAGGGGAATTGTCAGTGCGGTCGGCTTGACTTGACCTGACTGCCTCACGGTCAAGGCGACCACCATACCAATTTTCAAGGCGCGATCTACGTTCGGAATTGAAACTTCCACATTGAAAACGCGGCTGCCGGCATCAGCTGCGGGAGCGATGTCTGTGATGGTACCGATAAACTCTCTACCGCGCAGTACCTCAGTTGTGAATGTGAGTAACTGGCCTTTATTGAGTTTAGACAATTCGACATCAGGAACACCAAACGAAACTTTCACCGTTCGAGCATTCGCCAGCGTAAACGCTGAAGTTCCTTGGCTGGCTAGCCCCCCGACCTCCACATTTCGCTTGAGCTATTCAGGTCAGCTTCCGTTTTGTCCTGAACCTTACACGCGGGTCCAGTTTTGATGCCATCTTTTGCATTGCGGTGCGTCATCGAACGGTTCACTTGTATTCGCCTTTCTGGTTCTCACCTGACACTTCAAAAGTGCCTTTTCAGAAACGCTCACCACCCGTACTTTTGGTACACGCAGCTTTCTGTGGTTTTGTGCCTGCTCCTGCTGCTTGCACAGAGGCTCGTTCTCCTTTCGGTAGAGTTCCTCATCTTCAATGAAGTTTTCTATTTACCTTGTCCATCACCTCCTCTTGGTTACACTCCGGGGCACACCGCGCAATGCCAATTTTGTCTTCACTAATACCAACATCGAGTCTGAAATTCCTGAGATCCGGGTTTTCGATTAGAGCCTTTTCCACCGCTTGATGTAGCGACAAAGTTACCACTGGTTGAGACGATGAGCTTGAACCGGCTGCTTCTTCAACGGATCGAGCACACTCAAAATTAGCTGTAGCCAGAGCTAAAGCTAAAATAGAGACGTAAACGGCTCTGGTTGCCAAGCTGCCCTCCCGACAGTTTAGATATGAGCTGCAATCGTTTCCTGAAAGCGGACTAATTATAATTCGAAATGAGTTTCCGATTGTCGAAACTAGGGCAAGTTACTCGAACGGGAACCAGGACAAATAGCGAACAAGCCTACGCAGTAGCACCGAGATTGAATTAATGAAATTAACTCCCCTGGTTGTGATGACATTATTACCTGTGGTTTTCACAGACGTTGCTGCACCAGCCGATTCATTCTCTGATCGTAGCGAGCAATATCTACGTGGTATGCCAACACTGGAGTTGACTAATCTCCCCAATGAGCAACGTCGTGCGGACCGAATATTACACACAGAAGGGAACGGGCCCGTCGATCTTTTCGCCGAACTATTTGCGAGCTTGTTTTCCGCATCACCAACCAAGGAACAAACTCGGCTGGCTCAATTTTTTCCGCAAACTCGGGCAAAGATTCAGCAATTGGCATCGCTTATTAGTTTCACTCAGGATAATACTGATGTCGCTATTCCGGCCCTCTCCAGAGCTGGTTCGGAGGACAATGACGACGGTCTGATGGTTAGGCGTATAGGAAGTAATTTGTGATGTCCAGGGTAGCCAACTATTTGGCGATCGCAACACTCATATTGTTGTGCTCCCTCGGTGCAGCCAATAGTTCCGACTGGGGATACGACTCGCCTGCGCCAGCGAAGAAAGATGCCAGCAAGGCTGCGCCGGCTTCCGATTGGGGATATGAGTCGTCGCCTGGTGGACCCAAACCAGGCAAATCAAACAGCAGCGACGAGAGAGCCGCAGAATCTACATCCGAGCAATCAGGCAATGGTACTATTCCCTCAAGCTTGCAGCCGGGAAAGCGTTTTGAACTGAGCGCCGTAACACATGAATTGCATGGCGAGGAAAAGAATTACTCGCTGCCTCATTGGCTAGGTGGCTCTTGGCAGTGCAACTCTGAAACCAAGTATCCGATATCAGGTCCACTGAAAAATGGTGTCAAACACTCTCGGCGAGAAGTACAAACATATGGAACATTTGACGGTGCGAATGGATGGGTTTATGCAGTTAAGGTTCCGCGAGTACATCAAATAGATGAAGCGGACTTTGTCGAGTATCGCGTGGAGATTGCTCGCGAATTTCCCACGATTAACGATGAGCAAGTAGTTACCAAATATCAATTCTACGCGGTGCAAGTCAGCAAGGCTGACGATCTGATAGTTTCCACACGTTTTCAGTGTTCCACAGCTCGCATTACGCCATTGAATAAGACGCAAATTCAAATCGCTGGTATTCTTACATCATTTGATTCAGAAGGTAATCGTGAGAGGTCTCGATCGATCTTGCGTCTTACAAGAATGCCACCGTGACGCCAACCATACCATCGATTAATTTGCACCCGCTTCTACAAGAAAATTAGAACGATAGCTTCATTGTTTATCGCTGCCTGCAGATAGAATTTTTTGAAACGGTCGAACGTTTCGCGGTCATCTTCCTCGTCACCATTAATTTCATTGGTCTCCGCAAGTTGGTCATAATCCGCTTGAGCAATTGCTGATGCCAGAGTTTTGACAGTGGCAGATCTGATATAACGCGCAGGACCGTAGCCATAGTGCTCCGTCCCGGGAATAGCTCCCTCAGCCACCAGCGCAAGGGAAAGCGGCTCTGTCACTATTGGAAGATTCAGCGGAAAGTGTTCGCCCGTCAAAAAAACATGTAATTCGTTAAACGATTTGTCCAGGTCAAACCAAAGGTGAAGCCCCTTCTGCTTGAGTTGTGCAAGCAAATCGTCCTCGGTCAGATTCAGAGCCTTCATTTCCTGTTCGAGAAAATCCATCTGTCCCCAGTAACCACCAGCGTATCTTGCACACAGAAAATCGGTTCGATCACCCTTGCCCACCCTTTCTGCAACAAGATTTTCATTGAGCAATGCATCGACCTTTCTGCTATCGCCGGTAAGCATCTCAGTTAGTTCGGATTCGCTTACACGGGCATAGTTGGCAGTTATTCCCATATTCACCATCCGCTCTTGTGATGACAAAAGACCAGTATTACTATGCCAACTCTTGCAAAATGCCAAACCAATAAAGGGCTGGGGCTTTTAGTATTTGCCTACCTCTTTTTGACACTAGTCGGGAATCTTCTTTCCGTTTCATCGACCTCGCCAGTTCACACCGATATCGGCAATGTTTACCAATATCGGCAATGTTTACCGATATCGGCAATGTTTACCGATATCGGCAATGTTTACCAATATCGGCAATGTTCCATTAGATATTACTGATGAGGCAACTTGATGGGACTGTCCGGGTAATGCCGGTCCAACACGATTGCCCCAACACCCGAAAGTGATGAGGAGTAGTTGTTATGCAATTTACAAATCGAAGGGAAGGAAATAACTACTTACTCAAGAGCGGTGGAATTTTGATCCGCAAGGGAGACCTGTAGCTTCCCACTCCTTTTTCGAGAAATTCGGAGAACCTGAGACAAGCGTCTGACAGCCAGTGTTCGGACAGATGCTCACGTGCTTGGTAATACCAGAATCTTACAAAGTAAAGTTGAACATGCTTTCGACTAATGCCGTGGTGATAGGTACGAACGTATTCCATGAAGTCGTCCGCAACTTGTTGCTGGAGTTGCGAAAGCTCAATTCGACTTCCCCGCTTAGAACTCGTCAGAGGGGTAGTCTGGGGTTTCGCGGAGCGTGACGTTCCAGAGAATGGTTTCTTGTGTTCGAATTTCGGGCCCCCTGCCGAAGGGATCTTTTCCACCGGCACATACCTATTGCCAATCTCCCGTGCGACAAAACCTTTCAATTCGAGCATTGTGCATGTTGCCGACACTGTTCCAGTGGGATGATCTGTTCTGTCGCACAGCAGATCGAAATTGATTCCTTCCTTTCCGATCAGGTCTAGGAGCTCTTTCTCAATCTTGGTCAACGGACCAGAGACATTGAATTCCTCCGGCTCATCGGGAGTGGCGTCCAAAGTGCCTTCTTCATGCTCCCCTATGGAATTTTCGACCGCACTCTCGCCAGGATTTTCTTCTAACTCTGTGACGAGTTCCTCCTCCGCCGTTGTGGGCTCCTCTTCCGCCGGTCCTTCGTCTTCGGCGGGGAAGAAATCGATAATGCCCGCAGCCGAGTCGAAAAGGGAGTCTTCTTCGGGTTCGCTCTCTCTAATTCCGTATTCAATCTCCATAGCTTTCTGTTCGGCGGAAGGATGCTCACCGCGCGGAGTA
>JAKFUT010000292.1:0-5011 GCA_021732565.1 Candidatus Obscuribacterales bacterium
GCAGGGGATCTTTGCCGGCCACAACAATTACGATTTCGTGATTTGCGCTACCGTCGGCTTGAACGGTAAGAGGAGTAGTGTAAGTCACGCCGTTTGTCTGTGTCCTGCCGCTTTCAGGTACCGGTCCCCCGCGTCCATTGTTTCCATTTCCACCACCGTCAATTATGATCGTGGAACCTGGCGTTACTTTCTTCCATTGTATTTGATCCAGTTCACTCCAGGCATGCACCCAATTGTCACCGGAAGTGTTATCGCCATTCTTCGACACGTAGAAGATCGGCGGAGGTGGTATCGCTTTAGCTGGAGTTGGAGCGGGTTTGACTGGGAAGAATGATCCTCCAGCTGCGATGGCCTTTGGCTGTGCGGTAACCAACATCGCGAACACTAAAGAGGCTGCTAGCCGGTGAGGTATTGTAATATTCATTGTGTGCTCTCTCCTTGTGATTGAGATAGCGAACAGGATGGCTGACGTTCGGTGATGAACTAAGGGTACTCATGTATTTTGTCAAGATCTTGAACTCGTTGCAGCGAATGATTGCTCGCGCACGAGTCAATAGACGTCGGAAGCCAATCATCAGGTGAACGAACTGCAACCCAATGACAGGCAAGGCAGCCGCAAATGTGGCTGCCTTGCCTGTCATAAAACGCAGAGGACTTCGCGAAAACAGAAAGACAACCAGTCTCTTAGCTCAACGAACTTCGCAGCGATTGTTATTGCAATGCGATTATGATTGCGCCTAAAATCTGTTGAGGAGATGTCATCGTTGTGCAACGAGACGATAGTCTTCTGTGAAACCTTAAGATCGTACCATGGACAGAACCGCAGCACTCCGCTCCATCCCGATATACATAGATCGTTTCGTGGTTGTATGCCTAGAGTTGGTTTACAGACAAGCGGATCCAGCTAGAGCTCCTACCACACGCACGAATCGCATCAGGCTGGCAGGAGCGCAAACTGTTTTAGTGTGAACGAGGCGGTAACCTCAATCGATCTCGAATGAACACGAGTTGTGTATGCATCTCATCCATCAAGTGCCTTGCTTGAAACCGGCCTGGATGGGCGACGTCATCAAATCGATATATCCTGGAATAGTGAAATGGTAGTCGTTACCGTCCTTGCTCACTTGAACTTGCAGTGCTTGCACTTTGGCGTCAAGCGTAACAAACAAGTGCATCTTTCGACCGCGAGGTTTGCAGTAGTAGTCGTTGGTCATTGGACTCTCAAACAACGCAATGTTTTCGATAACCTTGATGCGTCTGTCGTCTTTCACACTATCGATCAATTGGATATTACAGCTAACCTTGTCCTGGATCTTTGTCATTGCACTTGCCACCAGAGGACTGGTCGCATCGTGTGATTGATCCAGCTTTTCCACATCGTCGCAGCCCAGAGTTTGGCCAACTTTGAGAAGACTGTCTGCCATGTTGGATATAGTGTGATAGGCCTTGTTATCGCGCTGAAGCAAGTATTGCCACCATGCAGGCGACAGGTTCAAAGTCATTAACTTATCCACAGCCATCGCACGGAGTGCCCCGTCTTCCTGACGAATGATCTGAAGCAATTCGGTTTTATTATCATCAGCACGGGCAGGTTGCTCTGCCAGAGTCAGCCCTAAAAACGCCATAGCCAAAATAATGATTGCATGTCTTTTCTTCATTTTGTCCCTCCTCGTCCTCAACCTCAACGTCCATTCGATCAGGATAGTCCCAAACCATTGCAACAAAATAACCAATTGTTTTGTGGTCTGAGGCGCAGATGTGCCGGGTTTTGTATATCTCTGTGTTTCCCCGGTGTGACTGAAACGAACCAGCACGATATAGGGTTTCCGGGTTTTGGCCTTTCAATCGCAGCATTAATATTGCTTTCTTCAATTTCAGCAATTAATATACATTCTACGTTTTTGGATGGCGAAACTGGCGAATCAAGGAGAGCATAGCGTTGAGGTGCTCACAAACTGGATTCTTAGGATCGAGCGACATTGCCTTCTCCAGACAATTCTCCGCGTCATCGAAATCGGAATCGACTATCTTCGCTATCGCTAAATTGCACCAGGCATTAGCATAATGAGGGTTGATATCCAGTGCATGCCATAATAGATCACGCGCTCTATGGGTGTCACCTGAATTGATGTAGAGCCTTCCCAGATTCGAAAAGGGCCACTCAAAAGTCGGATAATCCTTAATAAGCGCCTCGAAAACGGTCTTCGCTTCTTCCCTGCGATTTGCCTGCATGAGATTATAGCCGGAGATATTTCGTTGCACTGCTGCATGGGGCACTGGATGATGAGGCAGTCGAGAAATCATGAAACGATGGGCTTCCTTGCCGATAGCTCCATCGCGATCTAATTCAATTGCGCGTTCCAATGCATCGCGAGATTGCTCCGTCCATCCAATGTTCTTGTACTGGATACCTAGATCTAGATATTCCTTAGCGGAAAGTCCTTGAGGAACATCGCGTGACGGAGCCCCGCTGCTGAGCACATTTTCAACGGTCTTGCCGAGCAAGTTCGTCAGCTGTTGCCCGGTGATCTTCCAGGCGTCAGTGATCTTCTCTTTTGCATCTTTTAGCGGTTGATTTCCCTCGACGGCATGATCAAGCACTGTATTCGCCTTGGCCATGCCGTCATTCAGTTGGTGGCGCAAATATTCTGCGGCCGATGAAACGTGCTCGCCTGCGGTTAAGCTGCCATGCACCACGGAGGAAAGCATGTTCATCCTTGCCAAATCGTCTTTGCTCATTCCGTCGAATGGCGTGCCGTGAAAGTCCTCTACACCGCATTTCATGGACTTAGCATGTGATTCTGAAGCCTGAGGAAGCCACTGAAGCATTAGATACTGAATTGTTAAAATACTGTACTCTCGCCCGTTTAGACCGTCGGGTACTTTTTTCGACAGTGCCATCGCTTCTCCTCAGAATCCTCAACTAACTCTGCTGATCGTTATTATCGCAAGAGATCGCATGCTCGTCTGTGTTAACTAGTGATCTTTGTCAAAGGTTACTCGGAATGTGAGCGACTCTCCTGTATACCACTGGGGCAACGGAGTTGACTCACGCGCTCGTGCTGCTGCCATTGCTTCGTTATCGATACTCGCCGATCCCGAGGAGGTATTTACCTCAACTGATACTAAGCTCCCGTCTTTCTTAACTGTCACATCCAGAACCAACGCTCTAATTTCATGCCTGCTTCTTGGTGGAGACCAGTTCGAGAGAATACCTTCTTGTAATGAGTCAAGATAGAGTGGAGAGACGACGTTTCCATTGCAGGAAGAACCTTGCCAATTTTCCACTGTTTCTGCGGGCTTCACCTTCCATTCTTGATGCAAATCGTCATCTCTTTTACTCTTCACGCGAGCTGCTGCTTCTCTACCTTCCACATCCTGTTCACGTTGCCTGACCAGGCGGGCGGACGATGTAGGTAATAGACGAGTAAATGTCACCTCGCTGTTCTTCGGAATCGGGATGAGGATCATGTCATCAGCCAGCTCCTCTTTGCTGAACGTTTTATGAACCTTCGTCAACCAGTGGTCTTTCTGCAAGTGTCCTTTCAAGCGAGTCAATCCCTTGAGAGATTCATCCGGTAAAATTCGGTTCCCGTACCAGGCATAGAGGGTTTCATAGGCGCTTCTACCTATCAACTGAGGATCATATCTCACCACCGATCCAGGTTGTGCTGCCAGGTAATCGTAATTGGCAGCACGACTGGAATTTGCTTTATGGTACCATTGGCACCAAAAGGGGGAACGAGACAATACCGACCACGCGATTTGCGATGGTGGTACAGAATCAAAAGGGAAGGTGGCAAATTTCGGAAGCCACAGAAACAAGAATTTCTGCTCCTGTCAGTAACTACGAGCGGCTGAGAGAATTGGGATGGCTAATTGGCTCGTGGAAAACAAAAACTCCCGCTGGAACTGCTGTTGTCAAAGTGGAATGGGCGCCAGGAAAAAATTTCATTCGTTCCACCTGCATCACCTCGACGGAACCAGCCACCATCGAGAAAGTAGATACTCAGATCATCGGCTGGGACGCTCGCTCATCCAGCCTGGTGTCATGGCAGTTCGGGTACCATGGAAACTTTGCATACGGCAAGTGGAAACACAAAGGCAATGACTGGATTGTCGATCTTGCCGGTGCCACTGCAGAAGGTGTCAGCACTCGTTCTTCTGATGTATTCTCTCCCAAATCAGAATCCCAATTCGTCTGGCAATCAATAAATAGAGCTGACGCCGGCGAACCTCTGCCCGATACGCAGCCACTTACAGTTGATAGAATTGGTGAGAAGAAATGAAATCTGCAAGAGTGGTGCCCATCCTGGTATGGCTTCATTCATGTTCACTACTGGCACCTTGTTACGCACAATACTACGACAGCACAAGGACACCAGCGTCTTTCCACACTTACATGGGTTTGGGCGGACGGTCTAACCGCAATCAAACAAGCGGACTGGCAGCAATTAGTAGACCGTCTCCATCGAGCCAGTATCGCAATGCTCCCCGTCAGTATTCAACGAAGTATTCGACCAGTGCCCTTCGCGAACTGCAATTCGATGCGGAAAGTGCGAATAACTGGTTAAACACTGTGAAGGGACAATCGCCTTCTGTTGCAGCAGCGAGTTATGGTTCATATACTTCAACGCCCACTGGCGGGCTACTGCCCAAGGTGGGTCGTAAAGACCTTTTGCGCGTGTTTTTGCAAGGCGGCTCTCTTTTCGACGGAGGAGGCGAATCAGATACGGCCCGTGCAGGTTCGGGGCATGCCACAGGTACAGCCTACTCAAATTATCAAACGGCAGAAAATATGGCCGCCAGAGCGAGAAATGCTGCTGAGCGTGCTCGCTACGGCAATGACAAAGGGAGCAAGCAGAATGCCGCTAACGAATCTAACTACGATGCCAATGACGCAGAAGGCGCTGCCGACAGGGCATACTCCGCTGCGGCTTCCGGCGACTCGGAAGCAAGAGGATACGCGAATTCGGCTCGACAAGCAGCCAATCGGGCGCGGGAAGATGCG
>JAKFUT010000292.1:5021-15503 GCA_021732565.1 Candidatus Obscuribacterales bacterium
AAGATGCGAACAGAGCTCGGTACAACGCTGACACAAGTTCTTAGTGTCTTTCCCCGAATGCTATATTTCCGCAGTGACAGTCAAGGCGGCTGTCTAGCGGTAGCAAAGCACCCAAAACAGTTCTCCGTGGCGGTCTGGCCGAAGAGAGTGTTCACCAGTCATATCACAAGAGACCTGAAGGTTAATCATTTACTTGCCAAGAACGCTGTTTATTGCTTAGTTTTTTTTCACACGAAAGATGCTTTCACAAACACCGAAGAAGCGCATTCGGAAAGGCTTCACCTGTCTTCAACTATCAACGTTCTACTGCCACTGACACATCTGCACGCCAATAGGTGCTCCGTCAACGGGCGTTCTTGCCGGCATAGACGGGTAAGAACCACTATATCACTAGCGTTTCAGGGATAATTATGGTGTTTTCTGGAACATAGATCCATACACTATGCTTGAAGTAATTTTGCTGAGCGCAGCGCGGAATCGAACTTGATGTTTTTTTGTGTTCCAATTCGCATTGTCCGATGGAAAGTTAAATGAAAGCGCTTCATGGTTGTTTGGCGCCATGGCAGCGGACGAGAACGAAATGGCTCCGGCGGGAGGAAGCCTCCGTCAGGTGCGTCTCAAGATTCGGGCGCATGACTTCCTAAGTTTCGCCCGCCTCGCAAGAAGGTAAGAACAACCGCTTGGCAGACACGGATGAGCGATTTGAATAACCCGGACTCAGGCAGCCATCTGAACTTTCTACTATGCTATTTGGCTAAATGAAAAGAGGACGCGGATTTTCCATGACATTCAAGAAGGCTCCGATTGAGCGATATCGCGTGGTCGTCACCGGCATAGGGGTTGTTTCTCCCGTCGGTATCGGCAAGGAGGGCTTCTGGCAATCGCTACTCACGGGACGCAGCGGTGTTTCCCGCATCGAAAACTCAACAGTGGAAGACAAACTGCTGGGTTATTCGCGCATCGCCGGACAAGTCAAGGACTTCGATCCCCTCCAATTCATCGAGGCGAAGCAAGCCAAGAGGATGGACCGATTTATTCAGTTTGCCGTCGCCGCCGCCAAGCTCGCTCGCCAGGATGCAAAGCTGGGGGAGGGCGATGTGGATCCTTGCAGGATTGGAGTGGTGGTCGGCTCGGGAGCAGGCGGATTCAATACGGTTGAGAAGTGCTTCAATGTACTGGTCACAAAAGGACCAAATCGGTGCTCGCCTTTCATGGTGCCGATGATTAGCGCAAATATGGCAAGCGGGTGGGTATCGATAACTAATAATGCCAGAGGTCCCAGTTCATGCGCCGTCACAGCCTGCGCAACTTCGGCCTCGGCGATCGGAGAAGCATATCGAATTATTGAACGCGGCGATGCAGATGTAATGCTCGCAGGAGGCTCCGATGCGTGCATCACGGGGTTAGGAATGGCAGGCTTCGCCAGCGCGCGGGCCCTGTCGTCCCGAAATGAAGATCCCGAGTCAGCCAGCAAACCATTCGATCTGGCTCGCGACGGCTTTGTCATCGCGGAAGGTGCGGCAGTACTCATTCTCGAATCGCTGGAACATGCGACAAATCGCAATGCGGATATCTATGCCGAATTAGTGGGATTCGGACAAACTAACGACGCTCACGATATCGTAATGCCTCGCGAGGATGGGGAAGGTGCGGCGGCCGCTATGCGAGCCGCGTTGACGGAAGCGAATTTCGCCCCTGGTCAAATAGATTATATAAATGCGCACGGAACATCGACTCGACTCGGCGACATCGCTGAAACACGAGCGATCAAGTTAGTGTTTGGAGACGCAGCGAAATGTGTACCGATAAGTTCCACAAAATCGATGACAGGGCACATGCTAGGTGCTGCCGGCGCAACAGAATCTGCGATCTGTTGCTTGGCCATGCGCGACTCTAAGATTCCCCCAACAATAAATTTGATAAAACCCGATCCGGAGTGTGATCTGGATTACGTACCGAACACCACCCGCGATACCAAGGTTAACGTTGCGCTCAGCAACAACTTCGGCTTCGGCGGGCACAACGTTTCGTTGATCTATACAACTTGTACTTTGTGAGATCGTCGATCACCGATGATGAAAGACTCCGGTTAATAGCAATAGAGCCCGGTTTACATATCTGCGATATCTGCGTGGACGTGCTACAAATAATTGTCACTCTTCTTTAGCAGCAGATGCTGTTGACAGGTCCACCTCAGAATGAGGAGCAAGAAACCTGTTTCTCATCCCATACTATTTCGATTGACCGTTGATAAAAGCCGTCAGCGATTGGCAAACACCTTACCAATAAGTAGAGCGGCAAGCATTGACAGAGCCGAAAGCACGAATGGAACGAGGGTAACCAAGATAATAACGTCGCCAAAGCTCCCGTTCTCGGCAGTGGTGCCCCATTCTGTGAAGTACTTCAAACTGAAAGATGCTCCGAGAAATGCGAAAGTTACGCACATCAAAAAAGTGCACGGGCCAACTAGTCTACTGGCTTTGAGACCTATCAGATAGGATTTGGCTTGCGGATTGAGCCTCAACGCTTCAGCAAAATACTCCTGTGCTTGCTCAAACGAGCCTCCATGGTACATGGCTTTCCATGCTGCATCGGCGTGCAGCTGTGCCGTCTCGGGTGACAATGACATGGCATGCCGGTGCACGAAATTTGACTCTTCCTTGCGGCCCAGACGAATAAGCGTTACAGCTTTCAATCTGAGGCACTTCACATTAACTGCATCAACTTCCAGAGCTTGATCGAGAGTTCGAAGACAGTCATGGAGGAGGTCTCGGTCAAACTGCAGCTTTGCTAAGAAGTAAAAGTAAGCCGCGTTTTGAGATTCCCCCCTCAGTGCTTCTTTGATTGCGGCTTCGGCCTCCTTGAGTTTACCCTTTGAGCCCAATGCAACGGACAAAACATAGTAACCGTGCGGAAAATCAGGATTGTATCTTATACACTCTCCGGCGTGAAGAATTGCCCGATCACTCTCACCCATGTTTTGACAGCATGCCGCGAGCAAACTGAGAGCGACAGGATTTTGAGGCTCGTCACGAAGATGAAGACAGAACGCTGTTCGGGCTAGCTCCCACCGTCCAGTTTCGAAGGCTGCAACAGCTCGCTGAAGTGACACCCTCGGGACCTCTTTCGGTAGTTACAAACGATATTCCACACTTTGCAGCTAACTGTCCTTACGAATATGTTTATTCGCCGTTAATTCGCACACCTATTTCATGAATAAGCCGAGATCTTGATCGTTTAATACTCCTAAAGCGATGCGCCAGAAGGGCAAAATTCACTACAGGTTGTCCGCATTGAAAGCCGGGGTTTGGACGTTGTGTCTAAGATTCTAATTATCGAAGATGATTCAGTTGTAGCAGTACGAGTCCATTTAGAACTAGTCCTCATTGTTGTAGCAGAGTTCTTCTTGCAATAAGTTGCTAACGCGCGCGACGAGCCGCTTGCCTTTCGTGCCAGCGTTTTTCGTTAAAGCTGGCTGTAACATTTTTGAAATTTGCAACGCCGTAGCGTGATATGGTGTCCGATGGCAGCGATGTCTGTTCCGGTTGTTTCTGTTCCGGTTGTTATAGGATTTCCGCTGGCTGTGTACCGTTTTTATCGCGCAGCGAACGATTTCCCTTCTCTTTGAATTCCGCCGTCAATAGGGCGCTAAAATCGGCTGAAGCTTTCTCTGATTCGTTTACTTCCAGGTTAACAGTAACAACAGGGCGGAAATCTTCTGGAAACGCTACATGTGGCATGTGAAACTCCTATCTCCCGACCAAGTTAATCTAGCCTGGTACTGTTACGGATCTGTATCGCGTGTGCTGGAAGCTTTCCTTTTCTTGTACTTAGTGATGGTTGAATGGTTGCCGTTACGCGCCAAGCACGCACAGTCCACCAGATTGAAGGAAAGACAAACAAAGAGTGGAGACAGAGGTTTCTTTATGAGTGCTTTTCGAAGCTTTGACATCGTGTCAGCCGGACTTTCCATCTAATTGAAACGATTCTACTTTGACTGAGTTTCTTTTCCACCAATCATTTGCAAATGACTTTAACTTGGCGGGCTTACAACTGCACGTGATCTTTGCAGCCGGTGCTGCACGGTCCAATGCAAAACCCGGGCGGCTAATTCCGAATCAGCGGGATTTCACAAGTCGATTAGGCTATTATAGACAATGTTTTGAAACGCGATGAGGAGACAAAGATGTTCGAATCGCCGCCCGATGTTATTCCTGATGAATTAACGGCAGATGAATACCTGCGCCTTGGCAAGTGGTATCGCGAAAAGAATGACTACGACAAGGCTCGCCAATCGCTTCAGCGAGCAATAAATTCCTCACCAGGTAGTCAAACTGCTGTGGAAGCAAGGAATTTCATGGCACAAAACGTGCCGGTGAATGAGGTACCCCTACGAGCAATTGAACGGTTGAGAGATCTGCAACTTTCTGTCATTACAAGTCCCCGAACTGTTGTGGATGACTGTAGGGACCTCATCGCGGAATATCCAACATTTGAATGGCCGTATCAAACGCTTGCGGCTGCGCTTCTCCAAATTTCACAAGTTGAAGAGGCGATCCCGTTGCTGGAGCAGTCATTAGCCATTAACCCTGAACGAATTCGGTCTCTGGCATCCATGGCAGAGGCGCAGATCATACTTATGAACTACGACAAGGCGCAAATTTACTTGGACAGAATTGCGCCGCTGGTTCCTGTCAACGATACACCGGATGAAATTCGAGGGACGCAGGACATTCAACGCTATCGCGACTTAACACGTTCATTGCAGATACTTGTGGCAATTAGTTAGTTATTCTACAGATGCATGGCCTGGAGGCTAACGATGACTTTGGATGAGACCCTGAATTCCGCAAAAGAGTTGTACAGGCAAGCTAGATTCACTGATGAAATCGAGTTGCTGGAGAGTTCACTGTCTGGTCCAATGGACGATGAACAGTTGCAGACAAGAGCCCGATTGTATGTAGAGCTTAGCCGAGTGAAACGAACACTTGGACGCTACAGTGAATGCGAACTGGCTGTGGAAACAGCTCTGAGGCTAGCGTCGCAAATGTCCGCCGCTCCGCCTGAATTAACGGTGGAGATCTGGAATGAACAGGGACAGCTCTGCGACCCTCTAGCTAAGCATGTGGAGGCGCTGGCTATCTTGGGCAAGGCTTTAGATACTGCGCGAACCTCGTTGACTCCAATACACATATTAACTGCTGAGGTTTTGACAAATCTATCGTTAGCACACTTGCGCGTCGGGGAAGCCAATCGTGCCACTGCAACTGCCCAAGAGGCGCAGGCACTATGTCGTGCCAGCGTAGGTGAGATGGATGAGAAATACGCCTCAGCAATTGAGCACCTCGGTCTTGCACTTGGGCAGGCAGGCAAGCTCAATGAGCCGGAGCCGTTACATAGAAAAGCTCTGGAGATTCGTGAGGCATGTTTCGGTCCCAATCATCCTGAATTAGCTTTTAGCCTGCTCAACATAGCCGCGAGCCTGCAGGCTCAGGGGCTAACAGCCGGCGTCGAGGATTTGATGAAGAGTGCAGTTGAAATATTCAGGAAGGGCTATGGCGATGGAAATACTGTTACCTCAATGGCCGTAAACAATTTGGGGGGATTCTATCTGGAGCAGTCCAACTTCAAAGCAGCCGCCGCTCAGTTTGAACTTGCGCTGGAAATGAAGGAGCGAGCGCTCGGTAAGGAGAACCCCGGACTGCGCAATGTATTACGCAATCTGGGAATTGCGTATGAAGGTCTTGGTAAAAAGTCCGAATCGAAGGAGTGCTTGAATCGGGCAGGGAGTTTAATGGAGCAGATGGCACCATCAGAGTTAAATGTAGACATCTTGGTGCAAACGGGCAGCGATTTATTTTCGCAGGGAAAGAAAAAAGAGGGATTTGAGGTGTTGACCAGGGCGCTGGCGACATCAGAACGAGAGCATGGAACCGACAGCGCCAAGAGCGCCACTGTACTTAAAGTGTTGGGATCCGCCTGCGTAGACGAAGATCCCGAGCAGGCAAAAACATACTTTATCAGAGCTGTGCGAATACTTAAGCGAGAATTCGGCACGTTGCATCCGCGACTTGCAGAAATGCTTCACCTGCTTAGTATGTGCTTCTTGCTGCAGGGTGACCAGACTACTTTTAACTTAATAGAACAGCAGGCAAAGTATATAGAGCATAGTTCCGGACTTGAGAGTGCTGACGAAAAAGCAGTTACTGCAATGATGGAGAAAATGTCTGGTGACAAGGATGCTCGATTTATGGCTTCGATGCTTAAATTTGTGGGAAAAGTCGAGGAAGCAGATGCGCTTACTGAGGAATACTTGCTCACTAAAGAGGCCGAAGGTGGCACAGCATTTGCCAAGGAACTAATGATGATGGCCTCGGAAGAGATGGGGGCGCGCCGACTGGACAAAGCAGTAGAGTATCTTCAGAAGTCCATTGATATCCTTAGAGAACTTCCTGCCGAGGCGGAAGATTTAGTGGATGGACTGCTCCTCATGAATCGAGTTCGTTGTGATTTGGAGCAGTATGATGAGGCCAGGATCGTGTGCCAGCATGCGTTGGAGTTGAGAGAATCAATAGATGGACCGAACCATTGGGCGTTGGCTAATGTATTGAACAGTCTCAAATTTGTAGAAGAAAAAGCCGGCGACCAGGAAGCGGTCGACCGGCTGGCAAGAAGAATAGATGAACTTCCGCAACCGGATCCCCTTGAACAGCAGGACAGATTTGAAAAGCGCATGGAAGCTTCGATGAAGGATCTACTGCAACCTCTGCTGAAGATGCTGGAGAGTATTGCGCCGCCCTCCGAAGGTTCGACGCAAATCGCGGAGGAGACAAGCTAGCTCCGACAGCACGACAGGGGGCCACTTCAATGAGTTTATTTGTGTCACTTCGGTGGGATCGAGAAAAAATTGGTCGCAAGAATAGCTAGCTTTCAAAGGCAAGTTCGTATTGCTCAGCTTCCAGAGTGAAAGTCCACGCCACAGCAGCCCGGGCACTCACCATAAACGGGGGCACTCTCAAAAAATATTCGTTATGGGTGCCATCGAGTTCGGGTGTGGGGTTTCTGACTCGCACGACCACAAGCGGCTCGTCACTTCTGTTTGTTTTCTTGTAGAGCGTGCCGTATTGATCGCTATCGATAACGACAGCGTTGGAATCATTGAGATACTTCTCAATACCGTATCGGGCGATCATTATTCGCCTGACCTCGATGTTTTGCTCGTTCTCGATCTGTTCGATTGTAATCTCGCCCGGTGCCTCGATAGAAGACTGTGGAACGAGAACGCCGTCAATTGAGTACACCTTGAAACCGTCGCGAAAGACCATAGCCGCGCTATCAGTCGCGTGTAATTGTCCGCGTGCATTCACGGCTGCGGATACGGGATATTCGCAGACAAAGCAGATCTGTTCAAAAAATTGAATGTCTACCAGATTTCTTTTCAGATGTAACCAACTCAGTACGACGTCTTTTTGAAGTTGGTCAACCTGCACAGGGAAATTTTCCATGAGGAAGGCGCAAGCAGGAGTGCCATCCTCAAAGAGAAGCAAATTGATTGTCTCGTTCAGCAACGGAAACAACGGCGCAACGTCATCGGAACGTGGTATTCCGTTGGTCGGGAATTGCCAAACTATACTCTGCAAAACTTTGAGCGTCTCGCTGTCAACTTGCTTTCCCAGTGCAATCGCCGGTGCTACATTGAATAATTCCCTCCTGTTCCGGCGTAACAACCCCATGCCACGCGTGCGCACCAGAGGAAGCGCAGTGTGCAGTTCATCGACCAAGTGTTGCCGAACAGCAAGTTTCACGGGCAGCCCAAACTCCTTCTCTAGAGTCTTTCCCGTCGACGATACAACTGCTGCTCTTCGACTCGTTGCGGCGCCTGTTCGATCACGTCCATAGAGCTGTTCCATATTTCCTTTCAGCTCGTTCGGAATGCAGTGTGGCAAATGTTGCCACGCATGTGTTTGCACCTGAATCTGGTTCAGAGTGCTTTGCCAAAACGGCTCCTTCAGTTGATTGTTTAGCCGTTCGAAGATGGAGGGACTTACAACCGGTTCTTCTAGTTTTAAAAGTGCAATAATTCCATGCATGAGGACTAGCTGGCCGATACTGTCGCACCAAACAATCGGCGGTTTATTCAGCTTCAGGTCGCCATAGATGACCGCTACCGATTTCTCAACGACGTCTCGATCTGCTGGATTAGTTCGCGACAAGGCTGTCCATTCCGCTGCAGTAGCGCGCATCTTTTCTTCGACTTCATTGGTCATGCGTTCGGCTAACACGTTACTCGATATTCCTGCAAGACTGCCTAAAATCATGATACAGCATGGAACATCTTATGTTAGTCGACCACCGTAAGTTGTCTCAAGCATTATTGGCACAGAGAGGTCTTCCAAAATTTACGGTGTCAATAACTTCTACTTCGAGTGTCTTTCGAACCAGGCTAACGCATGTTAAGTATTGCTTGAATAGTTGGAATGGGATCAAAGTCTTTGTCAAAAAATTGCAAAAGATGGATACATCCATTTGATTCATCGTTTTCTCCGGAATGGACTGGGTGTTCCTGGTAGAGTCCGGCGACAACTTGTTGCATAACTTCTGTCGGTCATTTTCAGCGCGCTGAAGACCATGCCAGTATAAGAAGACGAGAGAGCATCCCGAATTTGGGTTCACTCCCCACGCTGTGGTGTGGTCTGCGAAAGAATGCAATTGTGAGACAAGATCATTTCCAGAACAGGTAAAACGAATTGACCGATCGATATTTAGACAAACAGACCCCACTGGCGGTCACTGGCACTCTTGACGCAACCTCAGCGATTCTCTTCGCCTCCACTTATGGCGGTCCCCCTAACCGTCTACAAAATGCCGCCAGGATTGACGGTCCGATTATTGCGTTGGCGACTTCCACTTTCACTTCATTCGTACTAGAACAGGCGACGGCTGCTGAATTTCGATCACTAACCGGTCGGCTTGGTTGGCGTGTTGCCGAGTCGGGATTGATAGACCCGTTGCTTGGTAGTACTCACGCGATCAATCAGGCAAATATGCGTGAGCATCTCCTGTCCATGAACAGTCGCGGTCAGCTCCAAGTCGGGGAGAAGCAGATTCTCAACAACATTTCGCGTCGAGGAGCACTGAAAGGTTTTGCCAGCGCAGGATTGGCCATCGGCGCTAACATTGCAATGGACTGCCTCATTTTCAAAGAACAGAGGTATGGTACAGCCTCTGCAATCGCGGATGGCCTGGTCGTACCAGGACTTGCATTGGCACCCGTACCGTGGCATCTTCGAGGCCCGCTCATGTGTGGGGCACATGTCACAGGACGCTTAATTGATGCACGTTGGTGAACAAACGAAGCACTGATGTCGGCGGCGACAAAGTCGCACAAAATCGTAGAGACTAAACGATAGATAACACTATCGGACACTGCACGAATTACACCGTGGTCCACCTTCCCTTTTTTCTACGTTCGAGTTCTTTCAGTATGCCAAAATTTACCTTTCGAATCTCTCGTCTAACAGTTTCGAACTTTAGCCACGGTCTTGGGCATATTGTTAACATCAACAAACGATTTTCAGCCGTTTAATCTCATAACGAGTGCAATCTTACGGAGTCCATTCCCATTCCTTAGATTAACCCTCAGCGCATTTGCTCCGCCGCAACCCGTTTATCCCTTGTATCATTGGGTATTGAATTAAGCACAAATATCGAACGAGAGAACAAGTTACCCGGGAAACTCATCATGGCAATTCATCCGGCACTCGACAAGTACTATAGTACCTATTCACGGGCTATTTGGAAGCGTTCGTGCTTGCTTCCGTTAGTCCTGGGAGCGATGGCCTGTCCGTTGGCGTTTTATTCTCCGCTCGTGGCAGCTGGAGTAATAATAATGATGGCGGTTATTGCAATTCCGCTGGCAATTGCAAGTCAAGTCCCCCTTAACAAAGCTGTGGTTTCTGCAAGGGAAATCATCGAGAGAGGAGCCGGAACCAGGAGCGAGATCGTACTTAGCCGGCAGAAACAAGGAAACGCCGAAATATTGGTTGCGAATGGCCCGGCAGGAGCCGGGCATACCATCACTATTCAAATTTTTGAAATAGGCGGTTTGAAATTGAACTGCCCCATGGACAAGCCCTTTGCAGCCACGATCTATCGGATGTCCAGGACCGGACCTGCGGTGATTTGCGCCGCTGATGGAATGGCATATATAGACAAGGCCGTAATGGGCAGTGGATCAGCAAGTGGTGTCAGTGGAGCAAAATCAGCCGCAGGTACGATCGGGATCGCGCTGCCGCTTGTGGGTGGTCTTGCCTATGGCGGATACATGTACCTCAGCTCTGAAGGTTTAATTGCCACCGAGAAACCTCCTTCACTTGCGGAATATCGGAAGCAATATCCTACAAGACTTCTAAAGCCCGGACCGTCCCCAAAGAGCTACACTCCAAAGGCTCCTCCTGGCTTTTCAATTGTGCACTACAAATC
>JAKFUT010000167.1 GCA_021732565.1 Candidatus Obscuribacterales bacterium
CCGCTCCTTCAGCTTCACGATCTTCAGCCGATTCTTCCGCTGAACCCATTGCTCTTTCCGCTCCTTCAGCTTCACGATCTTCAGCCGATTCTTCCGCTGAACCCATTGCTCTTTCCGCTCCTTCAGCTTCACGATCTTCAGCCGATTCTTCCGCTGAACCCATTGCTCTTTCCGCTCCTTCCAAATCCTCCGCAGGCTCGGCAGCAGAACCGATTGCTCTGTCCGCACCCACCAGCGAGGCAATTGCTCTTTCGGCCCGTACCAGTTCAAATGCAGGCAACACCGCGCGCTCTATTTCAGAACCTATCGGACTTGCGCCACAAAACAGCAGAGCTTCGCAGGCAGGATCCCCTGGCGAGGAATCTAGCTCGGGAGTCTTTGCTGAACCAATAGCGCTCAGTTCCGGTGGAAGCTCCATCCCTCACCGCGAACCAGTCTCGCTCGGCTCAGCTTCGGCCGCTGAACCGATGGTGACAGGCATGGCATTTGCTCAATCCGACTCTGGCAATCAGGAAGTGATTCCCCCCGGCAAGTCCATATCCGGAAAGATATCACGCACTACCTTTAGCAGACCGGAACCGAGAACAGGAGAACCACCGAGAGAGGCGCCCGAACCTATAGCAGTAAAAACAGGGGAATTTAGCACCGCCGGTAACGTCACGCCCCAGCAAACGATCGAACTCGGAGGGCTGGTTCAAAGGATGGGTCGAACCATCGCCAATCTTGATGGTCCTGTACGAAGAATGCTCCAATCCATTGGCGGAGCCGATCGCAGCATGCAGGAGATTCGCGACGAGGTCGCCCGCACGGCAGCGTCTGTTATTCAAGTGACGCGAGGGTCCGAGATGCACGCCGAAAAGGCTCGGTCTGTGTTTACCGCAGCGGATCAGGCAGCAAGCCAATCGGAGATTGGTGCACTGTCTACAACTCAAACCATTCAGAACATGGCACGGATACACGAACAGATGGACCTGATTTCGCGCAGAATGGATGTGTTATTGGAGAAAATCAAATTAATGATCAAGGTAGTTGGATTCGCGGACGAATTAGCCTTGCAATCAAAAATTCTTTCTGTTAACGCTGCAATTGAAGCGGCTAAAGCAGGGGACCGCGGACAGGGATTTGCAGCAGTGGCTCGTGAAGTCAAAAGTCTTGCAAATCAATCCAAAGATGCTACGCGTCAAGTGCGCACCATACTCAAGGAGATTCAACAATCTGTGGCGGAAGTACGCCGGTCACTTACACTTGGTAAAGAAACGGTTGACCTTGCCAGTGATCAGTGCCGCATCAGCGCCGACTCGATAAGAGGTCTAGACACCAACGTCAATCACTCCAGAGATGCAGCCGAAGCCATCTTGCAATCAAGCAAAGAACAACTACAAGGAATGATGCTGATCGCTCGAGCAATGAACGATATACAATCTGTGTCTGATCAAAACTTTGGCAGCATAGGCAACTTGCAGGTTGAAGGGAAAAAATTGCACACCACGGTGCGAGAACTCGTAACAGAAATATCTCTGTGCAACGAGCTAATCAAGAAGATGCAAAGTCGATAGGCGGGAGCTCATTAGATGAAGAATTTGTTTTCCAAAGTTGAAAAAGAGTGCCCGACATGCACTAACTTGAATCACGCTATCTTGGCGATGACAACCTGTGCGGTGCGCCTGGCAAATGGCGATATGCATGTAAAGTTCGAAGGGTTTGTCTCTCGCGAATTGTCGGACCTGGCCAACGTATTGAACGAACTTACCGCCAGGCTTAGAGTGGAAGAACAACAGAAGAACGAAACTTTCATTCAACCGCTGAGTGCCCTCAATGATGCCACCGCTAAAATACTGGAAGGTGACTTGCGAGTGACACTGCCGGAGGTATCGCCAGACAATGAGTTGTCAATGCTGATCACCCGTTATGGACAGCTGGTAGCCACCATTCGCGAAGACAAGCGCCAGATCGCTGATGCGGTACACGTGCTGAGCGAGTCGCTCACACAAATTCTCAAAGTTACCAGTGCCTCAGCAGCAGATTCACAGGCGACAGCCGCCACTGTAACCGAAACCACCATAGCCGCAGAAGAAGTGCGTCAGACAACCATGGTTGCCACCGAGAGCAGCAAGTTCGTTGCAGACCTCGCGGAAGAAACAGCAAAAGTATCGCTGGAGGGGAGGAAGGCGACCGAAGACACAGTCATGCAGATGACCCGGATGCGCGAACAAATGAAGACCATCGCCGAGGGCATGGCCGGGCTCCTGGAAAAGAGTCAAGCCATTGCAGAGATAACGAGTACGGTAGACGATCTGGCGCAGCAATCTAATTTGCTGGCGGTAAACGCTGCTGTAGAAGCGGCCAGAGCGGGAGAGCTGGGCAAAGGATTCTCGGTGGTGGCGCAAGAAGTTAAAGCGCTGGCCGCGCTATCAAAAGAAGCCACAGCAGAAGTTCGTCGAATTCTTGGAGACATTCAGAAAGCGACCGCGGCGGCGGCAGTGTCCATCGAACAGGGCAGCGGCATAGTTGATGCAGCGGTAAATCAATCATCCGACGCCGGACACGCCATCGAAGCTCTTACTCGCAGTGTATCGGAAGCAGCAAGCGCGGCAGCACAAATCGCCGCTGCAAATCATGAACAACTTGTTGGCATCGATCAGGTGGTGACAGCGATGAAGGGAATTCAGGAATCTATGTACCGGCACGCGGAGTCAAGCAAATCAATTGATACGGCCGCCAGACAGCTCACCATAATTCGTGATGCGTTGAATATGTTGTTGCGGCGCTATCAAACATAGAGCAGCTACGACTGGAACGAAGAGAGAGCGTTGTTTACATAAGTTCGGTCTCATCACCTGCGGCAGTACATTGGCAATCACCGTTGCCGCTTGTTCCGGCTTCCATTGGGCAACCGAATTCAAATCGATCATTATCCAGTCGAAGTTGTCCCCGGCTTAAGCCCAATCTCCAGTATCCGATCAGACGAGCCCCCATTCACATCAGGTTTGGTGAGTGCGCCACTCACGCATTCCAGGAAAGGTCTTCCTGGTCTGAACTCAGCGCACCTTTATTCTGTAACCCATGCCATAAACAGCTTCTATCGTATTGGCGCATTCTTCTGATACTGCCGCAATTCTCTGCCGCAGTCGTGTAATATGCGAACGAACGCCTTCCGGCGATGCTTCAGAATCGGAGGGCCAGACTCTTTGCATAATTGCATCCACAGTGAAGGGGTGCCCCGGATTGCGCATGAGTAGTTCCAAAATGTTGAATTCTTTGCGCGTGAGTTTCACCGGCTGATTTCCAATTAGAACTTCTCCAGAACCGGAGCGCAGTTCAATCCCTGCCACCACAATAATGTCTGAGTGTTCGGTGGGCTTTCGCCGAAGAAGGTTCTTCAATCGAGCTTGCAACTCCGGCATCTCAAATGGTTTCGAAATATAATCATCTGCGCCGGCGTCAAACCCTTCAACAAGATCTTCCGTTTTGTCTTTTCCGGTCAGCATTAAAATTGGAGTTTCCCCGCCACTTCCCCGGAAGGTTTTACAAACGTCAATTCCGCTCATTCCAGGAAGCTCCCAATCGACAATGGCCACCGAATACTGCTCATGTTGGAGCCAATACAAGCCTTCGGTTCCCGTCGAAACCCAGTCGACTTCGTACCTGGCGCCCTCGAGAGCCACTTTCAGAAAGCCTGCAAGCGCATCGTTGTCCTCGATTAACAGGATTTTTGCCAACTGTTCACCTCCGACCACATTATGCCCGAACACATAGATTCAGAAACTGGCAGACATGACCATTTGGCGGGAATATCGCAGTAATAGCATAATATCTCTTACACCCCACAATGGTATCGCAGAGCAGAACAAATAGAAGTGCCCTCATCGTATGCCTCGTTCTGATTCCTTTCATGGCGAGCTACTCCCGGTCGTTGGCGGAGCGGGAGCATATAACAGAACATCATGCGACTGGCCAGCGACGCAATGAGGCAAAGACTCCGTCTGCAGACAACAGCGGGAAGCCAAGCTCCGGCGCCGCCAGCGGCAGACACTCCACTACCGGGTCGGCACACGGCACGACTTCAAAGTTGCCATCCACCACACCGTCTTCATCAACTCCATCGGCTTCTTCAAGTCACCACGACGAGGCAAAAAGTAAAAGCCCCGTTGACAGCTTGACTCCTCCCCGCAAGGGTCCCGGGGAAGTCGTAGCACCACTCGCCACTAACCCGTTAACTGAAACCATGACCGAACTTGAGAGAAAGGGACTGACTAGTAATTTTTCGCAGGCACAGCATCTTCTCGCGCTCAATGATGCCGCCGGTGCCGTCAAAGAGCTAAATAATATTCTGCGCCAATGCCCTCACCTGAATACACTGCAAATACAGAAAGCCCGATTCGAGCTTTGCAGCGGCGCGCGGGGAATCAAAGAAGCTCGTGCGACACTAGATGCGGTGAACGAACAAAGGTGTTCGCCAGGAACTCTGAAAGAGAAGTTGATCGTCACGGCACTGGTGAATATTGCATCGAACAAACTAAACGAAGCCAGACAAAATCTTGAAAGAGCAGATCAACTGTCGACGGAGCCCTCAGCCTGGTCTGTAGGGGCCGCCACAGGTTGGGTAGAACTCAGTGAAACATATCTTCTGGCAGGTGATTATCCACACGCATTGGAGGCGGCAAGACGAGGAGAGAAAGCAGATCCTGGCGACCCTCGCACTTATGTATCCAGCGGAAAGAGCCTTGTGCGAACAGGTAAATTGCAGCCGGCACTGGCTGAGTATAATGCGGCTTCTAAGGTAAATCCGGGCTATCCGGAAGCAATTTTTTACAAGGCCGCTTTGGACATTGTGATGGGGAAGACCGAAGACTACAGTCGCGATCTTCAGCTGCTTCAAAAACTGTCACCAGCGAAGCAGTGGGATAGCCTCGAACTTGAGCTGTGGAACCTGGAACCGATTGAGGCACTTGACCGAGCGGACAAACCGGAGGCCAGCCTGAAGGAACTCTGTCTTTTGCTCAACCGGCAGTTTCGCCCTGTTGCTGCACTGCTAAAAACAAGAATTTTGCTAAGGAACAGACGCTATCCGGAAGCGACAGAATGGCTCAACAACCCGGCTTGGACAAAAGCAAAGCTAGCCGGCAGAGAACGTCGAGATTATTTGATGTTCAAGACAGAGGTTCTTGCAGCGAATAACAAGCCGGACGAAGCCCGCAAATTAATTGAGCAAATTGATTCCACTTACGACAAATCGGTGGATTTCATAGCAGGAGAGGAAGCACCGGGATGGCTTAGATTGGGAGAGTGGTATTACGATGCGGGAGAATTCACCAATGCAATAAAATACGCAAAGAAAGGTGCTAGCGCGCGGCCGCAAGCATCGGTGCCCTATTTATTGATGGGCCGCGCTTCCGCCCGGCTGGGCCACTACCAGAAGGGCATCGATTACATGACGGCCGGACTCAAGTTGCAGCCGACCAATGAGAACCTTGTGAAAGAACGGGCGGCGATTTACGTAGCCATGGGAAAAACAGCCGAAGCGCAAGCCGAACTTGAGAAACTGCGCCGCATGCCAGACGGCAAGAATTGGAGCATGTTTGGCATTCAATCTCTCAGTGTGAAATATACAACAGACCTCTCACTGTTGGGAAAACAAATGGAGCTTACTGGTGAATCAGTTAGTCATACAGAGCTAACTCACGTCATCAATGCACTGTCAAAAGAAACGGATACTGCTCGCAGAGGAGAGCTGCTACTGAAGAAAGCAGGGCTTGAGCTGACAGCTTCCAATTATGAGGCAGCTCTGCGCGACTCGGATAAATCGATAGAGACTAATCGAGAGACTTATCGAGCTCACGCCATCAAAGCTGCAGCATTATTGCACCTTAAACAACTGGATAAGGCAAGGGTAGAACGCGAGCAAACGATTCGTTTGTTCGCACTGGAGCGACGCAGCAACTCCAGCAAACGACAGGCCAGTCAATCGCCTTAAACGCCACCATAAGCGGCAGTTTTCCCCAAGTACACACGCTTTCTCTTGCCACCAGAATGCGAATTATCGAGATTTGCGCTTGAATTGCCGAATCTCGGCGGTTTCTGCGGTTGTTGACGGCTCTTCGTCTGGCAGCTCTTCAACGGGAGCATCATCGTCAGGGAGTCGCTTCCAATTAATCAGTGCAACCACGGTGTCATTTGGATAACCGCTGTTGGAAACAAGATCACCTTTGATCATATTCTCAATCTGCCGAATATGAACCAACCGGGTCAAGTCTTCGACCGGAAAGTGAACTTCCATTGACCCAAAAGTGTAAAAATCGTGTCCGGGCACATGAATGGCGTACGACACGAAAAAAGCGAAGTGTACCGCAGCTTCCTTCATAGCGCTGAACTCCCCCTCAGAGGGATTAACTATATCAGCTTGATATGCTGGTTTACAGGTCAGGCAGACACGGCTTTACGAACTTCAGCTCGTCGCAACTTCCACAAAACACCATCAATTGCGGTGTGATGCATGTTCATCGTCGAAAAGATGGCAGCCATCGCCAGCATGTAGTTAAGCCCGAAAGACTCAAGTATGCGAGGTATACCTATGTAAATAAAAACCGACACCAAAAGAATTATTCCCAGCATACGTGTGGTGGAAGAATTTCGGGTCAGACTGCGAATGCGATCGCCACAACTTACAACTTGCTGCTCATTCCAATGACTTACTAAGACTGTAAGAAAGTATTGGGTGGCATGGAAGAAAGCAGAAACATACAACCAGTATATTCCGGTGGCAGACTGAATCATCGTGAAGCCAGCAATGCCGGTGGCCATCGTCAGCAGTGCAGGAACGGGGAATAATCGCTTCTCCTTCACCCCGCGCAGAGTAATTATTGCTACGAATGCAAAGATGCAGCTGATCAGTAGTACTTGTGCCACCACAAACAGTGGCTCCGGCAAGATCTGCCATGTCGGCACCGCCTGCCCCAGGAAAGGCTTCTCTTTCGGTTCGATGACCGTAAGTTGCCGTATTACGGCAAAGATCGTGGTACACCAGGTGACCAGTAGCAGGGCGCGCCTTTCGTCGTCACCAAGAACGTACCCCTGCTTCAGACAATAGACCCGTGCGATTCCGTATGACTGTGCCATAAAATGGTGAGGCACAATGAGCAGATATATCTTCACGAGAATTGGAGCGACGCCAGGGATCACAGTTCCACACGCAGCTAGAATTCCAAAAAACAGCGGAAGTAATTTTGTATAAAACGACAGCCGATTTCTAAGATCGGCACGACGATATGTATGCACCAGCGTTGCAGCGGTGTGTCCCTCCCCCAACAAAAGCGCCCCAAGTGCGGAGAATGTTAGTAGAGCAACAGAAAGCGGGCCTTGTGTGCTTCCTGCCAGCACGAAATAGTGAAAGCCGAACAACAGCCATACCAGCCCGCCGCAGGCGAATAAATAGTCCATCACCGGATTCAAAATCCATCTTGATTGGTTGTTCTTCGAAGGGACCTCAGGTTGGCTTGATTCCTTCGCAGGAGTACCTCGAACTCGAGATTCGGCTTCAGGGAATCCGTCCGAAAGACGAATCTCGGTTCGACGCTTCTCGTTAAATTCATCGAATGTACCAGCAAGAGATGCTGTCATGTGTCCCCCGTTCTATTGATCTGGCATGACATCGTTCCATATCAGCGCTACATTCCAATCCACTTTATGCAGCAGAATTCGCTGCAACTCAAGAATCTCAATCAATAACTTTGGAACAGCATAAGCCCCCACGCCAATCAGCTGAGAGTGAGAATGACGGCTGCCACGGCGCCCATCTCCCAGACCGAGGCACGTTTGCGTCTGAGCAGCAGAAACAGTCCAAAGGCCACTACGGGAACTGCAAAAATAACCGCAGGATTCTCTTGAAAGATATTAGGATTAACTCGCACAGTGCCGGCGGTCATCACACCCTGAAGGCGGGGGCCGTTGTAGGCTCCGGGCGATGTGGGCGTTTGGACGGGGCCGTTGTAGGGTGTCGGCGGTCCGATGGTGCCATTGGTGGCGGCGGGCAGGATCGGGGCTTGTGTTTGAGGACTAGGACTGCCGGGATGGCTATCGAGCTGACCGGAGAATGCATCTTGCGCCAGGCACGGGTTGGCAGAAACAACGGCAAATATTATTAGAGCAAGAAAGCTGAATTGAATGAACGGGACTATTGTTGAGATTCTGCGCATCGTATTTCCCCGGCAAGTGAAAGACTTCCCTCCGTCGAGAAGGGAGAACAAAGAAGCAGCAAGTAATTACTCAAGATTACGGAGACAGCACTTTAAGCTTATAACCATGCTAATTGTCGGCATCTCCATTGTAAATGTGTCTAAGGTCATACCACGGTGTGCTTCAGGTATGGAGGGAGAATACTCGCTTCGAACAGTCGGAGATCCGTGGCGTTCGAGTGTCAATAGGAAAACACCGGATCTGACATTGGCATTTGTACTATTGGTTCATGGTTCAGTTATCGTTTGCCAATACTTGTCCCCAAATCCCGGATTGGAAGGGGATTTCCACTGGCGGTGCGGACAGGGAGCAACTTGGGCGGTGCCTGTTTACACAGTGCAATAGCAACTGACTTACAATGCCATCATATCTGGTGCTTCACTGCGCCATTTCATCATTCAATTCAGACGAATGTCCAGATGCACATAACAACCAAACAGAAAGTTGAATACCGATTTTGTCCCGCTAAAGACTTCATCCTCACCGTCACTCGTATCGTGATCCATCGTGCAGAACCTGCCCGAGGCCGCGCCGCTAATGCCTGCTTAATTTACAAGCTCGAACCAGTGGTCCCCTGGTACCTAATATCCGATCAACCAAAAATCAAGATGAAATCAAATCGGGCTTGGCTTGTTTATCAGACTTTTCGATGACTTCTGACGGAACGCCAGTTACGGCTTTACCCCGAAACCCTCCGCGCTCGCGTAGCTTGTTTTGAAAATTGATGAACGCATAGAAAGCCCACGAGATAATGGACACCATTCCCACGATAAGGCCCCAGCCCAACGGCTCACCGTTATACAGGCAAAACGTGCCCGCAGCGCCCAGCAAGCAGGCGATAAAAAGCCCGGAGGGAATCAGGAAGGCTGTTATAGCCTGGTTGTATTCGGCTTTATCAATATCGTTCATGTTCGGCGGCCTTACGATAACGCGGCAGATTCTACCACCAGGGGGAATTCCCGTCCTGAAAATGTCAACAGTTTCCACTCCTTAAATCCTTGATCAGACACAAATAAGAGAATTTTCTGTATTCTCTTTGCAGGTTTGCTACAAGCTGGTCCGAAAATCCCAGCGAAAAGAGCAGGGATATAGTGTATAAACATCCATTCCGTTGGCAAGCAGGCATACTGTGGGCAGAGCCGAACTACCCGGAAAAGGGTTGAACGCACGGAGCAGTAGGAAAAGGGGTTTCGGGTGGACAGAGCAAAAGCCAACTCATGTAGCCGATGTGGCTCCGAAATCACGCTTTCAGACAGATTCTGTCAGGAATGCGGGCTAGACTTGCCCGGGTCTGCCAAGGTTTCCCGTTTGGAAAACACTTTAGACTTTACCCCGCCGGCTAAAGCAGTCGGCTCACACCCGGATTCAGTGGACAACAGGTCCGCCAGTCGAGCGCCGGTCCGCCCGGAGCCTGCAAAACTTCATTCGCCTTTACTAAACTCGGAAGTAATCGACTGCACCCCAACGGCAATTCCCGGTCATCTGCTGCCCGACCAGCGTCCACGGGTGCAACGACCAGGTGCGGCCCTCACCGAATTTCACAATAAGCAAGAGCGGGAACGCCTGCGGTCAAGGTTGATACCAGTCCAGCCGGATTCGGCTCCCCTACCGGGTCCAATCGCTTCGGCTGATCAAGGTGAGCTGCTTCAATCTGCAGAATTGCCGCGTGCAGGTGGGATAGCAACTCTCGAGCCGGAATCTCCAACTCAAGTTCCTCCATCTCGGCCATATTCCACCCTTCTCAGCCGCCATGCCTCGGACAATTCACCGTCAACCCCGGGTTTACCGGGTCCGTTACTTGATTTGCTCCAAGCTTCAATCGTGCTCCTCACCCTAACAGCCATCGCATTTTATGTTGGTCAGAACATCTCGAAGTGGCACCGACAATCGCAAACTACTGCCACTCAGCAGTTGGAAGCTCTGGTTAAGCAGGGCCAATTCACAAAAGCAACCCGGAAGAGTGAGGTGATCAGGCAGGTAGCAGGCAACCTCAATCAAGCGCAAGCGGACTTGATGAATGAAGCTTATTATCAACAGGCAAAACTTGCCCTAGACAAAGGGTCACGATATGAAGCTCAGACCTTTCTACATCAGATTGACTCCACATCACCTCGGTTTAACAATGCGCACTCCATGCTCGTTCTTATGAGTAGCAAAATTGAGACTACCGAAGAAGTGGTTCCGAAACCAAGAAAGCCTGCGGTAAAATGGATACGAAGGGTTTTGAGCGACAAACAAGACCTTTCTCTACCGCCGCTTCTTTCCCCCGCATCAGACCCGGAATCGGCGATACCTCGCTTTGCCACAACTAACTCCCTGGCGGCAGAAACGTCTACTGAAGCACCACCCGACCAGGCTGCTGATTCCACAAAGACGGCTGCTCACTGCAGCGAACGAGACATAGCAGCTTATAATCGGATGCTGGCACGTTGGGTCAGCCACAACAAGATGCCAGAAGGTCCAGCTAAAATTACCGCCTCCACGGAAGAACAGACGGCACCGCGACAGGTACAATCGGAACAGGAAGAGGCAAGTCAAACTCCGCGAACCGATCCACCGGATCCACCGTCATTTAGAGAGTGGCTAAAACAAGGTAAACCGAAGTTCTGATGTCGATTATCGTCAAACGTCTTAGACCGGGCAATGATTTGCGGCAAGAGCTGAACAAAATGGCTCGAGACAACGATCTTGTAGCCGGTGTTGTGCTTTCGCTGGTTGGCTCGCTACGGGAAGCCAATTTACGTTTTGCCGATCACGAAACAGGAACCGTAATTTATGGTCCCCTGGAAATCGTTTCGGCTACGGGGACCATAGGCACCGCCGGGCTACACGTTCATATTTCCGTATCTGACAGACACGGGAGAACCACAGGCGGCCATATGCTTGATGGATGTTATGTATTTACGACCTGCGAGGTTGTGATGATGAATGTAAGTGCTGAATGGAAATTTGAACAAGAATTCGATGAAGAAACGGGGTACCCCGAATTACGTGAAGTAAAATCGAATCCTACAAATTATCCCCTGCGCCGGACAGAAGGCAGCTGAACCGGCAATTCCGATCACAATGTTACCTATTGCGCCAGCGTTCCTTTGTGGACACATGGCGCGTCCATTCGCCTTTGTTGTGTTCAAAGAAGGGCGTGCAGAGAGCATCATGTAAGGCAAGACCGCCCGGGTGGGATCTGGCGATTTGACAACTAGCCATTCGCCCATCTGACCCATGTCTATTATCGGACCTCACGGAGGTTTTACGGATTTGCCCTTGAAAGGGAAGTTGGGCTAATGGGGATTGCAAGGCGACTTACCATCAGGAAAGTTTCCCACCCGGGCCTCACTACAATTCATCAAGACAAACGGCTCTCCTGAACAAGGCAGATGTGCTAAATTCAATAGCATGAATTCGACGATCACTAAGGTGTGCGTCGTATGTGGACGCGAATTTCCAGCAAGTGCCAATCGCTGTCCTGAAGACGACGTAATCCTCTCCGAGGGCGATCCGCTTGTCGGCACGATTTTGGACGGGAAGTATCAAATACTTTCATTCATCGGTGTCGGCGGAATGAGCAGAGTCTACAAGGCTGCTCACATAGACCTTAACCGCCAGATAGCAATTAAATTCCTCAAGTCGTCGGAGCGAATTGATTTGCAACGCTTCCGACGCGAAGCCGTGTCGGTCAATCAACTGCAGCACCACAACATTGCCCGGGTCTACTCATTCTCGGTCTCTACGGAAGGCAAGCCGTACCTCGCCATGGAGTACATAGAAGGCCATAGCCTTGCATCTATAATGGCCGACCAGTCGGTGCCTCCAGCGCGGGCCATTCAATTAATTACACAAATAGCCGCAGGATTGTCGCATGCACATGGACTTGGTATCGTGCATAGAGATATAAAGCCGGCCAACGTAATGCTCATTAACGACGCTGACGATGAAGTGACCGCAAAGATTGTGGATTTCGGTATGGCCAGGCTTTCCATCGAGTCGGGAGCCCAGAAGCTAACACAAACCGGCGAAATTTTCGGCACCCGACAATATATTAGCCCGGAACAGTATCGCGGAATTTCCGCCGATCACCGTGCCGATGTCTTTTCGCTGGGAATGCTTCTGTTCGAATTGGTAGTTCGCGAAGGCAAGATACCGGAACCGTTGCGCCCCGTGATCGACCGAGCGTTGGCAGCAGAGCCTGATGAACGCTATCAAGCAATGTCGGTGCTTCAAGAAGACCTTTCTAAAGCAACCAGGATGCTCGACGAAAAGACCAGATACGTTTCGATCTCACCAGACTGGGCAGACAGCAAGCAGTCTTTTTGGAATTGGTATTTATTGTCCATCTGCATAGGATTATGCTGCCTGGTGCTGGCAGTATTATGCATGGTGCGCCAGGTAATGCACCCCAACCTATTAAACACAACTACTACTAGCCGTTCAATAAAACGCACGCTGGTAGCTGTTCCTGTGGGATACGCTTCATTAAAGATACGGACAGAACAACTAATCAGCGCTTTGCGTTTGAATGACGCAGAGTATCTATGTAAGTTGTGGTCGGACCATACCTTAAGCGACCGTATCTTAACCCCGGAAGAAAAAGCAGGAGTCGATTCCATACGGGCCCGCATAGAGAGCGCCAGAAAGAATTACGCCAAAGCACAGCCGCTATGGCGAACCGTGTCGAGTTACCTGGAACAAGATACCGATAAGAATTTCGCAGAAATTGTCGAAGCGCGAACGGCGCTGGCAGAGGATGCCGCGCAACTTGGACAATATGAAGAGGCTCGAAAAACGGCGAACACGACAATTGGGCTGCTGCAAAGGAAATTGGGCCCTGACTCCTCATTAGAATTGGTGCAAATGATTGAGTTGGGACGCATTGCTGAGCACAGTAAGCGATTTCAGGAAGCAAAAAGAATATACATCGCGGCCCTGCAAAAAGTAGAGTCCGGGCGCGATTTCAAGACGAGATCCTTTTGCGAAGCGAGTCTAGCGAACTTCTATGCTGAGCAAGGCGAAGCAGATAATGCCGAGCTGTTTTACAAAAGAGCACTTGATTCATTGACTATTTGTTACACCCAGCCGGCTCTGATGGCAGACATGCAAGCCTCACTGGGTCAGGTTTACCTCGATGCAAATCAGTACGAGTTAGCCAGCGACACGCTTGAGCGGGCTTGGATCAATTACCGGAAGGACAACGTTCTTGATCAAAAAGTGCTACGCGTGGTAGAAAACCTCGGCCGTGTTTACAAGCTTCGTGGTCACCTTCTAAAAAGCAAGGAGATGGTTGCGTACGGCAACGAATTGCGAAAAAAGCTCAAAGAACAAGGCATAGCGTTGGAACCCGGCCCGTCGACAGTGCCGTGATTAAGAGCACCGGATCCGTGGACGATTCCGTCAGACCCGCTTGGGTAAAAGGCAGAATATATCGAGGTCATAAGTGGTTTCCGGTTCTGTATAGAACACCAACGCAATAGCGCCACCGATTGCATACCGGCGAATAATGCCATTTGTTTCCAGCGAGTTTATTACTCGCAGCGTGTTGTCTAATATTGCCGCTTCCATTCTCATGAATGCTCTTTTGGCTTTGTGCTGTCAGGTTGGTTGCCACACTTTCGCACTGTAGGACTTGTGATTTGCTGAATTGGTTGGCAAAGTTTGGCGAATCATGCGGCCGTTAGATATGTGACTCTACCGTGAGCACCTGGGGCGGTGTCGCATCAGGCGGGTACAGGAATTCTACCCGCACGTTGCGTTGTTCTCCCGATTTAAGCCGCAGCTTCACCAGCGGCTCGCCGTGTTGTCCCTGGTTTAGCACCAGGTGATAAAAACATCGCTGCTCCGAACCATTGTCATCTATAAAACAGGCAAGAACTGTTCCGCGAAAGAAAACTTTCGCAGGAGGTGGATCGTAGTAGGACAGGCTTTCTTTCGTCGTATCACTTTTGAGCGGCGATTCCAGCCTCACAACTACGTCACGCTGGCTAGCTGCATTGTTAAAGAGCGGCAGATCAAGTTGATAATGCACAGCGTAATTGCCGTTTGCCCGAAATGCCGTATCGGGGTACCGCACCGGAAGCGGTGCACTCTGAATTTCCCCCGTTCCAAAAGTGCCTTTCTCAAGGCTGGCAATCAAGTATGACACCGGTTCATCAGGATCAGGCAATGTAAGCCGGGTTCGTTTCGATTTCGATTGGTTGTCTGAGGGATCTACAAGTTGTGCCTGCCACGAACTGCCTTTACTTACTCCGGCAACGCGGCCATAGACGAACGGTCCGGCAGTGCCAGGTGGCGTGGCCGGCTTTTCCCGTGGACCGGCTAACCCGGAGCATTCGAGCATTTTTATCCACTCTTCAGGCACGGGCGCACGCTCACTTAAATCAGCGCTGCTAACGCCCCCCGCATTGTTCACGGCGTTCAATCCCGGCGCGCTACCGGAAAGTCGGTCACAGGGGGCCGCTTGGACCGGAACACCCGCGACCGTTTTGACCGAACCGGCGCAAGAGTTGTCCAATGTAATTACGGGCTTCTCCAACGCAAGTGCCGCTGGAGCATACATGGCTAGTGTAGAGGCACATACCGGGCCCGTGCTGCGCAGCCGAATAAGAGTTGATCGGCCGTTTAGACGGGGCATGAGAGTCTTCACCGGAATCGGCAGACTCGCTAGCACCACAGTCTGCCCGGGCAAAATTGTGATTTTCTCCGGCAACCACTCGGCCCGCTTGTTCCGTAACATGTCAGAGGTAATTCTGCTACCGGGTCCGGAAAAGACAGCCCCGTCGTCATTCGACTCAATAGACGCCCTTGCTACAAATGGTGCGTCTGGTTGGCTCAGATAGCTCGCGCCACTGAGAATTTTAACTTGCAGTTTTTGCTTACCCGGATTTTTCAATAAAATCCCGATGAAGAGAGTGCGCAAATTATCTGCACTCCCTTTTGCCACATGGTGGGCAAATATGTCAAAGCGCCCGTCGAATTTGTAGTTGAGGTGGGCTTCAGGGCATTTCATGCCTTCCGGTGGACAAGTTGAAACGAGAATACCTTCTTCCTGAACTTGCTCAGGGCTGTTGCTGTTGAGCATAGGCACGTCATCGAGACTGCCCGGGAGCGCTGCGACCTTATGTCGTTCAATCACTGTAGGTGG
>JAKFUT010000226.1 GCA_021732565.1 Candidatus Obscuribacterales bacterium
GATCGGCTCTGCAGAAAATTCTCCAGTGTTCCCAATTGAAGATGTCTTTGAAGTGGCCGGGCAGAAGCTGGTAATTACAGATGAGCCTGTTCAAGTATCACTGAACTCCGCCGTCAATAAGCGCCGCCAGCGTCTGAATGTGATACCGCCTGTCTGGCTGAAGATCAATTCAGAAGTCGCCTTATTGGCTCCTGGTAAGTCCAGGACCGTGGAAGTTGAAATCACAGCGTCACGGGCTCAATCAGACGGTGTCTTGCGGCTCGAGGCGCCCGGCGATTGGAAAGTTGTGCCGCTCAAACAGTCATTTCATTTACCAAAGGTCGAAGACCATAACAAGTTCAAATTTACGATCACCGCACCGTGCCATACGGCAACGGCAAAAATCAGAGCCAGCGCCGAGATGCACGGACAGCGCTATTCCGCCCGGCGCGAGGAAATCGATTATCCACACATTCCGCCGCAGTTACTCCAGCCACCAGCGGTCCTGAAAGCTTTGAGCTTTGAGCTCGCCACGCGCGGTCACAAAGTTGGTTATCTGCCCGGTGCAGGAGACAGTCTGCCAGAGAACATTCAAGAGATGGGCTATGAGGTCAAGCTCCTGGACGACGCAAGCCTCACAAAGGAACAACTGAAAGAATTAGACGCCGTTGTAATCGGCGTGCGAGCCTTCAATGTAAGAGAAAAGATCGCTGACGCTCTACCTGCGCTTTTTGACTATGTCAAAGATGGTGGCACTCTTATTGTGCAATACAATCGTCCCGACAAACTAAAGGCTGATAAGGTAGCACCTTACGACTTGAATATATCTGCCGATCGCGTCACGGACGAAACGGCCTCCATGACTTTTCTCGTGCCGGATCATCCAGTATTGAACACGCCCAACAAGATTACCAGTGCAGATTTTGATGGTTGGGTGCAGGAGCGCGGAATATATTTTCCTAACAAATGGGACGAACACTTTACTCCAATTCTTGCCTGCAACGACCCTGCTGAAGAGCCAACGAAAGGTGCTTTGCTTGTGGCAAACTATGGCAAAGGACATTACATCTACACAGGGCTTGTTTTCTTTCGACAACTTCCAGCCGGCGTACCCGGTGCTTATCGCTTGTTCGCCAACATGATCTCCATCGGTAAATGAAAACGTATGCCAGGAGCAAACTGGTAGAGACTCGCCACGGCGGAGGGCAACCCTTCTGTATTCGGCTAATTCGGTTTTCAGTATTCGCAAAATTGCCTCACATTGTACAGGCAATAGGTTTGGATGGCGCTAACTTTAGTGTTTGTCCGATTTCGAAGACAGGACACCGAAACCAATGACTGTAGACGAACCATCCTTAGATGAAAGCGAGTCGACGGGCCTGCCCTGGCCAAAAACATGGAGAGGCGCTTATCTTTTCGTGATAGCTAGTTTCATACTCTGGCTTGGATTGCTAATTGCTTTGACGGAGTTCTTTGCATGAATTTGCTGGATTTCGTTGTGCTCTTCGGTTCCATTATTGGTATTTCTGCTTACGGCATGTGGAATACGCGGAATCGTAAGGACTTGAATAGTTATTTGAAAGGCCGCGGACAAACGCCCTGGTTTGCCATCGGACTTTCGGTTATGGCCACACAAGCCAGTGCTATAACCTTTCTTTCTACCCCTGGTCAGGGCTATCTGGGGGGACTCAGTTTCCTGCAGATTTATTTCGGTGTGCCGCTTGCACTGATTATTATTGCAGCTGTTTTCTTGCCGATTTTTTGCAGGCTCAATGTTTATACCGCATATGAGTTTCTGGAAAAACGGTTCGACGCAAAAACACGTTTGCTCGGCGCGGGGCTTTTTCTCCTGCAACGCGGACTTGGAGCCGGGCTGACCATTTACGCTCCCGCGATTGTTTTGACCACCGTTTTCGGTTGGCCGCTCGACCCGACCATAATAAGTTGCGGGGTTCTCGTGATTATTTATACGGTTATGGGTGGCAGCGACGCTGTCACCGTAACACAAAAATATCAATTGGCAATCATATTCGCCGGTATGATTACTGCGGCTTGCCTGCTTGTTTCGAAACTTCCAGCCGATCTCAATTTCGGTGACACGCTTAAACTGGCAGGAGGATTTAACAAGCTCAATGCGGTGAGTTTTTCGCCCAGCATTCAAGAACGCTATACTTTTTGGTCTGGACTAGTGGGCGGAACTTTCCTGATGCTCTCCTATTTCGGTACCGATCAGTCGCAGGTTCAGCGTTACATTTCCGGTTCGTCACTGCGCGAAAGCCGACTTGGACTGTTGTTCAACGCCGTTTGCAAGATTCCAATGCAATTTTGTATTTTGTTTCTCGGTGTATTGATTTTTGTGTTCTATCAATTTGAACAACCTCCGCTCTTCTTTGATTCGAACTCCAGTCGCTATCTCTTGCAACATCAGGCGGATTCAAAACTGATGGCTTTCCAGAGCAGTTTTAATTTAGCTCACAGGCAAGAACGCCAGCAACTCGAGATTTGGGTTCAAGCCCGACACAAAGGCGATCGAGCCGGCGCAAACTCAGGATTCGCTGCTGCATTAGCAGCACAGCAGGAATCCGAGAGAATCCGATTAGCTGCCAGCAAAGAACTGGCAGCTAAGGCACCTGTAGCTAAGGCGAACGACGCTGATTATGTGTTCATCACTTTTATCCTTCAGCAATTGCCTCACGGAGTCATCGGTCTTTTAGTCGCTGCCTTCTTTGCCGCGGCCCTTTCATCAAAAGCTGCCGAACTCAATGCGCTTGGTGCCAGCACCAGCATTGATATCTACCGCCATATCAAACCCGATGCAAGCGATGGGCAGTGCCTTGCGGCCACACGTTGGTTTACCGTCCTATGGGGAATTATTGCAATCTGCTTTGCCCTCTATGCACATCTGGTCGAAAATTTGATCCAGGCAGTCAACATACTTGGCTCCATATTTTACGGAGTGATGCTTGGGCTTTTTCTCGTGGCGTTTTTCATCCGGCGTGTGGGCGGCACTGCGATCTTTTGGGCAGCGCTTGCTGCACAACTATTAGTCTTTGTCCTCTATGCCAAGTTGACGATTTCTTATCTCTGGTATCCTCTGATTGGCTGTGCCGCTTGCGTGCTCTTCAGCCTCATATTGCAAAGTGCCCCGGGTAATAATCGGAAAAATATCAAGGAACATGCATCTTGAGTTCACCCGTAATATGTTTTGGTCAGCAGCCCTGTGGATTTTTTCCAAAGCGGTTTTTGTTTGCCAAAATTCAGACTGCGCGACGACTGCAGAGTGAGATTGGCGGCGAAATTGTTTTCTTCTACCATGACAGCGATCATGATCCGCGTGAAACCAGAACAGTTTTGCGTCATCGTCAAACCAATGAACCAGCACAGCTCAACTTCACCTTTGAGAACAAGACTCAGCGTAAATTCTCGCCGCTTTATCTCAAGAGAGTTCCTGTAGACTGGCAGCAAAAGACAACAGTGACATTGCCCAACTACGTAGGCCATGCGCTAATTGACATTTTCAGGAACATCTCTGCTGCTTATGTCGCAGACTTTTGCCTGGAGATGTATCGCCACCTGGGTTTGCTTGAAGGAATAAGGGTTGTGCGTTCAAGCAGTGCAGATTTTCGCCGTGAAGCATGTGATGTTTCCGAGTATTTTGTTGATGTACCGCACGAGAATGAAATTGTGCGTGCCCGTTGGTTCAACGGCGCATTGAAGTTGCATGAGGGCGGTGATGCGTTTGTTGACTTGCCACCCACAACTTTTACAAAGGAGCAGGTGAGTCCCACTCGCGACAGTCGTCTAGCCTGGATGCAATCGGTTCTGCATTGCACTCATTACATTGCCGGTGCCGGCGAGCAAGCATATCTTCACAAGCATGACGCGCCGGAAATCAATTTCGTAACACGAGACACCCTTGAACGATCTGACGAGGCTTACATTGAAATCCCCTGAGACTCAACCATTGCTAGTCTTCGGACCGCACCCGGACGATATCGAATTTGGTTGCGGTGGTATTATCGCGCGTGAAGCTCATGCCGGACGCAAGGCTCACTTTGTCCTATGCTCGCGAGGCGAAGCAGCATCCCACGGCACGCCGGAGGAACGAACTCTTGAAGCTACAGAGTCGGCTGGCTTGCTTGGCGCGACGATTGAATTCGTTGAGCTGGATGGTGATGCGCATTTAGAGCTGCGGGTCGCTCATACAATAAAGCTAGCAGAGATCATCAGGCGTCTTCGCCCTGCCACGGTGCTGGCGCCAACTGATGTCGAAAACCAACATCCTGATCATGCACGGCTCGGTAAACTCGTCCGCGACGCTGCGCGCATAGCTCGCTACGGTGGCTTCAAAGAACTGCGCGAACAAAAAGCACATGCAATTGAACAATTGTTCTTCTACGCGATCTCGCCTGATGCAGAACCTGGCGATATAACGCCAATACTAATTGACATATCATTACCGGAAGTCGTTTCGCTCTGGACTCAAGCGATGAACAAACACGCGACTCAGACCTCGGCGCGCAACTATGTTGAAATGCAACTGACCCGCGCCAGGTTGCTTGGTGCCCGTGCAGGGATCGATTATGCTTGCGCGCTGTTCCCGAACGACCCGCTGTTGTTTGAGTCGCTGGCGCACGCAGGCAAGGGAGCGCGGCGATTTTAAGATGAGTTCTGATCGTGCACTAAAGATTGGTATAACTTGTTACCCCTCCATCGGTGGAAGCGGCGTGGTAGCCACAACGCTTGGGATTGAACTGGCGCAGCGCGGGCACGAAGTGCATTTTATTAGCTATGAACGTCCTTTTCGCCTTGCTGCGGATGCTGCGCGGATTTATTTCCATCCTGTCTGGATCAATGACTATGGATTGTTTAAGTATCCTGATTACACTTTACCGCTTTCGGTCAAGATGGCAGAGGTTAGTTGCAAGCATCAACTAGACATTTTGCACGTGCACTACGCTGTGCCACACGCAACCGCAGCAATTCTTGCCTGTTGTATGTTGCCCGAAGATCGGCGGCCGCGGGTAGTCACAACATTGCATGGCACTGACACTACGTTGCTGGGGAGTGATCCGGGGTATGGACCGGCAATTCGCCATGCGTTGAATCAATCTGCCGCGGTCACGACGGTATCGGAATTTCTGAAAATCGAAACACGGCGGGTGATAGGTTTCGATGGTCCCATTGAAGTCATACACAATTTCTATGAGCCGCGCTCTCCCTCTCGTTCTCGTGAAGACACGCGTCGCCAGTTGGGTCTTGGCGATGAAGTGATGATCTTGCATGTTTCAAATTTGCGAGCGGTTAAGCGCATTCACCTGCTGCTGGAGACCGCAGCCCGCATTCGCCCACGCGAGTCATTCAAACTGGTGATTCTGGCTGGTGGAAGTTTCGCTCCGTTTGAAAGTGAAGTGCGGCGCCTGGGACTCGAAGACCGCATCATCGTGCTGGAGGGCGTGCCGGAGATTGAAGGTTATCTTAAAGCGGCCGACCTGGGGTTGATTACTTCCGAGACGGAAAGCTTTTGTTTGAGCATTCTTGAAGCCATGTATTTCGCTTGCCCGAGTGTTGCCACCAGAGTGGGCGGAATTCCAGAAGTTATTCAGGATGGGCAAACCGGTGTGCTGGTTCCGTCCGCGGATCCGGACCATATAGCTCGTGCCGTTGAAAAGTTGATTCAGGACCCGAGCTTGCGGCAAGAACTCGGGCGGAGAGCGCAAGGACAGGCTAAGGAGAATTTCTCGGCAGATGTTATCGTTCCGCGTTATGAAGCACTATATCGAAGGCTGTTCGGATTGAAGTGACGTCGCGCTAAATCAGTTTATTGTTTGCCTGTGAGTAGCGATCACCATGCCGATGTTCATGAAGAGAGAACTGGGATAAAAAAGTTTCAGCGAATTGAAGACAACGACAAAATTTGGGGGAAGTTTGCAATTTAGTTCTTTCCCGGATTCTCCAAATCTGTTTGCCGTACTCACTCGGACAGCGTCTATGTGTGTCCCTTAGGTGGAGCTCCAACTTTGAACTGTTTTACCGATACCACTACAGCATCCGTCATTTCGTGTGGCTGCATGTTTTCATCCAAGTAGTAATTGAAACCATCAAGATCCGCCCAAATGATTGATTTGCATGCGAGCGTCCCTATAGGTTGAAGATTCTTCGACTCGTGAAATTTCGCGCGTTCAAACCTAATTACACGCATTTTGTTTGCAATATCAGCGGGCAGTTGGGAGATGTTCAACGGTTGTTCTGGTATCGCAACTCGCTCGTACGGAGGCATTGAGTTCCAGTGTGGAGTGCCTTCCTCCGGCATGTCCTCCCTGTAGAGATCGTGACTATAGTGAAAGAGACCAAGGCTTGCCGGTTTTGGATAATCAAACCGACGATCTCGTTCAACCGTCTTTCCTAGATGTTTTTCCAAGTCGTCTATAAGAAATTCGCCATCATAGCTATTGTTGTATGCTCTGAAGTTCTCGAAGTCGGTTGGCAATGGACCATCTTCACCGGAACTCATAATAGCCAGAAATCCTTCCGCATCAACGGCAAACCATTCGGTATCCATGCTATGCGCAGCGGGGTAATCAGTTTCCATGCTTGTTGGACCTCCGGATTAGCGGCTCAAGTGTTTGAGGTTGCCGGTATTCAAACCGATAATCAGTAGCTCAATCGGTTTTTGTCATCTGATTTGCTGTTGGTAGCAGTTGGCGATTTGAATAGCAGCCGCCCCAATACAACGAAGATTACAATGGTAAAGTTAATACCGACATGGTGGCAGATTGCGGCAGTGGCTGAAGGACAATGAATGTTATCGTAGCAAAAGATAGAGTAAATCAATTCGCATACAAGCGGTCCTAAAAAGACAATCACAATAGCTAGGATAGAAGTAATCCACGCCGGCCTCTTGATTCGCAAAACAATGCTACGGGATAAAAACACAGTGGCGATAACTAGGGAAACGACCATCCACATGGGGAACAACACACGCGATAAATCACGCTGAGCGTCGCTGCCGTAGTCTGCAAGCTGAGCCAATTCGGTAGACTGCTGTCCCATTACCGGCAACGCAGACAATAGAACAACCACGACAGTAACATAGCAAATCTGCCTCAAACTAGCGCTCCTAATCGGCGATCAGACCCCGCTCTCATCTTCTCATAGTTCTCTATATCTCGGTCATCCAGCTTCGGCGTTGTAGTGTCCTGGTCTCCAACTTTTCAACAGGGGACGGACAGTACCTTTCTCCCTTCCTTAACCGAGATATTGACGGGCGTACATTGCAGTGCTTAAGCGTTGATTCGAGATTGCTGATGGTTGAAGCCGAAATATGAGTAGAACAGACATCCAACTCAGTTAATTTCTGCAGTCCGAGCAGAGTCTGAGCGCACTTGTCCGAAAGTTGATTGTCACGAAGGGATAGCACTTCCAATGCTTTTAGCCGAGCCAATAGGCAAACGTTTTCATCTCTAACTCCGCAATTTTCCAACGTGAGCACCCGCAGGTTCGAGAAGCCGGCCTTGAACATGGAACCACGCCGTAGTGCCACTATGAGCGGTGCGTCGTGCTGCTTCTCTTTGCTGCAGGGTGGTTACCCGGCTTAGTCGAATTGATTTCCGTCCGTCGCTTCAAAAGCGAATTTATAGTCTTCAGCGCAGATTCCAGCTGAACATCCTCGTTGGATGAAAGCGGGTAAGCGACATTTATGTCCGGGGGAACGCCAATCCCTTCCAGTCGTTTTCCACCAATGGTCCCATCCATCACAGCCAGGTAAAGTGCACAACGGTCATTTATTACAATCATTCGTCCCGCTAGAACTGCTCCTGCTGTTCGTTCGCCGACCAGTGCTCCCCGTTTACTGTTCTTGAGGCTGAAGGCCAACAGTTCTTTTCCGCTACGCGATCCTCCATTGATCAATGTGACCAGCGGACCAGAATAGGTGAATCGGGTGACTTGCTTGTCCTTCCGTCCAAATGTGCGAAACTCGGGATACCCGCTTACCGGTCGGTAGAATACATCGAGATCTTGCAGTGAGTTGCCGCCATAGCCGTCTCTCAGGTCAACAATCATGCCTTTGGTCTGTGAAAGATTTTCTGTAACTTCTTCGCTCAGTATTTCGCCTGCAGAACCACCGCACCACAAATGTATGTAGCCCACGGGTCCTTCCGCTGTAGGGATGATTCGAGCGCTCTTTCGCGTTAAATCAAGAAAAGCGTCATAGTATTTTTGCTTCACCGGTTTAATCGTCAGTTCGAGCGTCTTCGAACCTCTTTGTATGAGTATCTTTGTGGTATTACCTGCAGTGCCCGTAAACGATAGCATCCCGAGAAACGGGCGATCATCGACCTTCAGCAAAATATCTCCCCGTTTGAGTCCGGCCGCTACGGCGGGACTGTTATTGAGCACATACCTGACCTGATTGGCTTGACACAACGGGCCACCCAATCCAGCTCCAATAAATTCCGCCTGGGGTGTTTTCTTGCGCTCTGCTTCAGGCTTGAAACTGTCAAACAAACTACGCAGAAAATAATAGTGTTCATCGTTTACCGTAACGAATTGCGTGTGGCTGGCATTCAACTGTGCGAGAGCGGCGTTTATACGTTGACTCAGTTCCTCTATAGTTTTCGAATCGAGAATTGTGCCTCGGGATTTTGCGGCGATCTGTGGCCAGAGCTTTGTGGCAGTGGTAACATCGAAAAACTCGTTGCGAACGTTTTCGTCGACAGTATCGAATACATTGGCAGCAAACTCCCTGTCCACCATGTAGAGGCTGTTTGCCTCCGTTGAAGCAAAGAGCTTGGTAGCGTCCGGGTCTTTTTCTTTGTCGGTGGAATCCGGTGTGGATTTTGATTGGTTCTCTGCGAGCTTCCGAGAAGAATTGCTGTCGGAAGGGTGATTCTCCTCCGGGTCCGCCAATGCTGCACTTGCTTCGCAGCCGATTATCATCATGCATCCCAGGAGAACTAGTGGTAATGCTTCTTTCCAAAAACTCATCGGGTTGTCTCACGCGGGGAGCTGTTACAACGGGTCTCGAGCGGAAAGGATTCATTCCTGACCGCCTAAACGTGATCAGCCGTCGTAGCATCGCAGATTTGGTTCCTTAAGACAAGAGTTGTTACTCAGTTCTACTGAAATGGTTAAAAGTAAGGTTTTCGCTTGTGGCCTTCTCGCGTCAGGTCTTCAACGCAAGATAATCGAAAGATGCCGGGTAATGGTCGTTGCTACAATGCACCCTAATTCCGGGAGCTTTTCTTTGTGCATAGATTGTTGATATTCGTCGCGATAGTTTTTTCTTTGCTGTTCTAGGTGCTGAAGCACAATTTGCCACCGGCAAACCGTGTATATCAATTATTCAGGCAAGTGGAAAAGCAAAAGTTATTAGCCAAACTACCTCTCAGACCCTTCCTTCAGTTCTGGACAAAGCATAATCGTTTCTGAAGTGGGATCACCTGACCATCAAGACGTGGGCGGTCGAAAGTGGGACGGGCGACAATAGGACTGCGCACCCTGGTGATGGATTGGGGCGGGTACATACCAGGAATGATGTCGTCATGTGCGAAAAAATATTCCACGGGTGGGATATTTTCTACTTGACTATATCGCCGGTGATGTTCTTTCTCGAAAAAGATACCATCGCCGGCGTAATCAAGCGTGCGAGCCGGCTGGGGTGGAATGCGTCAGATTGAACCCTCGCCCCATCAACGCTCTGCCCAACGCGTGGTGGATTCAACGATCCGCCCGATCTAACTGTTCCCGACGCAAATCCCATAAATTCGAGGGCGGGGCTGCTTTTCCGACAATCAGCTAGCAGCCTCCAATGGGAACACTACGAATCGCATATCTTGAAGGTTCCACATAGAATAACGCTTGTCATGAGGGTGCCGTTCCTCCCTGGTGGCTCATTCAAGAAGGCATTCGATGGCGGAATTAAGGGTTAGGGAAGATGTGAAAATAGCCGTGGGGGACCGCCCGTTGGCATTTGCTAACGAGCCTCAGTTTGCACATCCAGCACGGCAGAATAATCGCGACAAGGAATGGGTTGACCTGATAGACAAACCCGCAGCTGAGCGAGAGCAATCCCTCGCTAGTGAGGGTGCTTACGCTTCGTTGAAACGCGATGTGTTATCACTGGCGGCCAGAAAGCTTACCGCCGAGCAGCACTCTGAGTTTCGTGAGTTCATGACTCGCTTTGATCAACGGTCGAATCTTGCCATACAAGAACGCGGGGGAACCCTACTCCAAGTTTTTCGTTTGCTGAATGCTACCACCGGGGCTGCTCCAGAAGATTCTCGCTGTCTCCTTGCAAAATTAGTTCTTCAGAACGCCGCCTGTCCGAACCGAATTGATCAGGGAGCTCATAACACTTGTAATGTAACTTCGCTGGAGACGAGATGCTACAGTCGCTATCCATCTATAGCCTCGTCTCTGGTTGCAGACGTTGCTTTGAAGGGATCGTTTACGACTACCAATGGTTCGGTTATTACTCTCGCGTCGCTCGAGAAAGACTTAGAGGCACACTGGTACAAGATTGATAGCGGCCAACGTAACTATGCCAGTCAACTGTTTCAACTGGTGGCGGTCAATGTGTACTGGAAGAGCCAAGACACCATGCCGGACGGCAAGTACGCAGGTAAGGGGAACATCCTGTATGCGCAAGAATCAGGAAATTCCAGTTCAACTGGTGAGTATATTCTCAACAGGGGGGTGAGCCCTCCGCAGCGATTCACTCTTAGGAATGGTGGTGCAGACGCCCCGCAGATCGACGTAGAAGAGCTTGTGGATATTAATACGCAGATCGTCGGCAAAGTTGAAGAAGATTTGATTTTGGAACGCAACAGTTCCGCTCGAAAGAAAGGACTTGTCTCTGTGGATAGTCCGGCTGACCTTCGTAACGTGCTGACGAGGCTCAAGAATGAGAAAAAATTCCCCGTGGTTTTGGTGGTGGATGCCGCCATGCCACCGTTCGGTTCAGCAGCTGAGCAGTCGTCCAAATTTGCCCGCCATGCTGTCACAGTTACAGATTATGAGATTTCGACGGGAAAGGTTACTGTAGACAATCAATATGGCGTTTCGAAGGACCTGACTGACAAACCGGGAGAGAAACCTCGCGCTGGTGTGGAAGAATTGTACCAGGCGATGCGTACCCGGCCGCCATTTGATCATGTGTTTTCGGATATCTGGAAAAATCTGAAGCGGGTTGATCTGCACGATTTTTATCGAGCCAGCGCCGCAGGCGGAGCTATGACCGCAGTATATGCTTGTGGCTTTGCGCGCGCTGCAGAACGTGCTCCCGGCGTGGCATTATCCGCCAGCGAGTACAGGTTGTTGGAACTAGTCGCTCGCGAGAAGACCGCGATGGTTGAGCGGAGGCTGGAAAGACTGGTATCCCGCGACCAGCTCGCGTTGGGGCGCAGCGGATTGTCGGCGGAGCAGCGTTTGGCTGCTAGCGGTAGTGGAGTCGTCGCCGCCGAGCAATCATTGACTTCCAGTGCTGTTCGATTAGCAACGGAGCCGCGATTGGTTTCCGCTACCGGGTTATCTGCGGTGGAGAGACTGGCCCCGGGCGGACTTGCCGGTGCTGGATCAGCGGTGGAGCGACGAATGCTCGCTGGCGGTGCAGCGGTCGAACAACGATTGCTTTCTAGTGGCGTGGCACTGGCCGAAGCCGCAGGAGAACGCCGGCTCGCGGGCACAGCGTTGGCAGCTGAAGCACGATTAGGATCATCGCTGGTTTGGCGAGCTGGCTCCACTCTCGCCGCCGGTGCGGTAGTGGTGGGTGTAACCGATTTAGGGAAAGCCTTTTCTGAAGGCACAGAACACGGCGTTGGTGCGACCGGTCGTATACTGATGGCCTCCCTCGGCTATGAATTGGGGTTTGGTATCGCTGCTGATGTAGTTAAAAGAACCGGCACCAAGTGGCTACCGGCTAAGGTTGTGGTGCCAGTAACATTCGGTTTGGCATGTGCCACTGCATACGATACCGCTCTCGGCGAAAATTTTGAAAAGCTCTTTAGGACGGCTTACAGACGATCACGCGAATATTTCAGACCGGTCGATACCTTGAGACCAGTAACCGATTCCACTCAACGGGGTGGATACGCCTATCTCTCTAATGATGGCTGGTCCAGGTGATCGGGCCGACTCTCTTCTGCGAGCCGAGATCACAACACGATGGCAGAAGTTTGAATACTATGACGGTGGTGCCGGTGGCAACTCACAGGGATTTTGTATCCCGACGGAATCACGCTCTCTTGCTTACAGCGCGAAATAATTTCTATGAGCTTGCATCGCAATAGTAACCACTGGATTATGCGGCATTGTGCACAGTAGCTTTCTTTGCCGACAGTTGAGCGCTGAACCAACAGCGACTGCATCGCTTAGTAAAGTACGGACGAAAATTCTTTCTCCAGCGTGCTGCGAAAATGTTTCAGAAATGCCGGCTCTGTCAATTCGGCTCATAAATCAGCTGCCCGGGCGGATGTCTGGTAAGCTTACAAAATAGTAGGGCAGCTGGCGAGAAATAGATGTCTCAGAAGAAACCAGGAATATATATTCCCACTCTCTATTTTGCAGAGGGGTTACCGTACACCATTGTCATGATGATGTCGGCCGTCTATTTCAAAAGCCTCGGTGCATCCAACGTCTTTATTGGATTGACTACTCTATTATCTCTGCCCTGGAGCCTCAAGTTTCTCTGGGCACCGCTAGTTGATTTCAAAGGCACTAAGCGCCGATGGATACTTATATCGCAAGCGGCGCTTTCTGTGTTATGCGCCGTTCTGGCTGCGGGTGTTTATGCGCATGTTCCTGATGTTATTGGCTTTTCTATCATTATGCTTGCAGCCATGGCGCTTGGTTCGGCAACGCATGATATATCGATAGACGGATACTATCTCGACATGCTGAATAAAGATCAGCAATCGTTTTATGTTGGAGTGCGCAGTGCCGCGTATAAGATGGCGTGGCTTTTTGGCAGCGGATTTATGGTCTACATTGCCGGCCAATTGGAACAGCAATACGGTTTGTATGTCGGATGGTCTGTCGCTTATGCGATTATGGCGGTGGTGCTTGCTGCAACAACATTGTTTCACGGCATTTACCTCCCGCACAAACAACGCGTTGCGATCGAACGCGATTGCGAAATAGTCACTCAAGCTCACGCGGGTGTCGGAGCTACCTCATCAACAGGAATAGCTTCCGTTGAGCGCGGCGGCGGCGCCGCGATGTTGCCGCCAGCTCCACCAGCTGATGTAACTGATGCTACTTTCGCAGACGATTTGACTAAACGCAAGCTTACCCCTGGCGAATTCTATCGAGCCATAAGTTCTTACTTCCATCAACCTGGTGCCCCGGCAATTGTGTTCTACATATTGCTCTTTAGGCTGGGCGATGCTCTGATGCTCAAACAAGCGCCACTCTTCCTCCAAGATCCCTTAACTAAGGGCGGAATGGCATTAACTATCAAAGACATGGGTATTCTGTACGGCACCGTTGGAATGGTTGCTCTGCTTATCGGTGGTATCATCGGTGGTTGGTTAATGAGCAGGCATGGACTTCGTCGTTGGTTCTGGCCGCTAACACTGTTCCAAAATTCAGCCATTATTCTTTATTATCTTCTGGCCACTTACAAACCGAGCACGGTCTGGATATACGCAGCAAACTCTATCGAACAGTTTGCGTACGGGCTGGGAGTTTCCGCCTACATGGTGTTCTTGCTCCGAACCATTCGCACAGAATATAAGGCCGCACACTATGCCGTCGCGACGGGGTTGATGACGCTGGGAATGTTGATACCGGGTATGCTGAGCGGTTATCTCTTACAATTTTCTCGGTTACGCAAATTTCTTCTTGATTAGTTTCCTTCTATCAATTCCCGGTATGATAACCATCTTCTTCCTGCCTTACTGGCGCGAAGATGAAAAGTGCAGCTAGTCGATTGTCAATTGCTCAGCGAGTCTGAGCGATTGATAGATAGTCGTATCTTGATACGCCGGCTTCTGTGCTAGTCAGCTGGCGGTGCTTGCGCAGCCGAGTCACGAATATGCACCGCATCGGTGCTTCTTTGCCGGCTGGCGCTAATAAGTGATGGATGCGCGCAGACGATTCCAGCTGAAGGAGAACCGATATGCAATATAGAAAGCTCGGCCGGTGGGGCGTCAAAGTCAGCGAAGTTGCGCTCGGAAGCTGGCTTACATATGGTGGCAAGGTCGACGAGAATGAGGCGATCAAGCAGATTCACTTTGCCCACAACTTGGGAATCAACTTCATTGATACCGCCAATGTTTATGCCTCTGGAAAAGCAGAAGAGTTTGTTGGCAAAGCCATTTCATCGATGCGTCGTGATGACATTTTCCTGGCCACCAAAGTTTATTTTCCCATGGGCTCGGGACCGAACGACAAGGGCTTGTCGCGCAAGCATGTGTGGGAGCAATGTCACGCAAGTCTGAAACGAATGAATGTCGAGTACATCGATCTGTTCCAGTGTCACCGTTATGACCCGGATACTCCGATAGAAGAATTGGTGACCACCATGGGGATGCTCACTCGCCAGGGGAAAATTCTTTACTGGGGAGTGAGTGAGTGGCCTGCTGATAGAATTCGGGAAGCAGTTGAAACTGCGCGAGCAATGCAGGCACCGCCCCCGGTATCAAACCAACCCTGTTACAACATGCTTACTCGTGATATTGAGCGCGAGGTAATTCCGGCGTGTGAATCCTATGGTCTGGGCCAGGTTGTCTTTTCACCTCTGGCCCAGGGTATATTGACCGGCAAGTACAAGCCGAACCAGGCTCCACCTTCAGATAGCCGTGCTGCTCAGGAGAAGGAAGGCGTTTTCATTCGCGGAAGGGGAGGCCTCGACGCCTCGGTGCTCGAAACCGTTCAGAGGCTTTCCAAACTTGCTCAAGATAGTGGCTTGACTATGCCACAGATGGCGCTTGCCTGGTGTCTGCGGATTCAGTCCATCAGCTCGGTGATCATCGGTGCAAGTAAAGTTGAACAGATTGAGCAGAATGTCAAAGCTGCGGGCACCTTGTTGCCACCGGATCTATTGAAGAAGATTGAGGAAATATTGCGCGCCGCTCCCGTGCGCAAGTAATCCTGACAGAATATTGGCGGATGATATTGGAGCCGTGTGATCTATTAATAGAGCGCGGCTCTTTTCTTCACGCTTATTTCACGTAGTCGTCCACATTCTCAATGAGTCCATCAAACGTCTTCATCAAACAATATGTTGCACTATAGTTGATTGGAGCAACGCCGCTTTTCTCAGAGCATCTCAGGCTCTGGTGCTTTCACTGCTC
>JAKFUT010000291.1 GCA_021732565.1 Candidatus Obscuribacterales bacterium
GAGGGAAGTCCACTGCCGCCCTTTCGCTACTTCCGTTGCAATCGGTGTATGAGGATGTCAATCAGAAATTGCCGGGATCTTGAACCAGAAGCAACTGCCCTCGTCTGGCTTCGACTCGATGCCGATTGTGCCACCATGCGCTTCGATGATTTGTTTGCAGATTGCTAATCCCAAACCGCTGCCGCCCTTCTCTTCGGCATCGCTTGCGTTAACTTGTACAAAACGATCGAAAACAGAGGAGAGGAGCTCAGGCGGAATCCCACGTCCGCGATCTTCGATGCGGACCATTACTTGCTGCGTGGCATCTTCACATGCTGAGATTCGAACCAGACTGTCTCTTGGTGAAAACTTGATGGCGTTGGACAGGAGATTTACTACTACCTGAATCAATCTGGATTGATCGGCAAGCACCTTAAGGTCAGTAGGTTCTATTTGGAACTTGATGCCGCTTTCATTGGCAAATGTTGTTACGGAATTGACGGCTGCGGCAAATACATCCGACATTGCAGTTGGTCCGAGGTTCAGCTTGATTGAGCCAGACTCGAACTTATCGATATCAATTAGATCGTTGATCATGCTGACCAGGCGTTTTATGTCGAACTCCGCAGCAAGCGACCTCTCCTGTATTACAGGACTGGCGTCGTAATAGCCCTGTGCAAACAACGAAAGCAGCATTTGCAGGGATGTTAGTGGCGTGCGGAGGTCATGGCTTACCATGGCGACAAATTGTTGCTTTAGCTGCTCCAGCTGCAACAGACTGTTTGCCATATCATGGAAAGATGTATCAATTGCCGCCAGCTCGTCGCGACCAGTCAGCGGTGGATTCAGCGTTTCTTTCCGGGAAAGGCGCAGGGTGTTCTCCACGAGCACCTTTAGTCTCTCGTTGGTACGGTGATTGAATATTAGAACCAACCACAATGCAATGGCAATATTGGTGCCTAACCCGAGCATCAGCACATTCTTAGCCAAGTAAAGAGCTCTTACCTTGGCTATTTCCGCAGCCTGTATGGAATTCTTTTCCAATTCGATGAATTGGCTTGCCAGATTAACGGAAGTGGAGACATCCGCGAGAATTACTTCTCCGAGCTTGGTCGTCTCCAGCTGATATCTGTGCGGATCGCTGTGCGGGACTTTCATGATTTCGTGTACTTTCGACTGTAGATCCTCTGCGACAGACGACAGTTTTTGCAGACTGGTTTCCTGCTCGCTATCAGCGCGGACCATCTCCTTTAGATGGATGAAGTGGCTGTTTAGGTCCAGAAGTTCTGCTTCAATCGCCGCTCCCAGTGAGTGGTCGTATTTGCCAAAATAACCGTTGAGCTTGAGTCCGAGACTGTACACTCTGGCTCCCAGTCCTCTGAATTCTCCGAATATCTGTTTGGAGCGCTGTTCTCTGCGTAGGATTTGCTCGGACTGGTCTACGACAAGGAACAGTGTTCCGACAAAGATTATTTCGAATGCCAGTGGCACCGCTATGAGAATGAACGACTGCTGCGATAGCTTGAGATCGACTATCAACTTAAACTCTAGGAGCGACGACCAGGGTGGTTGCCTTAGTGTAAACCGAGCGGACTGAGCTACGCTGTCCACACAATACCACCGCCAATCCAATCAGAAACCCCAAAATGGTCTGCAAGTGAATTTTTTCCGCCACGCCCAAAAGGCAAACCGCATTCGACATTTGGGCAGCGAAGCACTGCAAATTTGCACTGTTCAAAAATTAGACTCTCAAGTACCGCTGCTACAGGTATCCTATTTGCCTTCTTCCTCGGGAGAATCCTTTGAATTACTTGATTCCTCGAAGCGATAGCCAACTCCATAAACAGCTTTGAGGGTAAATTTGCTCCCGTGGTCCTCCAGCTTTCGGCGAATCCGCTTAATGCAAGAGCGAACAGCCAAAGCCGAAGCGTCTGATTCAGAAGACCAAATCTTATTCAGGAGCATTTCCTGACTGAAGACCTGATTGGGATTCCTCAAGATGTACTCCAGCAACATAAATTCCTTTGGCAATAGCGGCACTTCGGTGTCCGCCACCAGGAAACGGTGCCCGGCGGCATCGAGAGTCAGGTCTCCAAAAGTCATAATTTGGCTTTTGAAGGCCGGTGCACGCCTGAGCAGCGCTCTAATGCGGGCGAGAAGTTCTCTTGAATCAAACGGTTTCGTCAAGTAGTCGTCGGCGCCTGCGTCGAAGCCGGACTCCTTCTCCGCAATGGCCGACTTGCCTGTGAGCATCAGCACACTGGCCTGGCCCCCGCCGTTCCGAAAGGCCTTGCAGATTTCTACTCCCGCTAGTTTGGGCAGCTCCCAGTCCAGGATAATCAGATCGTAGTCGTATAGCTTAAGTCGATCGAGACCTTCCTGACCATCGTGAACCACCTCAACAACAAACTGTTCGAAGCCCAGTAAGTCGGTGATGAGTTGGCAGAGGCGCTTGTCATCTTCTACTAGCAGTATCTTGGCCATGTTATCGCCATCATGTGCGGTAAAATCGTTGGACACCGATTTTACCAGAGCTCATAGACCTGCAAGTCCAAATTTGTTGTGACGGATCTTACAAACGCAGTCAGTTCCAGTTTTATCGAGCGCTTACGTTTTCGGTGCAAAATTTGCAAGTCTGCCATGACTGGTGCAATTCGAAATATTTGCAGATCGCCGTCAATGTAAGGCATGAAAAATCGCGGTTCGCTACCTGGATTCGTGATTCTTCGCTGCCCAAATGTTGCCACCTTTGGCCAATAGTCTTGACCCAATCGTTAATTCGGATGGTGTTTAGTAAAGAGGTCTTTTAATGATTAGAGCTGAGCAAAGCAAGATACGGGACATTGTTCATTCAGATGTGTCAGACAGCAGTACTCGCGACAATCTGAGGGAATTCGATCAGAATGCAAACAAAGCTGTAACAGAGATGCGTGGACTGAACGATGCAGCTGGCCTGCCACCAGGATTTCCGAATATAGAGGTGCAAGCACGAAAAGATCTCTACTGTGTAAGTCGTCCCTCCAGGGGACCGGAAATAGAAAAGCAAACCGGTGAAAAACGTCTTCAAGATGTTATTAGTTCAAACCCTAATCTAGACGAACAAGCCCGCAAGAATTTATTGAAAAACATGGATGTGCTGAAGGCACGAATGGGAACAAGTGGTGCCACGGAGGTGGCCCGGACTTTCGAGGCTGTCGCCCGATTGCTCGATAAAAACAACACCCCCGGCGCTTTGGGTCTTGAGGAAAATACAAACCTGGCCCGACTGATCATGTTCAATGCCGCCCGCCCCGAAAAAATTGAACAAGGATTTCACAATACTTGCAACGTGGCTTCCCTTGAAGTTCGCACCTATAAGCTATATCCGTCCGCCGCCGCCCGCATGGTAGTGGATGTGGCACTCACGGGAAAGTATAAGACCACGAACGGATTTGTTATTACCGTTGATAACGACTGGTTGAAAAAGGATCAAGAAGCAAGAGTCTGGCCGACCACAGATAAAACGGAGCGGAATCACGCCAGCCAAATTTTCCAGATCGCTGCAGTAAACGTTTATTGGCAGCAATCCACGGTAACTCCTCAAGCGGATGGAGAGGGAGCGCATTTTGTAGAGCCGGGAACGATAAAGTACCTGCAGATTCCAGTGACAGAGGAAATGAAAAAAGCCGGCGATACCGGAGAACGAATAGGATTTACGTTACGCCCCGGCACAAGATTTGAAGACAAAAATGAACTTAAAACCGCCGGACCGCATCTGTCGATGGACAACTGCGCCGAAATTAGCGAGGCGATCACTGGCAAGAAAGAAGTAATGATGCTCTCGCGTCCTTTCGAAAAAAGTGAGTTCTCGAAGTTATTCGAAGGCGCGACGAATCCTGCAATCGAGAGCGTGAAGAATCAAAAAGAGTTAGAGGAATTTCTTCAGAAGGTGCACCGCGGAGACAATTACCGAATGGAGGGGAAAGAGGGCAAATATACGTTTCCCGTTATTGTTTGCATAAACACAGGCAACCCTCCCTACAACGTGAAGGACAAGATATCTGCAGGAGCGCACGTAGTAAATATAGTCGGCTACACTCCCGCTAACGGCGATAAACCTGCCATGGTTGATATTGATAATACGTGGGGACCTTCTTACGATCGTCGTCACGCTGTAGCCGAGCTCTGGTCCTTGATGGAAAGGTGAGCCTGTCCCCAAAGAATATTTTCGTCAGCCCAAAAGTTGCCACCATTGTGCCTCAACATATGACCAGAGAGCATTGAAAACAGGAGAGATGGAGATGACAATGAGAGATGTAACCCATGGTCCAATAGATGCGGCGAAAGATTCTACCCTCCGGGAACAATTATCCGTTGCAGGCTGGCAGCCACCCTTGGAGCAAACAGTCCCAACTCTCCGCGCGGTGCCGGGAATCCAGCTCCTTTCCGGATTCGGTGAATGGTGCCCCGTCAAAGCAGCCAAGCAAGTCAGTCCCGAAGAATTGATAGAAAACCTCGGCAAGGCCAAGTTCGCGGACAGGCAAAATACGTCAAAGGCAGTAGCCGCTATTTTGGCTAATGCGTTTGGCCGTGACAGCGCTAACATCAGCCCCGCGCAGCAGCAAGAGAGCGAGGACCTCGCAGTGAAAGTCTTTCGACTGTTAGCAAAGGCAGTAGTTGATTGTAATGAGGATCCGGCGGTTTCGAAGCCGGGAATTTCGAAGCGAGAGCGTAACACGCGAGCCCAAAACCTCCTCGATAAGTCGTTTCCTTCTCAAGAAAACAAATCCCGGGAGGTCATAACGAAGGTGTGCGAGACGGGCTTGAAGAGCGCTGAAGGCGATTACAAGACACTTATTAAAGGCAATGACGATCTTATCGCTAACAAGGCACTCAGAACCAGGCTTGTTGACGAGCTAAGAGGGCTGGCGATCCCTGAAGGTACTCCGCTGGCTGGAATTGCCAGGCAGCTAAAGGAGCCGGAGAAGGACGGTGCGGCCATTCGGATGGAGTATGCACTTGATGTGTGCCGCGCGAACCCGCCACTAAAGCAAGGCACGAATGACAAAGCCATCAGGCTGTTAACCGAGGCACTGCAACTGAATCATGAGCTGTCAGACGACAAGCGTTTCCTGAAGATTGCAGCTTTGGCCGGAGCTGCCGATGATACAAAATTCGTCAAATTGCTTGAGCAGCCTAAGGCAATCGAGAAAGACAATCTTCAACTGGAGAGTAAGAAAATCGAGAAAAATAGTCTTCAAGAATTGAAGCGCTATCAAGAATCGTATCGAGGTATTCAGGCTGAGTCAGATCCAGATATTAGCCGTTATAGCGACTTCTTATACTGAGTTCTAAGTTTGAGTAATTGAGAAGCTGCCCCGCGTGATAAAGTGCGGGGCAGTTCTTCTTTTGCTGAGGCGATTTGGAGAAGACCCACCAAGGTTGAGCAGTAATTTCGATCGGCGCCACCATTGGTGGTGACGGGCCGCACGGGAGTTTCATTTGGTTCAGCCAAGGCAAAAACTGATTTGTTAGCTGAATCATATTCGTCCGTGCCTGCTACTGCACGTTCAGGCTGTCTCAGCGAGGCATCTCTCCGCCGAGGCGAGAACCTCTTCGGGGCTCATCACCGGATCATCCAGTTGCGGTTTCAGGGCGTCGCGTACTTGCGTGAGGAGCCCTGCATTGATGTTGGCTTCGCTCTGTTTTTCGCGGATAAGCCGCTCGTACTCTTCGACACCCTTGTTAACAGCCGGGAGAATGGTGTCGAGCAGAATTGCTCTATGCTTGTGCAGCTCACCCGCCAGATGACTGAGGTCTCCTTTGAGTGCCTGCTGCTGCCGGATGTCGTTATTGAGGCTACCCAGCTTGAGTGTTAGCGACTTAATTCTCGCGAGCAATTCGCGCCCTTCATCTCCGAGTTGAAGAAGGAGGGTAGCAGAACGAAGCTGGCTATGAATTGATACCAGTTCGGGGATACCATTGCTTGAAGTTGCGTTTTGCAGTTGCACGAGGGTGCTCCTTTCACAGAATTTGGACACCATTTCTTCGATGGCTTTTTTGAGTGCGTTGTTTGTTCGGTAGGTGAAAATGCCGCAGCCGATCAGAGACACCAGCCCCATAGCGGTGGCCGCGGGAATGCATTTCAGACTAAAAACCAAGTACATGCAAATCAATGAAATAATCGTGGCTGATAGGAAGATACGTCTTATATGAGTCTTAATGCTGCTCGTGCAATCGACCACTCGCCAGTGCACCAGCACAAGGTATGCCAGAGCGGTACCCCAAAGCACCGATACCCCGCCAGTTGGCGCCATCACCCACGCTAAAATCACGAATGTGATGGTTCGTTCTGTCGAAGGTCTGTCCACGGCTTCCAGGCAATAAACCGTGCGACAGATGTGGTAGTACGGCCGATCGCTCCATTGAATGCGCGGTGCAAGCGGTCCGTCGAGTCCAGCGAAGTGACGATTGGTCAGGAGCTTCTCCAGTTCGGGACCCGCACGTACGACCATTACGCCGTTGTTGCTGTCTGGCTCTTTGGCCCAAACAATCACCATGAAGCTGTCCTGAGGGAATTGCGGGTTTGCCTTCCATCTTGCGACTAAATTGTCCACCGCTGTCTGAATCTCGCCGTCGTCTCCTTTTCGCTTCAGTTCCGTACATACCAGATAGGTCTTATGCTTGCTTTGCTTAACTTCCCCCCTCAGTTCCATCATCCAGAAAGGCAGGTCAGAGCCTTCTTGAACGTAAAAGCGTTTTCCTTCTGCGAAATCGGGGAACCAGAAGAGGTGCTCCGGCACCGTCTGCTGACTTGCCGAAGTACTGGACGCCTGCCGGTCACACACCTGTGCGCAGCCAGATCCTGCCACCAGCATGATTGTCAAAACAGCCAAGATCGCAGGAACCTTCTTTTCCATTTACCGAGTCTCCACGAGGGTTGACAATCGACAAGTCTCACTGCCTTTATGTTGCAGTGCGGCTTGTTGACGACATTTTGATTTAGCGAAAAGGGGGTACATCCTCGGTGTCTTACAATGCGTAAGCTACCTTGATTGCTTTCATGGGTGTCGTGTTGCATCTTCAATTCAAGCAAATCTGCTGCTCGCAGATTTAGACCAACGGAAGTTCTTTTTGGGCTTGAGCGTCTCCTCGAAGCCTTCAGGGTCTTCGTGCGCACAGTCACGTGTCTGTTGGGTTAATGTCCTTGTTTGAGAAGGAAAGACGGAAGATGGCTAAGCGTAGACAATTCCTTTCGAGAGAAACAATAGCTCAGTAAGCACCAAAGAAGGGGTGAGGTGTTGTTGAAATTCCCGAAGTGTCGTGGTTTAAAGCATGCAAAGTCTCGATCCTTGCAGAATCTATTTTTTGCGTGGACTTACGTTAGCGAAGAATCGCAGAGCGTGCACCTCGAGACGCTGCTGATATCAAGCTTGCTGGAATTGGTTCTTGTATCTCGGCACAGCCGGTATCAGTGGTAGGCGTTTTCGGCGAATCTCACGCCGTCCGAACTTGCGCTTTGACGCCCTGCAAAGAGGAACGATTTCTACCGTGATTTGACGATGATCGCGTACTATGTCTTATAGGAGTTTTTGAAAAACCATTGAAATTCCCGGCTATTCGCGGATTGCTTGATGGCACCAATCAGGGACTCTTGTGAAAGGTCCAATAGTCCCTGAAAATCTGCAAAAGAAGAAGGAACAGTGAAGGACGGCCTTGGCGCCATCATTCACTGTTCCTTCCTGGCAAGACGTCCGCAGGTCTACAATTTGTGCCAGCGCATTGAGCCAGACGACTCAGGCTGTCGGCGCAACCCGCACGAGCTTTTCGACGGCGGCGAATTCGCGGCACATGGCATTTTGTCCGTGCTGGCCGGTGAGATCGTCCTGCAGTTCGTGGTGCGCCTTGGCCAGTCTGTGGCCACACTGGCGGATGATCAGATCTGCCGCCAGGCAGTTGATGATTGCCACGCGCATCGGAAGCTCTCTGGCCGGGTCAGCGGGGTTGAATCCGGGCTTGAACTCGCAGCCCCGGGTGTCCAACTGTTGGACGGCACGGTACAGTTTCTCAACGGCACGAGCCCGCTGCATTTCCGCGAAGATCACAGCGGCGCGAACCACACGGCGCGCACTCTCGTAATCCAGCCGCAAGCTGTTTTGGGAGGCCATCAATTCGGTTGGGTTAAAGGATGTCGTGTCCCGCTCGATCACCTCGACCAGGCGCTCGCAGTATTGCCGCTCGTTCACCCAGCCTTTCTCCCGGCTCTTCAGCTTGCTGACCGTGTCTTCAGCTTGCTCACAGGCTGTGAGCAGTGCCACTAATAACGGTGGCAGCTCGTGGCAAGAAATGTGCAGCCACTCTGCTTCCCATTCACGGGCGAGCGACTGACTCGGTTCAGCACCTTCCATGGAGCATCCGGGGACCTCGATAAAGGTCAGATTGCGCTCATCTCGGTTGCCCTTGCTCTCACTGGGTAAGCCACGCGCAAAGCTTTGCGGGTAGAGCGTTACCAGCGAGTGTCCGACGAAGAGACCGACGGCATCAGGCTCGGCCCCCGCCCGATAGTGAGCGACAATGGATTGATTCAGCGCCTTGAACGCATTGGTGAGCAGCTTTTTGGTGAGGTAGTAAAAGCCCGTGAAATCGCGCTCGAGGCTGATGCCGTTGCCAGGGGGTTCTTGCTTGAGCAACTGCCCCGCCACCACACAGTTGTTCTCGATTAACGGCTTGAGCCAAGTTTTCGCGGTGTTGTTGGTCAAAGTATCGTGAAATTCAATGGCCTTGAGCACAGCGGCACTAAGAAGGGCGTGCTTCGCCTTGAGCTCGTCGAATGACATGATGTAGGCCAGGCGGGCTGCCTCGCAGCTGAGCAGCTCTTCCTCGCGAATCACTCGAAAGTCTGCCAAGACGGTTTTGTTATCCGCCCTCTGTTCGATGTGGATCGCCCAACGCATGGGGTCTGCGTCGGCGACCTCCTTGCTGTAGTTCTGCCAGAGTTTGGCGGTCTGTTTCTGCACCTTCTCGGCAGCGGCGATTGCCGCCTGTAGCTCTTCCAGCGGACGATGCTTCGTCGGGTCTTGGATCACATACATTGCTTTTGTCCTCGCCCGGGTTGTTATACGGCGCAGGTACCTGATCCGGGCACGTACCCGCACCAGCGCTCCGAGGCAAAGCAGACTTGGAAGTGCCCGCTTTACTGTTTTGTCGGAGCCGGTTGAACATGAAACTCTCACTGCCTTGTTGTTCTTCCTGTTCCTTAAATTAGCACTGTCGTTTGAAACGAGCCGTCATTCCGCAACTCCGAATTTTCTTCAGAGCCGTTTGGTCGAAACGCTATTAGACTCATTTCCAGCGAAATTTGAGAAACCTTGGTCAGAAAAGAAGAACGAACATGCAAGAGGCACACTAGCAATCGATCGCTGCCCGTTCTCAAGAACTGTTACATAACAATAAGCGCTTAGCAACCTGCGGGGAGCTCTCGGGGATTGGACCATCACAGGCCCGGGCGACTTAAGTTAGAGCAAATAAAGGTCGAGAATGCCAAAACCGGCGCCTTCAAATTCGTCGAACCTCGCGTGAATGGGCAAGTCTCAGGACTACCAGCTTTCGGGCCAAGTTACTTCGCCCGTGGCAGACAGCTGGTCAGCCATTGCCATAGGATTGCCAGCCAGCATTTCGATTCGACTCCCGGGGTCGGCTGCAAACGCTGCTCCTTGATCTCGTTAAGCATCGAACCTGCCTTCAACCACTGAATCTCTCGAGGGGTCAGTGTGTGCCGCAACGAGATCGATTCCTGCAAACCGTCCTCCCGGGTTAGTACTGCTTTCACCAGTTTATCCGGGGCCAGCTCAGCCGGCCCGGGCAGCGTGAAGCGGTCATTTGGACCAACGCGATCGTAGTCTGCCGCATTTACAAATGTGAGGGCAAGAATGCCTTGCTTCTTCAAATTTGTTTCGTGAATACGGGCGAAGCTACGCGCGATGATCGCTTTACAGCCCAGGAAACGCGGCGACATAGCCGCATGTTCGCGACTGGAGCCTTCGCCATAGTTGTCGTCGCCAACAACCACCCAGCTCTGTTGACGCTGCTTATACGCTCTGGCAACCGAGTGCAAAGGCAGCGTTTCACCGCTCACCATGTCAATACCAGTACCGGGAGCCTCAGTGAAGGCGTTGTTCGCGCCGCTGAACATATTCTCACTGATGTTGGTGAGGTGTCCGCGGAACTTCAACCACGGGCCGGCCGGCGAGATATGATCAGTGGTGCACTTGCCTTTGGCTTTGAGCAGAATCGGTGCCTGCAGTACGCCTCCGTCCCATGGCGCAAATGGAGCCAAGATCTCCAGGCGCTGACTGTCTGGCTTGATTTCAACTTTCACTGCGCTACCATCCGATGATGGTGCAATGAACGCCGAAGTATCGGCGGCAAACCCGAGTGCGGGAAGTTCATCTGCCACTGGCGGTTCAAGCTTGAAACGCGTGCCGTCGGCCTTGAGAAGCGTGTCTGTCAGAGGATTGAAGCCAAGATCGCCGCTCAACGCGATGGCAGTGACAATCTGCGGGCTGGCGATAAAAGCCAGTGTAGCGGCGTTGTTGTCATTGCGGCGCGGGAAGTTTCGATTAAAGGAAGTGATGATTGAGTTAGACTCACCACTCTTGATGTCGGTGCGATTCCATTGCCCGATGCACGGACCGCAAGCATTGGCCAGTACCAGACCACCGATACCCTCTAGCGACGCAATCATGCCATCGCGCTCAATGGTGCGGAAAATCTGGTCAGACCCCGGTGTGATTAGAAGCCCGATCTGCGCTTTCACGCCGTTGACCAGGGCTTGCTTCGCCACTGAAGCTGAAGCCATCATGTCTTCATATGAGGAGTTAGTGCAACTACCAATGAGGGCGTAGCGAAGCGCACGCGGATAGTTCTTCTCTTTTAGCTCTTCCTTTAGCTGAGAGATTGGCCGCGCCAAGTCGGGCGTATGCGGGCCGACGACATGCGGCTCAAGCTTGTCCAGATCGATCTCGATTATGCGATCGAAATACCTGGCTCCATTCGCCTCAACTTCGGGATCCGCCGTCAAGTACCGGTGATGTGATCGCGCCAGTTCAGCGATGTCGGCCCGGCCTGTGGCGCGCAGATAAGCGAGCATGCGCTCGTCGGTCGGAAAAACGGAGGTGGTTGCGCCGAGTTCGGCTCCCATGTTCGTGATAGTCGCCTTACCGGTACAGCTGATTGAGGCGGTGCCGGGACCGAAGTATTCCACGATGGCTCCGGTGCCACCACTGACGGAGAGGATTCCGGCCAGCTTCAGTATGACATCCTTTGGTGAAGCCCAACCGCTGAGCTTACCGGTGAGGCGGACGCCGATCAGTTTGGGCCAGCGCAATGCCCAAGGTTCTCCGGCCATAACTTCCATGGCATCAGCGCCACCAACACCGATTGCCAGCATACCGAGTCCGCCGGCATTGGGCGTGTGCGAATCGGTGCCGATGATCAGGCCTCCGGGGTATGCGTAGTTTTCAAGCACAACCTGGTGGATGATGCCGGACCCTGGCGGCCAGAAACCGATGCCATGCTTCATACTGGCGCTGCGCAAGAACTTGTAGAGTTCGTCGTTTTCGAGCAGTGCCCTTTGCAGATCAGGTCCAGCGCCAGTCTGTGCTCGAATGAGATGGTCGCAGTGAATGCTCGTCGGCACGGCCACTCGCGCAAGACCAGCTTGCATATACTGTAGCAAGGCCATCGGAGCCGTGGCATCTTGCATGCGAATTGCTGCCGGAGTCAAAAATACCTGGCTGCCACCACGCTTGGGAACGGGCTCTTCTTTATTCCAGTGATGAAGATGAGCCGTCAAAATCTTTTCGCTCAGTGTCAGCGCACGACCGAGCTTCTTTCTGGCTTCGGCATACTTCGCTGCCAGCGTTGAATAGTGAGCTTGCACTTGCTCTTTACTAACTCGATTCATTGCATTTCTCCAGGGGGGCCCGGACTAGTCCGGGCCCCTTGTTCTTCGCGAAAGGCAGGGCTACGACAGTAACTGTTTCATTTGCCCGATGGCACCCAGGACAGCCTTTGCAGATTCTGCCAGCGCGCGTTTCTCAACACGCTTGAGTTTGACCGACACCACTTGCTCGGCGCCCTGACGCCCCAGAATCACGGGCAATCCAATGCATACGTCTTTCAGCCCGTAAGCTCCGCGGGGATTGACTGAGCATGGCAGCAGTCTGCGCTCGTCCAGGAGAATAGACTGCACCATCAAGGCAACCGAGGCCCCCGGCGCATAGTAGGCGCTACCCGACTTGAGTAACCCGACAATTTCGGCGCCACCGTCTCTGGTGCGAGCGCAGAGCGCCTCAACTCGGTCGTGCGGTAGCAGCTCAGTAACCGGAATGCCGTTGACGGTTGAATAACGGGGAATCGGCACCATCAGGTCTCCGTGCCCGCCCAGCACCATTGCGCGCACATCTGCCGATGACACGTTCATCTCCTCTGCGATAAACGTCTGGAACCGGGCGCTGTCCAGCACGCCAGCCATGCCAATCACTCGTTGCGTTGGCAGCCCCGTAGTCTGCCAACATAGAAAGGTCATCACATCAAGCGGATTGGTCACCACGATGTAGATAGCGCGTGGCGAACCTTGTATGGTCTTTGCCGATGCTTCTTTGACAATCTGCGCGTTGATCTTGAGTAGATCGTCTCGGGACATACCCGGCTTACGCGGCACGCCTGCCGTGATTACGATGATGTCTGAATCGGCGGTAAGAGCGTAATCTCCTGTCCCGCAGACCGTGGCGCTCTCTCCAAGGAGAGCCGAAGCCTGCTGCAGGTCGAGACTCTTTCCTCTGGCCGTGTCGGGAATAATGTCGATTAGAACCACGTCTGCAAGGCTTCGCTGAGTGATGTATTGAGCCGCAGTGGCACCAACTGCGCCAGCGCCCACGATTGAAACCTTCGCCATTTGATTGCCCTTGTTCGAGGCTTGCTGTTTGTGGTTTGTTCGTCAGGAAGGTAGTCTGAAGCCAGTCAAGACCACGTACACCGCCTCTGCTGCTACTTGCAGAGTAAGTTTTTTCGTATCGGTTCAAAAGCGACCAATGTAAGAAAGCGGTAAGCGACGGTGAGTGAAAATTTCGGGAAGCAATTAACCTGTGATCAAAGAAAGCAAGGAAACAACTTCCTCTAGCACAAGAGTAACTTTGCCTTCAACTTGTTGTATTGCGTTAGCAACTGTTGACGGCAGGTTCTCAACTGAAGTAACTGCGGTTGCGAAGAGCAGGCGGTTTTAGACGGGGGAATGCCGCCGGGCCGATGCGCCTGATTATTGAACCGTCGTCATGAAGTCTGTCGCTATCAGTCCTGATAGATTTTCGCTTCTCCTTTCGGATAATGACCTTTGTGGTCGGCGAACCAGGCGAACATCTGACAACCTGATGACAGAAAGCTAGTTTCTCAGTGGTCAAATGCAGGTAGCGCACCCGTGCATAGTACATTCGCCTTTCAGGTCCAGGGAAAAGGAGATTCCACAGTGGTTACCGTATGTCGGAGAATGAGGAAAAACAAGCATTTCTTTCCTTGAAGGGTTCCATCAAAGTTTGGCTTCCTGCAACAAGAGCGCACACTTGGACGCTATTAGTTCGGTTGTTTGAATTTTGGCTTCTTTAGTGGTTACTTAGCCTTGAGAATTATCCACTGAAGCGGCTACTGGCAGTCTGGCGATCAAGAAAATCCCGAACGTCAAAGCATTTGGTCCAGAATCAGAGGATTCCGAAGCTACAAGAGTCCTAGTGTGCGAAGTGCTGTAGCAGAAGCATGGTGGGAAATCACGAGAGATACTGCCATGCGCCAATTATGTTCAGCGCGGCAGTGAGGTCACCCGCCTCATGGCGCAACCTGGACTGGTGCTGTTTGCAATTTATGTGCAGTATGATCCAAACCGGCAAATTTTTGGTGGAATGACCAGGGATAACTCTGCATACCCCTTCCTTTTGAGGGCTTCAGGATCTTAGGCTGGGATCATATTTCCCCTCGTCCTCAACGAACAAGAGCCATCAAAAGATCGACCCGGGTTGACTGGAATGTAAAAAAGCATCGAAGACGCTAGATGTGTTTTCGCCGTCACATGTTCCATAAACAATCGTGTGACCTTCCCTACCACCATTTTCGAATTTTCCGGAGTGTGAGAAATGTTGAAGGCGTTCAAATGGCTTCCGTTTACTCTGACCTTCCTCGTCATCGACTACTGGAACCTGGCGCTTAGAGGCGTCATCGCCAGCACGGCCATCAGCGGCGTTTATTCGGCCTTCACGAACGGCAAGTGGCTTTCCTCGGCACTGATCGGTGGCGGCATCGCAATCGCCGTCATAATGGTGCTGTGGCTCAGCGCGGCTCTGATCCTCGCCTACCGTGACCGCAACAAGATATGGCGCATGATGTAACGCCATACGCAGCAGTCAACCTCACCGGAGGCTAGCAACGAACCGAAGAATCATGGAGAGGGGCAGTCCTCGCCATGATTCCTCGGTTTCGCATGCGGATTGTTTTACGGTCTTTTACGGTTTGAATTTTTTTGTTTTTGCTTTCATGCTTTCATTTCCTATAACTATATTTTACAGTAATGCAGAGCCTTACTATAGATAAGCATAACTCAAGCGCAAAAGTGGAAATTCGAAGACGTCCGTATTGAAGACGTCTTCGGTGACGCGTTAAGGGACCGCCGGACGTGCCCGGTCCCTTAACGGTCAGAAGCCGTCAATCCATGAAGATCCACGTTGCCGCTTCGATGAGTCCTGCCTGGCAAAGGTGGTTCAAGATCACCTCGCTGCCGAGCGCATCGGGCACAGAGTCATCCTCTGTGAGTGCGATGCGCATCGTTTCCTGTTCCTCACCGTCGAGAATGCCGTTGACAGTGAAGATTCCGGGGCGGACAAAATGAGGGAGATTGTTTTTGTCCGCCCCGGGAAGGGTGGCAACCAGCGCCTTGACGTCGGCGAGTCTGGCCATGCGCGCCGGTGTGAATTTGAGTGCCTTCGGTTTTCCAGCCATGAATCCTCTCTGATAGTGGTTGATGGTTCTTTGCACGGAGTTACCTGGTTCCGACGACGGCGGCCACGATGAGCAGAGCGAGCAGAAGCCCGATCACGATGCCCGCCACGCCATAAATGTATCGCTCGACCGAGTACCCGTTGGCGTCCAGCTTCAGCACCAGGTATTCATACTCCGTGCGGGTC
>JAKFUT010000082.1 GCA_021732565.1 Candidatus Obscuribacterales bacterium
TTCTATTGCCCAGCTCTGGCCGTTTCGCACCAGGGGAAGTTTTGCCGACTTGCCACCACTAAGTGTTACTTCTATGTCCAGCCGCTGAGGCTGGTTTTTGTTGTCTCTAGTAACGCCAATTTTTAGCCCGACTACATCTGAAGCCGTGGCGTTTCTCGTAGAGATGAGTTCCTCCCGCTCCTGAGATGAACTGCCTTCCCTTTTGCTCTCGGTGTATGTCTCATTCCTTGAGTTTGGATTTGTTATGGACACACTGCTGTTTAGGATCTCCATTGATGGCAACCATGCGGCTATTTGTGAAAGAGTACGTGCAAAAACCGGGCGCGAATTCGTGTTTTCCGAATCAATTAGATTCCCAATGGAATGGTCAATCTCGGCAGTATTTGACCTGCGCTCTTCAATTTCGAATTTACTCATTGCCCGTTCCCCCGATACTCGCCTACAGCCCTTGTCGATTCACCAGACAATACAATGTAAAGTTCGTGGATCTTTCGTCAAAAATACGACTGAATTCAACAAAGAGTCGCGCGTTTAGCCAAGAAGTGGTCGATCACCAGATTATTTACGGATGTATTCATGAATAAATCGGGAATCCGTCGCTCAATTATGTACATTGCCAATGAGAATGACTACTGGCGGAACCACAGATAAGCTTCAACCATCACCCGGTCTACTTCGTAATTGGCAGGTTCAGCTGTTGCTGAAGGTCATGAAGGTCTCGTTCTATCAGTTCTCTAAACTTCCAGTCACAGTTCCGTCGATCGATTGACGAAAGAGCCTGACGGAAGTAACTCAATGCGACCAGGCTCTTCCCTTTTGCCTGATTAGCGCAAGCCTCAGTATAAAATTTTAGCGCCTGCCGATCAGCATTCACGGTGGCGCGCAGCCGAACGAGCTTTTCTTCAGATGCTTTTCCAGGCACGGATGTTGGACGAACAGGTGGTTCTTCAAAATCTCCTGTAGGAATGAAATGCCAGCCCAGCCAGTGACCCGGGCCAGGGTGATCAGGTGTTGGTAAACTGTTCTGCGTTGGCGGATCAGGGGCGCAGACCGGGCTAAGTTCTTCTGACGGTGCAACTGGAACGATGTGAATTTGTCCGCGAAGTTTGGGATGGCGGACCTCAGCGGGCGCCTGGGCTCCAACTGATTGTGCCGCGACGATCAAGCTGGCGAGCCCGGCAGCAAAGTTGAGCAGTTTTTTGAAGTGATCGCGGGCTGATCGCAATCCGACGGGACAGTTGTCTGTGAGAATCGTTCCATCTGATCGCCTGAAAAAACTCGTGCATTGTGAGGAGCCATTCTCGGTCAAAAATCGCTCCACCTCCGTTTTGGTCATATCGGAAATGTTGAAAACATTGCGCGAACAGCCGCGACAAAACCTAACTCGCTGTGTGCCTTCCATTCCATCCCACGACTGTGCACATGGTGCTGCGATAACCACTCGGTCAAGTATGCTGCCCTTCGCCTTACTCATTCCCCGTTGCTCCTTAGCTTGATTAAGACGTTACTCGTGGTAGCACACCAATGACACCGGATTTTCCCGATATGGCGATCAGGGATGTCCGGCGATCGTGAAGATCATTGGCACCGAGTGCAACACCCCTTATGAGGAGCAATGCGTCTTATCCACAAAGAACTTTGATCAAATTTAGAAGTTGAAACTTCAGAGGTTAAAAACAGGTGCTGCCTGTCTTTCGATCCTTTATCAGTTTGGAGTGTAGATAGTTGTACTTCGCTCCGCAGACTGGTTTTCTCCGAAATTTGCTGAGCAACTTATTTTAACCCGCAGGAAATCATTTCAACCGATTCACTAAACATTGAATAGCAGGGATATTCATCAAATGAAGAACATCATTCTCGGAACAATCATATTTACCGGTGCCAGTTTCATAGCCATGCCAACTCTCGCTTCAAACTCACCGGATACCACAATGGCATCAGCACCATCCAGCGTTGTCGGAGTAGCTCCAGACTGCTCCCGAGAGCAACGAGGCCGCTTTAGTCTTACAGATGATCAACTGGAAAAACTACATGCAGCCCGATTGCAGTACAGTACGTCAAATGCTCCCAAGATGGCGCAGCTAAAGATTCTACAGGAGCAACTCACGGATACGCTGAGCAAGGCTGTTGTGGATAAAGGCGCAGCGCTATCCATCCAGGGGGAAATTAACGGGTTGAAAGACGACCTTGCAAATGCACGCGTGAGCATGACGGCTGACACCAGTACCATCTTTACCCCGAACAGCGGGAACAGTTCAGGAATCGGTTCTTGAAGGGCGGCTCTTTCCACGGCCGGCATGGCAGGCGCGGTTCCGGACATGGACATGAATCTTTCGGCTCTCGCGAAGCCACATAGTTAATGCGCGATTGCACAGATAATTCCCGGGCATCGGCATTGATCGAAATAGCATCGCAGTCTCAGATCGTAACGCAGGGAACGGTAGTGTTCCCTGTTGTTACGATCTGAGACTGTAGCGTAGTTTTAGTTCCGTGATATTTGCAGGTGTCGTTAAACAAATTGAGGGGAATACGTAGTAACTCATAGAATTGAGACGGGGAATCTACGAACAACGCATTGTCTTGGCTGACACATCAGATTAATATTGCTAACAGGCTTTATTCGGGGTGAAAACATAGCCGGGCGGGCCATACGCCGCTGCGTCAGCGCAGCCGACTCAAGCACGGAGGCAGTCGCCCAGCAATGTTTGAACATCAGAGCAAAACGAACAACCAGTCAGTTGATGAAGTTGGTCGACCACCAGACATTGTTATACCATCAGATCTCCAAGACCTGGATGTTATGGCACTAGCCTCAGGTATTTGGCAAGAGCTGGAGGGAGCAGGTCGTAAACTTCTCCATGCAATAGAACGGGAGCGAACAGTTCATCACGTTGCCAATGCATTGACTCACATTCACAACTCGCTGAGGGCTGAGAAGAACGAATCATGGACTGTTGCCGTGGACTTGACGACCGATTTCGGCAGCGGCTATGGAGTTGCATCTAGACTCACTCAATTGAGGGAACTTGCTGAGAAGACGAAGGGGAAATCCGTCACATTTGTCGTCCAAGCCGCCATTCCGGATAAACCTGTCGACCCGAGTCCTAACGGCGACAAAACCAAAACTGTTGACCTAAAGATCGAGCGTTACATTATCCAAAACGGCAATATGACAAAACTAGAGACCGTTCCGTCTGGCGGATTGGGTGACAATCTTCAGGCGCTTCTAAGTTTATGCAGCAAGACTCATCCGTCAAGTAAGTTGGCACTGGTGCTCGATTCTCACGGGCTTGGAAATGAAGGTGTATCAGGCGACACCGGGTCGCTTGGTGTAGACGAGCTGGTCGAAGTGGTGAAGAAGGGGCTTAAAGGAAGTGATCGGACGAGGCTGGATTTGATTAACTTCGATTCTTGTCTCATGTCACAAAATGGAGTTTTGCAACGGATCAAACAAATATCGACTGGTGTTGTTGCCTCTACTGAGATTGAGTCTGGCGAAGGTCAAAATTTGATACCACCGCTGGAGATTCTTCTGGACAAGCCTGCACGCGATGGCGTCGCACTGGGTCGAGATATCATCGAAGCTACTCGCCGACAAGCACAAGAGCGTGAAGAGAAAAGAGAACGCGTTCCCATCAAAACTCTGGCATTCATAAATTTACGCGAATACGAGGGCTTTCGCGCACACCTGGACCGATTCGGTGACAAACTTGCGGCCATGTTGGGTGACAAAAATAGCAACGATGCCATTTGTAAGGCGATTGATGAAACGAAACTCTATGGTTCAAGTGTCGGGCTTCGCAGTGATAGTGAGAAACGTGATCTTAAAGAATTTACCGATAGAGTGATTGCTGCCGCCGAAAACGGCGCCATTAAAGATCCAGATGGCGAAATCAGAGCGGCGGGCAAGAACCTCCTTTTAGCGACTACAAAACTGGTTGAGTCTTATTATGGGCACGCGGAATACAAGAACCACGGCGGCGTGACAGTTTTCTTGCCGCATCGCGATTTGCGCAATCTAGACCGCGAGGCACGCAGGAAAAACTCTGCCGGAAAAATCAGTCTAATGACAGAACCGGATAGCTTCAACGACATCAACAAGACCGATGAAACTCGTCTCGGTCTAACACGTAAAATTATTGAAGAAACAGGATGGATGCGCGCAGGATACCTGAAGACCGGAACCGATGACGAGTTAAAGGAGCTCGATAATAATCTGGCTAATTTCACAAAAGCAAAAAGCGACCAGGAACGAAAGAGTTGTCTCATTGACCTTCATGAGGCAGCACTAAAATTGGAGAATGCCCCGTACTTTAAGCAGCAGCGAATAGATATTTTGGAAAGGTTGCAGAGATCCGCGAGCAAAGTATTCCGAGCACAACTAGTTGAAGAGCAGGGTGGTTGGAACAAACTCCGACGGCAGCTTAGTGAACGACCTGCACGATAAGGAGAGCATAAAAAAAAACGGTGTCTACGCAGCTTGAGCACCTGGATACCAACGTTCAAATTCTTTCTCAAGACACGGGCGCTAAACGGAACTCCGTGTTTGCAAGAGCGAGAATATGCAGCCTCCCCATTGGGACCATTGCATGGTCAACTCTGTATCGCTACGTGCCATCATCAGAGCAGCGACCGAAAACCTGAATCGAGATCCCACAGTTTTTTCTGCTCTCCGATAACTACTGAGCACTGCCTACTTGCGATGCTTGGAATGCTTGTGTTGTCGCTTGTTTCTTGCCGTTGTATTTGCGCTCTTGCGCCCGTTTTTTACGTTCCGTTTGGCCGGTTTGGTCGTTGCAGTTGTTGTTGAAACATCTGCTATTTTTACAGCTACTCTCATCGCTTCGGCGCGCTTTTGTTCTCGCTCCAGAACACCTTCCGGTCCCAAGATTGCATCCGCTCGCGCACGCAAGCGATCAGTTTCGCCGCGCGAGCCCAGGTAGTACAAACAATATGCATACTTTTCCAAATACGGAACTAATCCAATCTGACAGGGTCCATTGAATTTTGCATTCGATTCCAGCGCTGTTCTTAGACAGGGCGCCGCAGCCGCAAATTTACGCTGCTCGATGTAGAGACAGCCCAACGCATAGAGCGCTCGTGCTTCATCACCGCCTTTTGCCAATGGACTGCGGGAATTCTTCAATCCTTTCAGGTAGAGTTCCTCCGCCTGGCTGTACTTCTCTTGCTTAATCAGGCATCTGGCCAGGCGGTCGATTTGTGCATAGACTTCTGGACTTTCCGGTGACAGAACGAGTTCGGTGGAGGTATATGCTTCTCTAAAACAAGCTTCTGCCTGAGTAAAGTCCAAATGTTCCATGTAAAGGGATCCCAGCTCTGCGTACGTACTGGCCAACGATAAATGGCCCGCGCCGAGGATGGTGGTCTTCATGTCTAAAGACGCCTTGAACAACTTTTCTCCAAGTTCGAAATTGCCGCGTGCGCGATAGCACTTGCCGATGGTATCGCATGTGATGGCCCACTCCAACAGAGGATCTCTATGAAGTGATGCCGTGCCACACCATGCGGTCATGGGCTCCCCTTTCTTAAAGGTTCCACCTCGCGCTTGTGTCTCACGCATTTTGCCATCGAGTAACGCGAGCATGTCTTTCGTTAACGCGTCACCTTTAGTTGGCGTACCGTAAGAGAGATGAAAACGGATCAAGGAACCCATTGCCGGAACAATTTTATCGGCGTCTTTACCCAGCGACATTTCTCGTACTTGAAGTTCTCGCTCAAACAACGGCTCCGCCTCGGTGAAGCGTCCGCGGATGGTGTAATACCTTCCCAATTCGTGTAACGCTGTAGCCAACCGATCGCTGTCGGATCCAAACTTTTCTGCTTCCACCACTGATCTCTTTAGCAATGGATGGGCGATCCAATATCGATTGGTATCCATCGCATTGACGGCAGCTGCATTCAGCTGATCCCAATTGCTCTCAGGAGAGGCATCCACCGGGGAGCACCCGAAAATAATCGAGACAAGCACTATCAAGACAAACACGAACTCACCGTCGGGCTGCTTGTTGCTGTCAGCGATAAATCGCCGGGCTGCTTCAAAGCTTAATTGAGGTACTCGTAAATGTTTCACGTTAGCTCTTTGCTCAATTCGGTTCGCTTAGCATCGGTTGTCAACGGGAGCCTCGAGTGGTGCAGAAACACGGTCGGTTAGATGCCGTAGCTTATTTATGCAACAAAATCGCCAAAATTATGCAATTTCCAAATAGTCTGTCACAAACCACATTTATTATCTTGGTTGAAGCAATCTGGTGGCTCTCACGAATCGAGCGAAAGTGGAAGATCTGAGGCATCGTGTGTATGCTTGGGCGGGCAGATCAAGCAGAGGTCCGAGGTCAACGCCGCATGAAAACCCTTCGCCAAATTGGTGTGTTGCTATTCGAGCAGGTTACTCTGCTCGACGTCATTGGTCCATTTGAGATTCTCGCCAGGCTTCCTGATACCACTGCTAGTTTGGTTTCGAAGTGTACTGTTCCACTGAAAACCGATCTGGGGATCACTATCACCCCTCAACTGTCGTATGAGAATTGTCCTTCCTTCGACGTTATATTGGTACCGGGCGGACCCGGTCAACAGGCGCTGATGGATGATTCCACAACTTTGTCGTTTCTCAGGAATCAGGCAGCTTCGGCCGCGTATATTGCTTCTGTCTGCACTGGTTCTCTTATATTGGGAGCTGCAGGGCTGCTGCAGGGTTATCGCGCGACCTCTCATTGGACTGTGCTGGACGTGCTTCGTGAGCTAGGTGCAATCCCGCAGAGAGAAAGAGTCGTCATTGATCGCAATCGAATAACCGGTGCGGGTGTTTCCGCTGGAATTGATATGGCTCTTCAATTGGCGGCTCTCCTCGAGTCGGAAGAGTGCGCGCAGGAATTACAATTGTTGATTGAGTATTCTCCTGCGCCGTTATTTAACTGCGGGTCACCAGAACTGGCTCCTCAAGAGTTGGTGGCAAGAGTAAGAGCCAACAAGCAAGATCTAATTAATGAGCGCATGGCATCTGCGCGAAAGGCGAAGGAGCACTTCCAGCAATGGGAGTGTAGCCAGACCTGAAAATCCGGTGCACATTCAACGAGGGAATCGAGCACCAATTGGAATGTCGAAAAACACATCGACATCAGCGTTGAGGGCGCATGGCTCGCCGCGAAAATAGCCAGCTGAAACTTACCGATCACCCCTGCCAATTCTTCATTAACATCGCCGCGAGATAATGCGCCCCATACACGATGCCAGTTCTTCCGGAGTGCATACCATGATATCCATGCCGGCTTTACGTAATCGGCGCGCTGTCACTTTGCAATAATCCGGGCGTGCGTCATAACTGAGGGCCGCAATTCCAATTGTTTGAATGCCCGACCTGCTCATTTCTTTTACGAGGTGCACCATTTCATCTGTGCCTTCGCCCTCATAGAAGTCCGATATCAATATGAGAATTGTCCTGGAAGGTTGACGCACCAGTTGGTTTGCATAGCGCAGCGCAAGCGGTGTGTCGTTGCCACCGCCTAACTGTGTGGCCATGAGAACATCCACTGGGCTTCCCACCTGAGAAGACAGATCTACCAGGCGTGTATCGTATAGAATCAACGATGTGCGTAAGGCGGGTAACTCAAAAAAGATTGATGCCATTACAGCGGAGAATATTGTCGACTCCATCATTGATCCAGATTGGTCAACGGTTACAATAACGTGCCACGGTTTTTGCTTGCGTTCGGCAGCGAAGAAGAACAGATTATCGACAAGCAGTTTCCCTCGCTGTTGATCAAAATTCTTCAGATTGCGATTAATAGTTCTCTTCAGATCCAAATTGCGAAACACACGTCGCGGTGAATGGCGATCCCGGCGTAATGCGCCGGTTAGGGTAGCCGCCACTTGCGTTTGCATCTGCTTCTTGAGTTCCTGAACCACTTTATCAATCAGCTTGCGAGCCAGCGACCTTGTTTTCGGATTCAGTAAGTCTTTATTTGTCAGAAGTGTTTTTATGAGATCCGTGGTCGGTTCAATTTTCTCGAATAGGCGCGGATCCTCAAGCAGCTCGTTTATGCCTCGGCGTTGAATAAGTTCCTTTTGCATGATTTCTCTGGCCGCATTGGGAAAAAGTTCATGTACGTGGTTCACCCATTCAGGTAGCTGAAGCTCCCTGTGTCCCGGACCTCCATCACGACCGCGAGTTCTTTCCTGCAAGGGCGCTGGTTCGAACACAAACCCCACCAGACTCTCAATCTTTTCACAGTCTTCGTCCAGCACAATGCCATGCTCGTCAGCTGAACGACCTAAAATGAGCCTCCATCGCGCGAGCATATGCCGTTCGGAATGTGGCGGGTCCATTCATATGTCCTCCATCCGTACTTTAACTAGATTACCTTATCCATTGGCATACTGACATATATGGACTAAACTAATAAGACTTAGTCTTCCAATCCCTTCCAAAGTAAAAAATGGAGCTACGGTTTCCTCATGTACACAGTCAATATCCACGAGGCAAAAACTCAATTGTCGCGGTTGATTGAACAAGCCGTTAATGGTGAGCCGTTTATTATTGCCAAAGCGGGCAAGCCTCTCGTCAAAGTAACCCGGGTTGATGCGCCCACTGTTTTTCGGCGGTTAGGATTCATGGTAGGGGAGATTGCTGTTCGACTTCGATCAAATGGGAAGCGCAGAGATTGAGCAGATGTTTGGCGAACTTCCGTGAAGCTGCTCCTTGACACCCGCTTACTTCTTTGGGCGGCTGGCCAACCTGATCAATTGTCGGCCGATGCACGAAAATTGATCACGGATCTAGAGAACGAGCTGCTATTCAGTGCGGGTAGCATATGGGAAGTTGCCATAAAAGGCAGGCTTGGCAGACATGACTTTCATGCGGATCCCAGACTGCTTAGGCGTGGGCTTTTGGATAATGGCTATACCGAATTGGCTATCAACAGTGAACACGCCGTTACTGTAGATTTGCTTCCTCCAATCCACAAGGATCCTTTTGATCGCATTCTTGTAGCTCAGGCGCTTGTTGAAGGAGTCACATTGCTGACGAGCGATCAAACAGTGGCACAATACCCTGGCTCAGTGCGAAAAGTTTAGATCAACCATGGGTCTTGCCTGCCAGACTTGAGATTCCGGTGCGCGGAGACTTAACTTCTCCACCCAAAACCTTGCGTCACCTGGCTTGATGCCTCGCCCTGCGTCTAGATGCACCACTCCCAAGTAAAGAAGAAGAGGCGCAAGTCAGGATCGCTTGTCCTCACTTGTTTCCTCTTCTTCCGGTGCAAGATACCCCGCACGTGTTCGTTGTTTGCGATCCTCTCAGGCCCTTGCAAGTTTTCCTTCATGCCACTGAGCATAAGTGAGGTCCTAGTTCTTCCTGTGATAGGCAATGCATATGCACTTCAAGCATGTCGTCATGCCTCTCCCGGCCGAACCATTGACGGTTTCCAATTCGATTATTGAAAGCTCTTCAATTTTCCCGGCAGTGAGGTTAACAAATGCTTCTGGCTTTGCACCTTTGGCTTGTCGACAGTCGTTTCTTTGTTTGTTGAAGGTTTTCATGATGATTCTCCTGTTTATTTCGTTGACCGTGTTCATTCGAATTGCATCGCATGGCGAAGTTGAGTCAGTTTGTCTCCTTTGTGAGTGGGGTTAATGGACACACTGCTGTAATGATGCCGGCTGTTCTTAAGCGCTCCAACAGTTCTTTCAAGCTTACATCCAGGTTCTGCTGCGGTTGATTTGGCAGCTGTTCTGGCACGGACTCATACAGGTCGGCAAAACTCGTTGGTTTGTCTAGGGCGCGACTAATGAGGTTCGCCGCGACTTTACCAATTTGCTGAATTCGCGTGTATCGTGTAACGGGATCCTGATAGATAACCACGTGCATTGGGCTCCTGAGACGTTGTGTGGCAGGTTTTCTGCGTTGCATCATTTGTTTAGCAATGGTGGCGACCTGATGGTGGTAGCACTTTACTTGAACCGTATGGTTAATTATCGGTGCGAGCCTTCGTGATGACATATTGCCAGGAAGGGCTCGTTTGTTGGTGTTAATTTGGTCTGTGCTATTGGTGACCAGAGCCACTGTCAGCTCAAAATCTGCCAGGTCGATCCATGGCGACATCTCTTCATTGTTGGCAAATGTGGTGTGAAGGTATTGTGGAAAATTGGCAAGTGCAAACACTGGATCTGCCAGGTTCCCATTCTGAGTTTTCCAGTAACCGCCCACCAAATCTGCCCACTTCCGGAGACCAAATGCTTTACTGGTTGCTGCAAATGTTGATCGGCTAAACAGCATACGCTTCGAGAAGGTCCCGTCAGCGTAGAGAATCATTCTGTCGCGGGGAACAAGATCGAGCACCTGTCGCTCTGTTGTAGTCACTTTGTCCGAATCCATGTAGTCGGCTAGTTCGGCGTTGGACAAAAGGCGTGTCATTGTATTTTGAATCTGTGCAAGAGTTAGGTTTAGCGTATTCATAATTGTCTCCTTGTGGTGAGCAATTCACTCTAAGCAACCTGCAAATCGACAAGTGAGTTTCCTGGCAGAACAAGTCTTGGTTGTGCTTCGGCCGCGACTTGCCTGATGGTAGACAGTTCTTTCAGCAATGAATTGAACCTCGGGAAGTACTGATCTCTTTCGAGCAAGATTGCATTGACCGAAGTCATTCGCAGCACATGAGCCAGCAAGTCGTAAACCGGTTTGCTGATCTTAGCGCCGTGGGTATCGAGCACGACATCATCTTGCTTCCTGTGCCCGGCGATGTGAATTTGAACCACTCGTTCTAATGGTAGTTGGTTGATGAATTCGAAAGGATCGTAGTTGAAATTTTGGGAATTGACATAAACATTGTTGACGTCTAGCAAAAGACCGCAATCTGCTTTTTCAACAACCTCTGAGATGAATTGAACTTCGGTGAGGTCGGAGCCCGGGGTTTTGAGGTAGTAGGTGATGTTTTCCAGAAGGAAGGGTACCTCGATTTGCTGTTGAACCGTTTTTACTCTGTTGACCACATGATCGACTGCTTCGCGGGAGAATGGCATCGGTATTAAACTGTTGAGATGCGACCCGTCTGCTCCGGTGAAGCTGAGGTGATCGCTCCACCACGGTGCGTTTACTTGTTTGAGAAACCTCTTCATCAATGCAAGGTAGTTAGAGTCGATAGCATCAACACTACCGATCGATAACTCGACGCCGTGTGGAATGATTTGAAACGCGTGTGCGTCTTCTAATTCAGCCATTTTCCTAGAACCGACAGTGAGATAGTTTTCCGATACTACTTCCAAAAAATCTATCTGATCGCGATGTGCAATTGTTTGCTCCGCCATGGCGGTTCTGTATCCAAGACCAACGCCAAGTACAGGCAAGCGCTTCTTCATGTCTACAAAGCTTGTTCTCATCGCTTTCTTCTCCTCTAGGTGGCGCCTCACAATTGGAATAATATCGATAGAATGTGGGGAAGCTGTGGGTGAAACGATGTCTCTGCGACCGGAAGCATGCTTGAGTAGACTGCAAGATTCGCAGACGAAATAGTCCCCCCCGGGCAACTCGCCCGGTATCATGGTAATTAACAGGCGAACGACCGGCAGTTGTTTGTCACGGAGAATAAGCATGGGTGATCGCGGCGCACAAATCGCCATTCTTAAGAGAGTGTTTGACAGGCTGGACAGCAATCATGATGGAGTTCTTCAGTTGCATGAAGTGGATGCGGCTGTGATAGACCCGTCACTGCAAGGCGAATTGTCTGCGGGAATAGCCATATTGAAAGCCGGTTTCGCTTATATTCGCGACCTGCATCGGAAATGGTGGTTCATACGAAAAACTGGCATCACGCGGGCTGATTTGACTGTGTTTGAGAAACTGCTCTCAGCAGAACGCACGAGTGCTCCAACAAAAGAGGCTCACCGCGAGCTTCTGCATCTTACCGAGGTGGTCAGTCAGCGGGCCAGGGAGGCTGCTAGTGTGCCGAAAAGGCTTTTCAAGAACGAATACTCACCGCTGTCCAGTGTAAAACCCGAGGCCATAAAACAGGGAATTGTTGGAGATTGCTATTTCCTGGCTGCTATGGGATCGGTGGCAGCAACCAATCCGCAAATTCTCGCGCGGTCAATAACTAGATTATCTGCGGACTCCTTCCAGGTTTCCTTTGCCGGAGCACCGCAGGAAAGATACATTGTGCAAGTCCCTACGGTTATGGAGCTGTCTCTCTATGCACAAATTACGCAATACGGAGTTTGGCCTGGCGTGCTTGAAAAAGCTTACGGGCAGTACCTGATAGCTCATGGCTTTAGACAGACTTTAGTTCCGACAGACGCTACGAGTTCAGCTGAAAAAGTGTATGAGGCCTTCGATCTCCTCACCGGGCAGATGGGGCGCTGGCAACTTATAAGTTTGTCCACGGATGAGGAGCTTGAAAGGCTGATACGGGCAGCATGCAGAGAGCGTCGGGCCATGGCGGCCACAAGCAATCCCGCACCGAGAGGCGATAAGGATAGAACAATTGACGGTATTCCCGCCCAACACGCGTACAGCATCCTCGATTGGGACTCCAACAAGAAGCGGCTGACCGTGCGAAATCCCTGGGGAGTGGCTGAGCACGGTGTCTTTGAAAGGGCTCACTACATAGCCGATAGGGTTCCGTTCAATAACAAGGCTTCGAAGAAGGGGAAGAAGAATGTCCTTCGGCGAAATACAGTCAAGAACCGATTGAATGACGACGAGGGAGTCTTCGCCATGAATCTATCGCAGATGCGAAGAAATTTTCTTGCAATCTACTTTGAGGATTGGTTGCCGGACTCTCGTTTTCATTGATTAGTAATGCGACCGCGTCAGACGATTCTCAATCAGACTTCGATGTCACAAGACCGCACCAGAGTGACAAAGGCTACCGTTGAGTAACTGACTGACGAGAGTAAATGCTCGAGCTGAATTGCGGGATAGGGGGTCGATTTAGTTTTTTTCTGCAAATTGTCAAAGAACTCATTCAGGTTCCGCCATGCATTGGGAGCACTGCTTGATTCGACAAATCAGAGCACGTTCGTTTGCGCGGTCGTCTTTGACGCAGAACTAGACTCCGCGTAATGCCATGGCGCGTACTATGCGCTCGATCGCACTGGTATAGGCGGCCATCCTCATCGAATACTTATGCTCACCGGCCACTGAAGAAGTCTGTGCGTATGCTGCCACCATAATTCGTTCCAGTTCCTGGCGAACTTTGGCAAGATCCCAGTAATGATTACTGAGGTTTTGCACCCACTCGAAGTAGGAAACAACAACACCGCCTGCATTGGCTAGAATGTCCGGCACGACGAAAATATTTCGTTCGTTTAGAATTTTGTCGGCTTCGAAGTCTGTGCAATCGTTTGCTGCTTCAACCAGAATCGAAGCCTTAATGTCTCTGGCATTTGCCGCGGTGATGGCTTTTTCCAGTGCTCCTGGAATAAGAATATCGCAGTCCTGTACCAGCAACTCATCATTGGTCATCCACGTAACGCCCGGGAAATCTTTCAAGTCTCTATTCTTATGGTAGTGAGCCTCAGCAGATAGCAAATCAATTCCCTTCTCGTTGTAGATGGCGCCTTTCGATGTGGAAACTCCAATTACCTTTCCTCCCAGTTCATTCTCGATCAGGCGCGCACCAAACGAGGAAACATTACCAAACCCTTGAAAGATCACACGAGCTTTCTTGATATCACACCCCCTTTCTCTAGCCGCTTCCCGCACTGCGATCATGACACCACGTCCGGTGGCCTCGTCACGGCCGAGCGATCCACCTAGCTCAATTGGCTTTCCTGTCACGACACCCAAAGAGTGATCGTGTTTTTTCGCATATTCGTCGACTATCCATGCCATGACTTGACCATTGGTGTTGACGTCTGGAGCCGGAATATCTCTATATGGACCGATATTGTCGCCCAGCAAGTTGGTAAAAGACCGAGTCAATCTCTCCAGCTCATAGACGCTCAAGCTGCGAGGGTCTACGGCGATGCCGCCTTTACCGCCTCCAAACGGTATATTGGCTACCGCTGTCTTCAAGCTCATCAGATGCGCCAGCGTGCGCGCTTCATTTACATCAACGTCGGGATGAAAGCGTAAGCCGCCTTTGTAGGGACCACGAGAATTATTGTGTTGAACGCGGTATCCTTGAAACGTTTCATACTTACCGTCATCGCGGCGCAGCGGTATCTCCAGAACAATTTGTCTGGTTGGTTTGAGCACGGCTTGTAATAGATCTGGATCGGGAATTGTGGACCACAGCCTCATCTGATCGATGGCTTCAAGTGTGTAGTGAACAACGGAATCTGTTGTAGTCGATTTAGCCAGCGTTGTGCTCATGAGTCCTCCCGGCGGCGCCATTTTGCCCCAGTATACACCCGTTTGGAGTTGAGCAAACGGTTCGCAAGATGATCATTCGAGTTGCTCGACAACCTTGAACGATGCAGAACTGGATGATCTTCCTTGAATAGCACTCCAGCAACAACGGAAACAGAATTGACATTTACCAGATTTGCGCCCAACGAGCATTGGCTGGGCGAAATCAAAGTCAGGACTTTTGAGAATGAGCAAAACATCGAGATTCAGCGAATACTGATTGAGCGATACGGACTCGATAATTTCCTGGTGCGTTCCATTGCAAGAAAGATTCAGGAAGATGATCGGGGTGTGTTGTATCAAAAGGACGATCATGGAGACGGGCCACTCCTGGCTGTGAAAGTGTTAAATAGTACGCCGAAACCAGATGGCTCCTTCAAGACATATTTCCTGCGAGTGCCGCCACATATTCGCAGCACAAAAGAAGGAGTAGCCCGGACTTTCAATTTGAACAAGGATGAGAATGCGCCAGATGTAGAAAGCTAATTCGGATGTCATTACGAGGCAAATGGTTGAGTCTGTGTTCCACAAAAAAATCCGACTCCATAAATTCTCCAAATTCTTTTAACACACGCCTTTGTGGGTTTATGCCTAATACGCTGAGTCCAAAAGTCAGATAGGCATGAGAGGAGATTTGAAGATGCAATAATGAGCGCTTACAATTGAGGGAGCTAACTGGTCAGCCAGGATACTTTCATTCTTAAGTGCCGGGTTGCTACGGGTTACCCGAATGATGCGGAGGTTAATGAACCTCCACGAAGTTTTCCGTTTCCAA
>JAKFUT010000163.1 GCA_021732565.1 Candidatus Obscuribacterales bacterium
GCCAAGTAACTGGGAGTACGCTGGGAAAGATTACGAGTTTGAAGCAGGTTCAGAACTCCAAGAAAAATATCCGGATGGGGTGCGCTTCAACGATAAGGGGTTCCCGGAGTTTGACCCCTATGTGGTCACCCTTGAGAATGGGGCACGCGGAGAAGCCGATATTACATTGACCGGCGATCGAAAGCAGGATTTCAAGTTGGCCAACGCGGAAGTAGGATTGACAAAGACTCCTGATGGTCTGGTATGGCATCATCATGAGAACGCAACCACGATGCAACTAATTCCTGAAGATCTGCACGATGGGATCAGGCATACCGGTGGATGCGCAACATCAGGTCTTAAATACAACAAGAAGTAGGAGATAAAAATGGCGCTGGTTTCAATGGAAAAGGCAACAGGTCCTCTAGAAGAGGCTGAACTACAGGATCAGGAACAAAAATGGGGATTTCGCCTGCCAGATGGCTATCGCGAGTTTCTCCTCAAGTATGACGGGGGACGACCAGAGCCGTTCAGTTTCCGCTTTAAAGGTAGCGAGAATGGTTCCACTGTTCACTCGTTTCTGGGAATAAAGCAGGACCGTTACAGGGATTTGCAGAAGAAACTAAAGGACTATGAGGGGCGTCTGCCCAAACGTTTTTTTCCAATTGCTTACGATGAGGGAGGGAATCAGATTTGTATCGCTATCGCTGGAGACGATCGAGGAAAAGTGTATTTCTGGGATCACGAACTTGAGGCTGACGCCTCGCAAGGCGAAGATCCTGAAATTGCAGATAACATCGTACTGATCGCAGATAGCTTTTCTGAATTTCTCGACGGACTGTACGACGAATAGTCAGTTCTCTACTTATGCTATGGGTTAAGCACCGGCTGACCCAATGACATCAATTCGCTTGCGAATTGATAGAAATCGTTACTCGAGTTTCCGTTTGCAAGAATCCATTCAATAACACGTCGGCCTTCGTCTTGCTCCTCAGAATTGTCAGACAGTAGGAGCCAGGAACCAAGCAAGCTAATGGCCGCCGTGGCCAAATCCCTATCCTTTGGCATCTTCCAGGTATCCGGATCCAGGTCTATTGATTCCATCTGTTCCGACTCCGAGTCATTCGTCGCAGACCTCTTTTGCGATTTACTCTCTTTGACGTTCTTATCTTTCTTGCAAATCAATACGTACTTAATCAGTTTTGTCTTAAAGAGCGCTCTTCTTTCCGGATTGTCCTCGCACATCAACTCTACCAATCTCGCCGGCCAGATTGGTTCTCGTCGCGGATCTCTGGCGAAAAAGTCCACCCGCTCATAAGTCAAAAGAGAAAGATCTTCCTCCACGGGTATGGATTCCGCTCTGTCTGCGCGAGCCAGTTCATCACGAATCGCGATTACGATCTGCCGTGCCTCACGCGCTTTTCCGCACTTTTGTTTGATCAAACTTTGGAACAGAGCCTCAAGCGCTCGTTCTTGCATTCTTTTGATAAAATGACACCGTGCTTCGTACTTGAGAAGTGTTGCCGGAGTTAGAAGTCCAATCTTGAGCGCCAACCAAACAGTGCGAGTGCGAGTTCTTTCAGGAGCATCTCTATCTTCGTCTTCGTCGTAATCATCGTCAGAGTCAAAGACACTCTCAGTCCATGGATCTGTGGGGGCGGCTTCAAGTGTTGCTGAAAATTTTTGCAGTCGAGAACCTATTGCTCTGTCGGTAACGCCAGAGAGACGCGCTATCTCAATATCTGTAAGACCGATGGCTGTATAACCTAATGTCTGTAGTTGAACTTCCTTGGGAGTGAGCTGATAATCCAGCAGCGGTTCGGCGTCTTCAAAGTTAGATTGCCCGCGCAGAATAGAACTGATGACCATTCCGATTCGTTGAATCGCATTCTCCTTCGCGATCCAACCAACCGGAGCACGACGTGAGCGAATTTTTTCCAATTCCTGAACGTATGTCAAAGATGTGTTTGACGTTGCTATAACTATAGGACAGCAAGGATGTCTTCTCCAAATTTGTCCAGCTAATTCCAAGCCATCCGGCTCCTGCTCGTCAATGGTCTCGGTTGGTCTTGTGCGTAGCTGAATGTCCAAAACGACAATATCGGGTTTGAACCTTTCAACATCCTCTTCCATAGAAAATGCTGCCTGCGATCGCACTTCCAGGAGGGAAGGAAATCTCAACCGCAGTTCATTCTCAAATCCTGCTCTGAAGATCTCGTGGTCATCGACCAAAAGGACATTGAAATCAATCCAGGGTTGCCTGAGAGAGAGGATATGATTGATCGCTCGAGTTATGCGAAGGTGCGCCCTATCCGACCGGAGCCAACCATAAGTTCTAGGGCTTTGACCTCTTGCGGCTTGCAAACTCTGCAAATATTTCCAATTTTGTCCATCAGAGACAATGATTACGTTGCTGAGTGCCTGGTAACCGCGGCCCCATAGGCTCTTAACCGTTGACAAATCGCCGTCTTGATCGTCTGCTATTTGTCTGCTCATTACAATGATGTCGGGACTTGACTTTCTCGCACTCTCCAGCAACTCGTTACGATCCAGAACAGTCGTGGCTATGCACAACGGAAATTCTTTCTGAATAACATTTTGAAGATTGCTACTGAAGCGAGGATTTTCATCTGCGATCACAACAGAGAATGGTCGATCGTACAAAACTTGTTGGCTCATCTTATCCTCCTTGCACCAGCTTAGAACTTCAAGAAGTTTGCAGGCAATAATACTGTATCCGACAAAGAGGGTTACGGCTAGATCCTCTTGTGCCAAGGAATAAACTACTTATCCAAATCAGGGGGTCCACGATGGAGCCAGTTGTAAATCCAAGCACGTCTGACTTATCTTTCCACCTGCGTAGCACGGAAACTACCAGTTAGCTCGAGGCGTCTACTGCAGAATTCAGCAACCAACAAGTGCGAAAAGAAGTATCTTGGTATGAACCAAATCTCTTAATTCGGTCAGCCTGAACAAATCAGCCCAATGCCTTTCGTACTGGCGACGGAGAAGCATTCAATCTTCATCACTGCCTTGGGACGCAACCTCTCCTCGTTCCGGCAACGTGTCACTATGCATCACATCGACCACTTTGCCAGGCTCCTCCATGGTCTGCCCCGGCAAATCATTATGTACCTCGTCGTGATCTGGAGTTAGCGCAAATTGGTCCGTAGTAGAACACACCGCCATTACCAATGCGTCAGTCTCGTCTGTAAGCTGAAGTGGTGCCACTTCTAAGCGCTGTGCTGCATCAGCGAGTACCAATGGACTCAAGAGAACACTAGCAGACGATGCCTCCCCTATAGTCATTACAGAGAACTTCTCTTCGCGCGACTGCCTTTCCTCGGCTTCAGCCCGTTCACGGCTGGTCGAGGGGGGCTCCGCCGAGACTGGTGCCTCATCGCCATTGGAAGACGATGATACTGCCTCGGAATTTGGAAGAAGAACATTCGGTCGTCTCGTGGCCAAGATCAGTGTTTTGTCGTCATCGGTGCGAGCGTTTACTGACGGAGAGGAAAGAAACTTCTTAAAGTCTTCCTGTAGTTCCCCTGCCGTTGATTTGCCACGTAGCGCGTTAAACATTGGAGCAAAGAACGGATCGTGTGCGGTACGGTCGGAATACTTGAGTGCAATCGATTGCAAGCCATCAGTAAGCACCGCAATCTCATCAGTCCGTATAGGAAGACATTTGCAGTAAAGATGGTCCAGATAGTCTTTGGAGGTGACGAATGTTGTAACGTTGGCATACTCACCATTATCGGGCCAGAAAACGGTTTCGTAGGTTTCCCCATCCCAGCGAACAATTGCACCGTCGCCAATTTGAGCAAAGAGGCTTTCCGATTCACCCAACACGGCAACAATCAAAGTACAAGAAAAATCACGGGAGCGATAACCTCCATCAATAGCAAGTTTTTCAATCCGCTTATGGACACTTTCCACCCAGGAAGGGAACTCCGTCTGTTGCAGATCTTCCAAACTCTTTCCCGACTGCACTCCACTTTGAATGAGTTCCTGCATCCACTCACACACAAAGCGAGAACCATGTTCGCTCAATTTTGCACTACCTGCTCCGTCAGAACACACAACGGATAAGTATTCCCCGTGAGATGAGCGAAGGACTTGAACTTCAAAATAATCCTGGCAAGGGAGATTCTGCCGCGTGTGGCTAACACCAACATCTTTTTCCGCCAAAACTTTCCATGTGTTTAGTGCTAGTCGCGTAGCTGGCATTACGTCCATCTAGCGGGTTCTCCTATGTTCCGAAAGGTACTGTGGCAATCACTGTTCAATCATGGACTTAATTACTAGCTATTCTACCTGAGTGACTCATTTCACGCTGTCGATAGACTTGGTTTTGAGAAAACTTTTGACTCCTTCGAAAAGGAAGAAAATGCCGGCAGCAATGACGAGCACAACGGTTGGATACACACCAACCGTTGCGTATACAAATGCAAGCATCGAATTGACATAATGACTATGTCCGTTCTCCACATCCATCAGTGTTCGGTAAGTATCAAAAGATAGATAGAAGCACAGTGCAGCAAGAAACAAATTCCCGTACCAGCTATCCTTCTTCTCCGCGGATGATTTATTCATTACTTGCTCCTGCTACGGTTTTTCTGTCCCCATCTTGCCGGAAATACCAGATGTCAAAATGACAAAATGGTCATCTCCTTCGGTAATACCCTAGAGCCCGCTTGTGAAATTTTCTTGAAAGTTCTTGTGCTTTGCATCAATCGTATGTCGCCTCGAACTCAACTAGGATTCTGAATGCCGCGGAAAGGCCCGGGCGCCGACTCAAGACTCGGATTTCAAATATTTTTCAGACTTACTTGTTAGTATAGAAAAACTCCTGAATAGTAATTTTGCTATCTCCCTGATAGTAATTTCCCTCCATGAGAACCAGAACATACTCAACAAGAATGGATTATCCTCAGCACGGAGTACAATCATGAAAATCTCTAGAGCGTTAAAAGCAGCGTTATTCGTAATTGGTGCCACCGCAACCGGTGCCATTGCCAGCCCGCTGTTAGTCGCTCCCATCACCCCAATATCCCCTCCAAAGGCAGCAGTTCCCGTTCCGACGGCTACAATGCAAACGCAAACACTCAGTATCTATCGGCAACTGCGATCGTTCTGGCTGTCTCGCGCAATTGTGAGGTAACTTCGAATACCGAACCTGGTTCAGTACAAATGACGATCGTTAACCCAAAGCGGTCGTCATTTCCTGGATCAGCGCCTGTCCTCCGACTTGCAGAAATGAACGAGCCATCGAACAAGTAACTTCAAATTCCGCCTTTCCATAGCCATGGTGGCAGACTGACGAATCAGGTACGAAGCTACTCCAGACTCCATTTGCAATTTCTTAGTGAACTACCAAGCTAGCAAACACTCTGAAGTTGCAGCATCTTGCTTCGAGCCACACCAGTTGGCAAAATTGCCAACTGGTGTGGCTGTCTGGAATGAGAAGATGAGTCTTGTCCTGGCTTTCGAAAATTTAAGATGTACTTAAGAGTGTTACCGCAAAACCTCCAGGCCATTTCAGAAATTTGTCAACATCAAGGAATAGTATTCAGCCATTGAAAGCGAAGCTGACGGTGCAGCGGCAGAATTCAGGGAGGACCAGTGAACAAGCAACTACTAGTCGATAGCAGCGGGCAACGCCTTACGCTTGGCGTCCTTTTGGGGCGAGGAGGCGAAGGGCAGGTTTACGACATACTCAATACGTCAAACGTTGCCAAGCTCTACCACAATCCTGTAACTGGCTCAAAGTGCGACAAACTGCAAGTTATGTGCCATGGTGTATCACCCGGACTTGCAAGAATAGCGGCCTGGCCAGTGTCCCTCGTGAGCGAACAAGCGGGAAAAGTTTGTGGTTACATAATGCCGCGCGTTGAGCAGGATTTCGCCGAGATCGTCTGCTTGCATAACCCCAGTCTTCGAAAGAAGGCATTTCCGACAACCGACTATGCTTTCATAGTTCATGCCGCAATGAATTGTGCCGCAGCGTTCGCGACAGTACACAAGGAAAACCATATTATTGGTGATGTCAATCAAAAAAACATCCTCGTGAATTCCAAGGCCATGATCCGATTAATTGACTGTGATTCGTTTCAGGTGAGCGGAGCGGGACGTTTGTTTCCCTGCGAGGTTGGGGTTCCTGAATACACACCTCCCGAACTACAAGGTAAAAGTTTTGGTCATGTTTTGCGAACCTGCAATCATGATAATTTTGGCTTGGCAGTGCAAATATTTCTGCTACTAATGATGGGTCGCCACCCATTTGCGGGAATATACAAAGGCGCAAACTCGCCACCTGTATCACTGGATGAATCAATCAAAGGCTATATGTACGCCTATGACAGACAGGCGCTCTCTCGCCACGAGATTTCTCCACCGCAGGATGCGATGGGCTTCCAGTTGCTACCGACAAGAATGATTGAGTATTTCGAGCGGGCGTTCGGTCCCGGTTCTGATGCTATGGGTGCTCGTCCCACAGCCGAGCAATGGCGAAGAGAGTTAGGTGCACTTCTTCAGAGTCTTGTGACTTGCCCGGCCGGTCACAAATTCCCGTCTCACGTTCACTCCTGCCCATGGTGCGCTCCCTCATCGGCAATTTATTTCGAGGGACGTACGCTCCCAAAACCGAAGGTAAGTGCATCACCGGCTAATAATGCAGTGCCTTCACCTGCAGTCGCAGCGGGAACCGGTGCGACTGCACCAGTCCAAGGTGCGTCGTCCGCTGTTAATGGTGCCGCGGGAACCGGAACTGTACCGGGGAATGGAGGAAGCACGGGACAGAGATCGCCAATTATTAAGGTTCTAGGCTCTCTCTTGGAATTTGCGGTGCGCTGGATTGTCTACCTATTCCTAATGGGCATCGTAAGAGGGATAATTAGCGCCCTCTTTCAATAGATTCTTAACACTGCTAGTGGACTTTGGTGGAGTATGCGCAATCCCACAGGATCGCTCCGCACTTCAGACGTAAGAATGGAATATAATCGTCAGCCAAGCGTGCCTTTGGGTTACGAAGTTCCAATAAGTCCGGACGAGAGATGTGAATCCAGGAGGGCGCAAAATGGTGCAATCCAATATAGACTTCGGGGAGAATCGGGAACCTCGCGTTCCATCCATACTCCTGCTAGATGTCTCCGCGTCGATGTCAGGCCGGCCAATCGATGAGTTAAATGCAGGACTTATCGCTTATCGCAAAGAACTGGCAGCGGACTCCGTAACATTACGCCGAGTTGAAGTTTCGGTGATTACTTTTGGCAATTCCGTTCGAACGGAATGTGACTTCTGCACGCCGGATGCCTTTAATTTGTCGGTCCTGAGAGCACAGGGTGCCAGGCCGACTGGTCAGGCCATTACTCATGCCATTGAGATGCTGGACCAAAGAAAGGAAACTTATAGAAATAACGGAATCATGTTTTATCGTCCCTGGCTGTTTATGATTACAGATGGTGCACCAACTGATTCATGGCAATCTGCGGCGAAGAGGATAAGAGCTGCCGAGGCACAAAAAGAATTTGCGTTCTTTGGTGTTGGTGTAGAAAATGCCGACATGGGTATTCTCAAGCAGATTTGCGTGCGTGAACCACTTAAGCTGGATGGGTTACGCTTTCGAGATCTATTTAGTTGGTTATGCAAAGCGCAGCAGTCAGTATCGCGGGCGAAGCCCGATGAAGAGGTTCGGCTAACCGCCCCGGGCTGGACCGCTCCGGCCTCACAGGGCGCAACTGGTGGCGCTCACCAAAAAGCGAACCCTTCTCCACAGATGGGGCTGACAGAAGCCCAATTCCTCCAAGAGATCGAACAGAGTTTCTCGGATCTACAACCCGGGATAAATGTGCTTTTGTCGATCCCTGAGCTGGCCAATGAGCGACCACGAGAGATATTTGGCCGAATCTTGTTTAAGATGGCCGTACGGTTGGTTTTATCGGGTGGTGCCCGAGATGCCGCCATACTGACTAAGGTGGCGAAGATTATCGTACACTTTGGACTTGCATCTCCCCCATTGCCAATTGAGCAAGTGGAGAAATCGATGCTGAGTATGGGCAATGATTCTCTGGCTGAAGTCGAAAGTTTTACAAGTGTTATGGCACAGATAGACGACCAAACTGGATCCGGTTTGGTCGTGGCGTTGAAGGTTGCCAATTTACACACCGCCCGATTTCTGTTCGGTGAAAAGCCAACTGCAACTCAGTCGCATATCATCACCAAGGTCGAGCATGAATTAGGTGCAGCTGCTCCCAAAATTATGACCGTGGAGGGAGTAAAAGCAGAATTTGGCAAGCTGGTTGGATTGGAACGAGTGAAGGACGATTTCAACCAGTTAATGGATTATCTGACCGTTCAGAAGATGCGCGCGGACAAAGGCTTACCGAGGGAGTCGATGGCGAACCATCTGGTCTTCTATGGTAATCCCGGTACCGGTAAAACCACTGTTGCCAGATTGCTCGCACAACTGTACAAAGCGTTGGGTATTTTGAGAAAAGGTCAGTTTGTGGAGGCGAATAGAACAACGCTCATCAGTCCGATTGTTGGACAGACTTCACACCGAGTTGCGGAAGTGGTTCGCAAGTCACTGGGCGGGGTGTTGTTCATCGATGAAGCTTATTCACTGTGTCGTGATGAGAACGATTCCTATGGACGAGAGGCGATTGATACCCTCGTTAAGCTCATGGAGGATCATCGTGACGACTTGATTGTGATTGCAGCCGGCTATACTGGAAAAATGAACGAATTCCTTACCTCAAATGAGGGGCTGCGATCGCGATTCAATAAGTACTTTTATTTCGATGATTACGAACCTGGAGAGCTGTTGGCAATCTTTGCTGGTCTTTGTGCCGCAGGGCAATACAAAATGACAGTTGAAGCGCGAGATGGGCTGCGCAAGATTTTTGAGAAACTGTATTGCAATCGAGATGAACAATTCGGCAATGCACGCGATGCAAGAAAGCTGTTCGAGGAAATCACTCAGAGGAAACAACCCGCCAGACTCAGCCGAATGTTGCAGAGTGGAATAGAGCCAACAGTGAAGGAACTCAGTACCATAACACTGGAAGATCTTCCTGCAAGGGATGATCTGTTTCAGCATGATCTCGGAATCACCTCTGGCGACAATTCAAGTGTCGATCAATTAATTGCTCAGATTAATGCACTGGTAGGTCTTCAGCCAATTAAGAAGGAAGTTGGGGAATTAGTAGATTCGTTGACGTTTCAGCGCATGCGCCTCTCTGAGGGGTTACCAGTGGAGAAATCATCGCGCCATTTCCTATTCTATGGCAATCCAGGAACAGGCAAGACAACCGTGGCACGGCTATTGGCCAAACTTTTCAAAGGGATGGAAATTCTCAGAAAAGGTCAACTGGTTGAAGCGGGCCGATCTTCGTTAGTAGCTTCATATGCAGGCCAGACCGCAAAACTAGTGACAGAAGTTGTTAGCAAGGCTCTTGGTGGAGTGCTATTCATCGATGAAGCGTATAACCTGTGTACCGATGAGCGAGACGCTTATGGCAAGGAAGCCATCGCTACCCTGGTGAAGCTCATGGAAGATCATCGGGATGATTTGATTGTAATTGTCGCTGGCTACTCCAGACAAATGGACGAATTTCTCTCGATCAATCAAGGTCTGAAATCGAGATTTAGTAAGCAATTCTATTTTGATGATTACACACCGGAAGAGTTGCTGCTAATCTTTGAAAACTTTTGCCAGCAATCCCACTACAGAGTGGCGTCTGACACTCGGCAAGCACTTGGCGCTTTACTCACAACGATGTATAGCAAAAGAGATGATCGCTTTGGTAATGCCCGTGACGTGAGAAATTTATTTGAAGAGGTTCAAGGCAATCTGTCAAAACGGATTGTACGTAAAGGCAGTAAGGGGTTGAGCAGAGAAGACATGGCAACTATTACTCTCAGCGATTTGCCTGACGGGTCTCGAACGGGAACGGGGGCAGCTGAATCACAACGCCGATATGGCTTCTAGATCTGAATCCCCATTCGAAAAAGAAGCTGAACGAAGTATTTGAAGATCGCCGCGAACAATCAATCAAGATAGGGTGACGTTTAATGCTAATCCGAAAGGTTTCTAATCCTGTGAACCCTTCGGAGGCTCGCGCCATAAGTTACCTGAAGGTGAATCTGCCTGATTCGTTCAGGTTGATTCATAATTTCGAAATTGTTAATCGAGGGCAGCACTATGAGATCGATATGTTGCTGATTTCGCCGCACAGAGTCTTTGTAATCGATGTCAAAGGCAGCCGAGGAACTATTACAACAAGAAAAGATGGTCACTGGTCAACAGAGAAGGACACTTTTCCGTCTCCCCTGACCAAATTTCGCAATCATGCAAAGGTAATCAAGACGCTTCTCGAATTGGAATTGGGAAAAGCCATTGCAGGTAGGGTCTGGGTTCAAGGAACAGTTCTAATGACAGCCAAAGACTCAAAAGTGAGCGGACCATTCACAGAGGTTAAGGACATTGTTTACTTGAGTAAGGGCGAAGCGCTTAAGAATTACTTTGAGTCGGATCCCGACAGAAGTATTATTACAGACTTACAGCAGCAAATCGAAGATGCCATTGTCGATAAAGCAAGCCCCGCACCATTGAGATACGAACATTGGAACATTGTCGAAACCATTCGAGAGTCAGAGAATGGTTTCGCAGAGTACATCGCTGAAAACAAAGATCCGTTAGACGACGACACGCTGGGAGTGCGAGCTCGACTGAGGCTGTACGATCTTGACCTTTACGCTCCTCCTGCTGCGCAGCTACTTCAGAGGAGGTTGCATCGCAGAGCGTACGAGATCTGCCACAGTATGGGATATCACGAGAATATTTTGCAGGTCAAGGAATTTTTTCGCGGCAAAGACGATGATTTGTCGATATCAGTCCTGGAGGATTTCGCCGGAGAGGCGTTGGATAAAACTGAATATGAGCGCTTCAGCCTGGAGAACAAATTATCAATCATTAGGCAGGTTCTAAGAGCTCTAGACTTCGCTCATAGTCACGGTGCCATACATCGAAACCTCACGCCGGCATCCATTCTCCTGAAAGATGGATTGGTCAAGATTACACCATTCGACTTTGGCAAAGCTGGCGGAGTTACAATTGGACCTTTGATAAAACACCTGGCCTCTACACAGTACCAACCGCGTGAATGTCAGCTTTCCCTAAGCGACGCCACGGAACGTTCGGATCTCTTTTCTGCTGGACTAATATTCTTTGAACTTCTTACAGAAGAATTAGCTTTCGACGATTTTCTACAAATGATGAAGGCAAAATCGGTATTCCCGAAAAAGCCTTCTGAAATTAATTCGAGGCTATCGGAAGGATTGGACAAATGGCTCCAGACATTGTGTGCCTTTTCTGCTGACGATCGATTCGCTACTGCCAATGCCGCCCTTGAGGCTCTCGAAGGAGCTTTACAGTCGTGGGAGAATCTATCTCCCGGCTTTGTCATTGGAAATAGGTATATGGTGGTTAGAAGGTTGGGCGAACCAGGTGCGTATGCAGCAACGTATCTAGTCAAAGAGCAGGAAACCAACATGGACATCCAATTAGTTTTGAAGCTCGCAACGACTGTCAATTGTGCCCGCATGCGTAAAGAGCATGACATCTTGCTCAAGCTAAAGGGAGCTCCAGGACAACTGGGACATACAAACATTACTAAGTTAAGTCACTTTGAGCCCGCAAAAGATAAGAGTCCATCATTTTGCGTTTTTGAGTATGTACCAGGGAAAAGCTTAGAGCTTCTCCTTGTTGAGAAGGAAACATTATCTGTTGCCGATGTGATCAAATTGGCCAAGGAAGCGGGCTCTGCATTGTTGTATATGCATAACCGCAACATATTTCATCTGGACATCAAACCAGCCAACATGCTGATCTCTGAGGCTAGTGGTGCCTTAACGATCATCGATTTCAATATCGCCGTCAACGAGTTTTACATTCAGGAGTCTTCTAATGGCTTAGGGATTACTCCGCCTGATTGGCAACCGTCGATAGATCCGCTGTCACTTCAGGACAGAGATCTTTATGCTCTCGGATACACGCTATACCGCTGCCTTACAGGCTTGGCTCCAGCACTTAATGCACCGATGGATCCGAGATCTCTAGACAAGCCGATTGTAGTTTCCGAAGGATTTGCTCGGCTTCTCATGAAAATGATAAGCCCTAAAAAGACTGGACGATTTCCATCAACGGAATCGTTTCTCAAGGATTTGTACGAGCTCCATAACTCAGCTCCGGTCGCTTGGCCCCAGACGGATGATTATCGCGCGGCCTTTGAGCCTCTGGCACCTCGCTTGAAATTTAGTGATCCGATTTTACAGAATGGAAAAGTACACAAGGATTATGTAGGGGCCCGTAGCTTCAGCTTGTTTGGCAACTTTGTTTGCCGAATCGACTACGACATTGCCGGCCAGATTATCTACGGAAGTTGGGCGGCTAAATGCTTTGTTGGGCATGACCCAAACCGCGATAGAAGATGCCGAACCATTGTTGATACGCTGAAGAACAAACTGAAATTGACTCACTTTCCATCCGTCGTCGAATACAGGCCGGAAGGAGTTCAGATGGGGGGTGTGTCGTATCCCGTAATGATCATGAATTGGCTATCGGGAGAGACATTAGATAAGTACATAGAAAAGAAGAGAAGAGATTCCAAACGCCTTTTCTCACTAGCAGACCAATTGCGCAAGTTGCATAGAGCGCTTAATCATGCAGGTATAGCACACGGCGACCTCCAGCCTCAGAACATTCTGGTGAACGAAGATGGTTGTGTCCAGCTAGTGGATTTGGACGGCATGTTCGTGCCAGGGCTGGAGGGACTTCAACGTGTGTCAGAAGGGTGGAATCCCAACTTTCAGCACCCGGACACAAATCCGATACAGCCAAGATCTAACTTTGATGCAACAATGGATAATTTCTCTGCATGGCTGCTCTACGGATCAGTGCTTGCTCTGTCACTGGAGCCGGACCTTGAGTTGGGGAAAGACTATCTGTTGTTATCCGCAGCAGATTTCAACAATCCTCGTGAAAGTCTGACGCTTCAACAGTTGTTGTTACATTCGCTGCCTGACATGAAACTTGTTGCGAAATTTCTTCAACACGTGTTGTCCTGTCGTTTAAGCGATGTTCCTGGATTAGATATTCCAGAAGAGTTTCGGGGAATTCTGCAAGTATCAACTTCGCAACCTTCGGCTGTCACCCTAACAGAAAACAAAATCGTTAAGCCGTCTCTCGAGAATTTTGACGCCAATTTTCATACGGAACAGGGAGATAATCATTTCAAGAACCAGGATTACGTAAGGTCCATCGAAGAGTACACCGAGGCTATAGAGATCAATGCCAGTTTTGCCCTAGCCTATCATAAACGAGGAATCGCCAACTTTGAACTTGGAGCTAGAGAAGAAGCGATCACGGACTTTACACATGCGCTGACAATCAACTCGAAATGCTCAGACCACTACTATTACCGGGGCATTGCTTACTCAGCCCTCGGCAACGAAGAGAAAGCCATTGAGGACTTCACCCGGGCTTTGGAGTATGAAAATGATTCTGCGGTGAAACGATGTTCCTATTACCTCAGCAGAGCGGAAAGTCGGATGGGGCTGAAAGACTGGGAAGGTGGGCTGTCAGACTGCACGGACGAAATCCTCGCTGGCAAGGAGGATGCTTCTAGCTCATTTCGCGCCTGCCTTATACGGACGACTTGCTACTATGAGCTGAATTTATGGACTGAGGCCGTGGCGAATTTTTATCGCTTGATCGAGATTGATCCTACGAACCAAGTGCCGCCCTTGTGCGAAAAGAAACTGATGAATGCGTATTTGGGGCGCGCTAGAGTATGCATAAAGTTTGCGACATTGTATAAGTATTCTTCTCTTGGCGATTTTCAGACTGAGACCTGGTGTGATTTAGAACGACTAATTCGAGATGACTGTTCGCTGATTCTTCATTTGGAAACTAAGAACATTGAGGCTCATCGGATACACGCCGAGTTCCTGTGTGCTTTGAGGCTTTCAGGAGCGATCGACGATGATTGGTTTTTCGAAAGCATTTCCGACGAAGAGATCAACGAATATTCGGCTATCCTAGCGATTGCTCCCGGTGATCGCTCTGCTCTTTTGGGGAGGGCTTGGTTGCACTGGAACACCAGGTGGACGGATGTTACCGGCAGGATGGAATCTGCTGTGCGTGGAGATCACGCCGCTATATCTGACTATTCTGCATTGCTTGCTTTTGAACCAGACAATTATGACGCTCTGAAAGGTCGAGCAGATGTTCGATTTCTTAGGACACTAGATTGGGAGAAAGCACTAGAAGACTATACGAAGGCGATTGAGACTAATCCAGGAAGTAAAGATTGCTTGCAAGCACATTTTGGAAGGGCGGAGATACTTGCTCGTTTAGGTCATGACATGGCCGCAATTGAGGAATACTCGCTCGTCCTTAGCGCCCTTCCCGATGACAATGACACGTGCGGGCACTGCTTTTGCTTTAGAAAGCGTGCCTTAATTTATGAGCGCATTGGTAACTATGCAGATGCAGGTGAGGATTACACGGCCATCATCAGTATTGGACCACCATTGCGAATTGCCTATGTGTGGCGTGCTTATGCTCGAGAGCAATGTGGTGATTGGGCAGGTGCTCTTCACGATTACGAAAAAATTCTGCAGCTGGATTTAAGTCCTTCCGAGGAAGAGCAAGAGTGGGCCTTTGACTGGGATGACGATGAGTATAAGATCGCCCAACATCAGCAACATCAGCGAAATGCAGACGCGCTTCACCAACCGGCGAAGTGCATATGCATCTACTCGACAGAAAGACATCTGACAATCGATGGACAGAGTTACAGAGAGTCCCACGGGGGTGTTTATGCAAAGATGGCTCGCTTATATAGTCTGGACGGGCGGAGAGATCTAGCATTTGCTCAGTATAGCCGAGCTATCGATGAAGATGGGTGGGCAGACGATTGGGAGTTCCACTACAATC